>JAPLOH010000242.1:8072-64723 GCA_026400845.1 Alphaproteobacteria bacterium
CTTGCGGCGGGGTGAGCAGGCCAAGCCATGACGGCATCGCCGAGTCGATCCTCTGCTGGAAGGCGACCTGCGTGCCATCGGGCGACCAGGCGAGGTCGCGCAGCGGCGCCTCGGTCGTGTGCAGCACGATGAGCGTTCCGTCATGCACCGCCACCTGGTTGCGTCCGCCGTCGCGCCGCAGCAGGGCGATCCGCCGCCCGTCGGGCGCGAGGCGGGCCATCATCACGCCCTCGGTGCCGGAGATCTCCGTCCAGGCGCCGCGATCGAGGCTCTCGGCCAGCCTTGGCACCCGGCTGTCGGTGGCGATGTCCCGCTTGGTGAGGGTGGCAATCACCCGGCTGCCATCGGGGGCGATCCGCGCGTCGGTGACGCTCTCGAAGGCGAACACATCCTGGGGCGTCAGCGTGCGGGGCATCAATTGGTCTCCTTCACTCGCACCTATCCTGGCTGCCTCGGCGCCGCGGCGCTAGATCGTCAGCGCGATCGCCAATGCTTGGCCGATCGCGGCCTGGCAGGGGTCGATGACGGGCAGGCCGAGATCGGCCTCGATTGCCGCGCGATGATGGCTCATGCCGGTGCAGCCGAGGATAATGGTGTCGGACCCGGCGTCGGCCAATTTCTTGGCGGCGTTGATCAACCGGCTGCGGGCCGCCTTGGGGTCGAGCAGGGTTTCGAGCGGCACGTTCATCGCCACCTCGGCGGCCAGCCGCGACTCGAGGCCGAGGGCCCGAAGTGCGGCGAGGTGGCGCGCCTTGGAGGCATTGGCGAGCGCGATCACCCCGAACCGCTCGGCGCGCGCCACGGCGGCGGTCACCGCACAGCGAAATATCCCCAGTACCGGCGCGGTGGTGCAGGCGCGCACCGCTTCGATCCCCGGATCGGAGGCACAGGCAACGACAAAAATGTCGGCCGTGGCGCGTTCGACGAAATGGCACAGTGGCTCCACCACCGCATGCCATTCGCGCCATGAGTAGATCGCCTTGGGGCCGCTCGCCAGCGTGGCCACATCGATCTCCGGGCCGTCGAGGCGGCGGAACGGGGCGATTGCGGCGGCGATGCCATCCGAGCAATCCTGGCTGCAATTCGGATTGATGACGAGAATGCGCGACATGCGCAAAGTCATGATCGCCATCGCCGGCGGGATCAAGTAATGCTGCACTGCGGCGAGCGTTTTTGCCGGCCGCTGATGAAAGGTCCCGCCGTGACCGAGGGCTCACCCGTCCGTTGGACGCCCGATCGCGCGCCGAAATTGCCGCCCTGGCCGGTGCCGCGCATGGCCGACGCGCTGCGCCGGGGGGCGATGGGCGCCTGCCCGGCCTGCGGCAAGACCCGGCTGTTCGCCAAGTTCCTCCGCATCAAGGCCGAGTGCTCCGAATGCCGCGCCCCGCTCGGCCTCGCCCGCGCCGATGACGCGCCGCCGTATTTCACCATTGTCGTGGTGGGACACCTGATCGTGCCGGCCATGCTGGTGGTGGAAAAGGCCTGGACGCCAGACCTATGGATCCATGCCGCGATTTGGCTTCCGCTCACGGTGGTGCTCGCGGTCGGGCTGTTGCAGCCAATCAAGGGCATGACGGTCGGCGCGATGACCGCACTCGGCATGCTGACAGTCGAAGGTCCGGGCTGAGCGATGACCACGGCGATCGATCTCGCGGCCGAGGGGGCGCGGCTAGCCGACATCGTGCTCGAGGGCGAGACGCTAACGCGCCTTTCGCCGCTGCTGGAGGCCGACCTCGCCCAGGCCGTCGCCGATCTCCAGGCCGAGAACCGGTTCGTCCCGGTCGCCGGCGGCGAAGGGCCGTACGGGTTGCGCCTGTCGATCCAGCACGGCCGCCTCGCGTTTGACATCCGCGCCGCCGATGGCACGCCGTTGCGCGGCATCCTGCTCGCCCTAGGCCCGTTTCGCGGCCTGATCCGCGACTATCAGATGCTGGTCGACAGCCATGTTCTGGCGGTGGCCGAAGGGCGCGAGCAGCGCATCCAGGCGATCGACATGGGCCGTCGCGGCCTGCACAACGAGGGCGCGGAGCTGCTGATCACCCGGCTGGACGGCAAGATCGCCATCGATTTCGCCACCGCGCGGCGGCTCTTCACCCTGGTCTGCGTGCTGCACCAGCGCGTCTGACCATTTTCTCGGGGCACTCATGAAAATCGACGGCACTCCCTATCGCAGCGTCTGGGTCAACGCGCAGGATGGCTGGTCCGTCCATATCCTCGACCAGACCCGGCTGCCCTGGGCGGTGGACGTGCTGCGCCTCACCGAGGTCGCCGCGGCCGCGCATGCCATCCGCGCCATGCAGGTGCGCGGCGCGCCTTTGATCGGCGCCGTGGCCGCCTACGGGCTGAGCCTCGCGCTGCGCGCCGATGCCGGCAATGCCGCGATGGAGCGCGATGCCGCCCTGCTCGCCGCCACCAGGCCCACCGCGATCAACCTGCAATGGGCGCTCGACCGCATGCTCGCCCGCCTCCGCCCGCTCGATGCCAGCGCCCGCGTCGCCGCCGCCTATGAAGAGGCCGCCGCCATCGCCGATGAGGATGTCGCGATGTGCGCCGCCATCGGCCGCCACGGGCTCGAGCTGATCACCGGCCTCGCCAAGCCCGGCCACACCGTCAACATCCTCACCCATTGCAACGCCGGCTGGCTCGCCACCGTCGACTGGGGCACCGCGCTCGCGCCGATCTACATGGCGCATGACCAGGGGATCGACCTTCACGTCTGGGTCGACGAGACCCGCCCGCGCAACCAAGGCGCCCTGCTCACCGCCTTCGAACTCGGCAGCCACGGCGTGCGCCACACCGTGATCGCCGATAATGCCGGCGGCCACCTGATGCAGCACGGCATGGTCGATCTCGTCATCGTCGGCACCGACCGCACCACCCGTGCCGGGGATGTCGCCAACAAGATCGGCACCTATCTCAAGGCCTTGGCGGCGCATGACAACGGTGTGCCCTTCTGGGTCGCGGTGCCGTCCTCCACCATCGATTGGGCGATCGCGGACGGTATTCGCGAAATCCCGATCGAGGAGCGCGCAGCGAGCGAGGTAACCACCATCACCGGCCTGGCCATGGACGGCACGGCAACCACGGTGCGCATCGCACCCTCCTCCAGCCCCGGCGCCAACCCTGCCTTCGATGTCACTCCGGCGCGTCTGGTGAGCGGACTGATCACCGAGCGTGGGCGATGCGCGGCGAGCGAAGCGGGGTTGCTTGGGCTGTTTCCCGAGCGTGGGTGAGGTACGCCACATAACTTACACAAGTTTAAGCTTGCTCTATGGGCAACCCGCGTCAAACTGCGGGGATGCGAGTGATCGGGAGTAGGCATCGACGTGGCTGAGTTCTGGGCCGAATGGGGTGCGCTGGCTTATCTGGGCGCCGCTGCCTGGGCATTCTTCGAGGGCGAGACCTTCGTGCTGCTGGCTTCGGCCGCGGGCAAGGCGACCGGCGCGATCAATCCCTGGTATCTGTTGGTGAGCGTTTGGATCGGCTCCTATCTGGGGGACCAGGTGTGGTTCACCCTTGGCCGCAAATTCGGCGTGGGGGTGGCGAAGAGAATTCCAGGCGCCGAACGCCGCCTCGGCCAGGCGCTGGGGTTTCTCGACCGCTACGGCACGTTGTTCGTGCTGTCCTTCCGCTTCATCTACGGCGTCCGCAACGTATCCTCCGCGGCCTGCGGTGTCGCGGGCATGAGCTGGGCGAAATTCGCGTTCTGGAACTTCATTGCCGCCGGCCTTTGGGCCTCGAGTTTCGTCGCCGCCGGGTGGTATCTGGCGGAATGGCTGGGGCCCGATGGGGTCTACTGGATGCTGGCCGGTGTCGGCGCCTGCCTCGTGGTGGTGATCGCCTATAAGGTGTGGCGCGGCATTCAGCGCGCCGCCGCGGCCAAGCAGGCCGCCTAGCCGGAGGGGACCGACGATGCGGCAAATCGCGGGGCACCGCTACATCAACCTCGAATCCTTCCGCCGCGACGGCAAGGGCGTGAAGACCCCGCTGTGGTTCGCCGCCGACCCAGCCGTGCCCGACCGCTTCTACGTTTACAGCACCGCCGACAGCTTCAAGGTGAAGCGGGTGCGCCGCAACCCCAAGGTGCGGCTCGCCCCCTGCACCATGCGCGGCGAGGTGCTGGGCGACTGGATCAACGCCCAGGCCGAGATCGTCACCGGCCCCGAGGCGGCAAAGGCGATGCGGCTGCTTGATCGAAAATATTTCCCGTGGAAACAAGTGCTTGGCTTCTTCGCCTTGTTCCGCAAGCGCGATCATACCGTTATCCGCCTCCGCCCGGCCGAGGGCAGCGCGGGGTCGGCATGATCAGTGTGGACGAAGCCCGGACCCGCATCCTTGCCGGGCTACGGCCGACGGCGGCTGAGATCGTGCCGCTGGCTGCCGCCTGGGGGCGCGTCACCGCGCAACCAATCGCCGCCCGCCTCACGCAGCCACCGCTGGATGTCTCGGCGATGGACGGCTACGCGCTCCGCGGCCCCGATGGCGTGGTTGGCGCGGTGCTCGCCGTGGTCGGCGCCGCCCCCGCCGGCCACCCCTGGCCCGGCACGCTCGGCTCCGGCGAGGCGCTTCGCCTGTTCACCGGCAGCATCATCCCCGATGGCGCCGACGCGATCCTGCTGCAGGAGGACGCCACCCGCGCCGGCGAGCATGTGACGGTGAACGAGGCGGTGGTCGCCCGCCGCCATATCCGCCGCGCCGCCCAGGATTACTCCTGCGGCGAAATATTGGTTCCGGCTGGCAAGCTGTTGAATGCACGGGATATCGGTCTGATCGCCGCAGGCAATCACCCATGGGTGGCCGTCCATCGCCGCCCACGTGTCGCCATTCTCGCCACCGGCGACGAAATCGCCTTGCCCGGCGAGCCGATCCCCCCGGGCGGTATCGTCTCCTCCAACTCGCATGCGCTCGCAGCCCTGGTGCAGTCCTGCGGCGGCGACGCGGTGGTGCTGCCGGTCGCGCCCGACGATAGCGCCGCCATCGCCGCCGCCGCCACTGGCGCGCGGTCCTGCGACATATTGGTCACGACCGGGGGCGCCTCGGTCGGCGAGCATGACCTAATCCAGTCCGCTTTGGCGCCGGCCGGTTTGGTGGTCGATTTCTGGAAAATCGCGATGCGGCCGGGCAAGCCGCTCATCCATGGTGCGCTCGGCGGGGTGCCGCTGCTTGGCCTGCCCGGCAATCCGGTCTCATCGCTGATTACCGCCATCCTGTTCCTGCTGCCGGCGCTGCGGGTGCTGTCCGGCCTGCCCGGCGCTCCGCCGCCAACCAGCCACGCCGTGCTCGGCGCCGACCTGCCCGCCAATGATCACCGCGCCGACCATTTGCGCGCCCGGTTGGTCACCGACTCCGCGGGGAATACAGCAGTGAGCGCATTCACGCGGCAGGATTCCGCGATGCTGCGGTTATTGGCCGAGTCGAACGCTTTGATCCTCCGCCCGCCGCACGCGCAGGCGGCGAAATCCGGCGAAATTGTGCCGATTATCCGGCTTGATCACCTGGGCCTGTGAATAAGTTTGACACGGCGAAAAGAACTTATATAGAACGGGTTCATGAGTTGCCGATATGTTCCAAACGGCGCACAGGAGTCCCTTTCAATGCTCACCCGCAAGCAGCACGAACTGCTCACCTTCATCGATCGCCATCTCCGCACCACCGGGTTTTCCCCGAGCTTCGAGGAAATGAAGGACGCGCTGAACCTCCGCTCCAAGTCCGGAATTCACCGGCTGATCTCGGCCCTGGAGGAGCGCGGTTTCCTGCAGCGCCGCCATCATCGCGCCCGTGCGCTGGAAGTCGTCCGCCTGCCCGATGACATCACCGCGCGCCACCAGGCGGTGGCCGAACTCGGGGAGCCCGCCGCGGTCTCGGGGGGGTTCACACCCAATGTGATCCGCGGCGATTTCAGCGGCCGCCTTGCCGGCGCGAAGGCCGCCAATGACGCGGTATCGGTGCAGTTGCCGCTCTATGGCCGTATTGCCGCGGGCCTGCCCATCGAGGCGCTCGGTGATACTGCCCGGCACATCGATGTGCCGGCGACGATGCTGGGCAGCGGCGAACACTTCGCCCTCGAAGTTGATGGCGACTCGATGATCGACGCCGGCATCTGGAACGGTGACACCGTGATCATCCGCAAATCCGACGCGGCCGAGACCGGCGACATTGTCGTCGCCCTGGTGGACGAGCAGGACGTCACCCTGAAGCGCCTGCGCCGCCGCGGCAATTCGATCGCGCTCGAACCCGCCAACGCGACGTTCAAGACCCAGATCTACCCGGCCGACAAGGTGCGGGTCCAGGGCAAGCTGGTCGGGCTGCTGCGGCGCTACTGAGCCAAGGGTTGCACGGCGGGAGCGGTCGACGGCAGGCTGCCCAGCCAATACCAGGAGCCCGCCATGCCCCGCCCCATCCGCCGTCTGCCCGAACCCCGGGCGATGATCGTCGCGCCGCAGCCCGAGGCGGTGGAGGCGGGCACCGAGGTGCTGGCCGCCGGCGGCAGCGCGGTCGATGCCGTGCTTGCCTGCGCCTTCACCCAGGGCGTGGTCGATCCGATGATGTGCGGCATCGGCGGGCTCGGCTCGATGCAGGTGTTCGACCCGAAATCGGGCAGCCACATCATCCTCGACGGGCTCTCCACCTGCCCGCAAGCCGCCACCCCCGCGATGTGGGAGAGCATTTTCGAGCGTGAGTGCTCCGACGGCTACGGGTACGTGCTGAAAGGCGCGGTCAACGAGGTCGGCCACCAGGCAGTCACCACCCCCGGAATTCTGCGGGTGTTCGAGGCTGCCCATGCCCGCTTCGGTCGGCGCGACTGGGCCAGCCTGTTCGGCCCGGCGATCCGCTTTGCCGCGGATGGCTGGGTGATCCGCCCGCATGTCCACGCGATGTTCACCATGAACGAGGCTGCCTATGGCCGCGCCGGCTATGCTGCCAAGCTCGGCTTCACGGCGGACGGCACACGGCTCTACATGCGCGATGGCGCGCCGAAACGGGTCGGTGACCCCGTGCGCAACCCCGATCTCGCAGCGACACTCGCGGATATCGCCGCAAACGGCGCCGAAAGCTTCTTCACCGGGGCAATCGCCCAGCGCATCGATGCCGATATGCGAGCCAATGGCGGGCTGTTGTCCCTGGCCGACCTCGCGGATTTCCGTGTCCGCGAGCATGTGCCGCTGGAGATCACCTATCGCGGCCGCCGCATTGCCGTGCCGCCACCGCCGGCCGGCGGCATCGTGGTTGTCGAGATGCTGCGCATCCTGGAGCGGTTCGACCTGGTGGCGATGGGCCACAACGCGCCCGAATACATCCGCGTGCTGGCCGAGGTGATGAAGATCGCCGGCCTCGACAAAGACACCCACATCGGCGACCCCGATTTCGTGCCCCCGCCACTGGAGATGCTGCTGTCTGATACCTATGCCGATGCGTGCGCCGCGCGCATCGGTTCTGGGCAAAGGACCTCGCTGCCCCGCATTGGCAGCGATGCCAAGCACACCACGACGATCTCCTGCGTGGACGCCGACGGCATGGTGGTTTCGCTGACCCACACACTCGGGACCCCCTCCGGCGTCATTCCGCCTGGTACAGGCTTCATGCTGAATGGCGCGATGAACTGGTATGATCCGCGGCCCGGCCGCGCCGGCTCAATCGCGCCCCGCAAGCGGCGGTTTTCATCGATGTCGCCCACCATCGTGCTGGAGGGCAACACGCCGGTCGTCACCCTGGGCGCCCCTGGCGGCGCGTGGATCGGGGTAGCGATCCTGCAAGTGCTGTTGAACGTGCTGGACTGGGGCATGAGCATGCAGGAAGCCGTGCAGGCGCCACGCTTCTCGGCGACCACCAACGACATCGACATCTCCAACCGTATCCCTCGCGCCACCCAGCGCGCGGTCGAGGCGATGGGCTATGGCGTGAAGCGGTCCCCGATGAGCTTCCCCTTCGCCGCACCGCACGGGATCACGCTGTGGGAGGGCAGGCTCGAAGGCGGCGCCGACCCGCAGCGGGACGGTTACGTCGGGGTGGTCGCGTAAGGTTCACTCCTCCGGCACGTCATCGCGCGCCGCCGGCGGCATTCCCGGCGGCACGGCACTGCGGCTGACCATGCGGGGGATCCATGGCCGAACGCCCCGCTCGTCGCGATCGGTGCGAATGTTCGCGCCGGAAGGTGTTACCCAGGCGGCATGCGCACCATGGCGCCAGACGCTGAAGCGATCAATGAAAGGCGGCGGATCGGCGCAATCGAAGCGCAGCGGCTCGGGCGAGAGGACAAGTATGGCGTCGCAGGTCGGCTGACCGCGCAAAACCCGGATTTTCCGCCCGTCAATCAGCGCAATACAGTCGTTGCGGGCGCATTCCATCGTCCCGCCCGGCGAGCGGCCGACCGGCAGCGGCAGGGCCTGGGCATCGGTGCCCCAGAGCTGCCGCCAACTGTCGCGGATCAGTTTGGAGCCGCCCTTGCCCGGGATGATGTAGATACCCTCCGTCGTGCGCAGCCCGATCAGCCGCGCATCGGCCGAGACCACGATGTCAGGCGGCGGGGCGAAGAGGGGCGAGACTGCCCCGGCCAGAATGGCGGTGAGCCCGAATAGCCGGATCCGGGTGCGCCAGATACCGAGCCAGGCGAGACCGAGCGAAATCAGCAGCAGCCCCCACGGCGCCAGATGCGGCACCGCAACCACCGCTTCGGGCCAGGCGGCAACCGCGCGGCCGACATACAGCACCGCCTCGATCCCCCAGCCCATCGCCCAAAACGCCGGCCCCTCGGCCTGCAGCGGCATCAGCAGCAATGCCAACATCCCCGCCGGCATTACCCACAGCGCGGTGAGCGGCACGGCGATCATGTTGGCGAACACGTAGTAGAGCTGAGCATGGCCGAAGTGATACGCGCCGTACGGCGTCGACGCGGTGCCGGCAAGCGCGCTCGTGAGCGCGAGTGCCACGACATGGCCGAGCAGCCGGCGTGGCAGCGACCCGTTGCCGCGCAGGCGGTGCAGGAGCGGCCGCAGCGCCTCGTAGCCGGCGATCAGCGCCAGCACCGCCGAGAAACTCATCTGGAAGCTCACCCCCATCACCTCGTGCGGTGCCACCAGCACCAGCACCGCCATCGCGAAGCCGAGGCCGCGCAGCGACAGCGCCCGCCGCCCGATTATCACACCGAGCGTCACCAGGGCGGCCATGGCGAAGCTGCGCATGATCGGCACATGGGCGCTGGTCAGCACCATGTAGAACAGCCCGGCGGCCAGCGCGGTGAGTGCCGCCAGTTGTTTCAGCGGCCAGGAGAGCGCCGCCCGTTCCGACAGTGCCAGCAGCAACCGGGTGGTGCCGAACACCCACGCCATCACGATACCGATATGCAGACCGGCGATAGCGAGCAGATGGGCCAGACCGGAATCGCGAAACGCCGCGCGGTCGGCCTCGGGGATTGAGCTGGTGCCGCCGGTCAGCAGGGTCGCCGCGATCGCCGCGCGCTCGGCCGGCAAGGCGGCGGCGGCGCGGGCGATGATCGCCTCGCGCAAGGCCTGTATCCGGGCGGCGAGCCCTTCGGCCGCGCCATGGGTGCGCAGCGTCACCGGCCGGAGCGCGAAACCATAGCCGCCGAACCCGGCGAAAAAAGCATCGCGCTGGAAATCCCAGGCACCCGGAAATGCCGGCGGCGCCGGACGGCTCAGCATGGCGCGCACCTCGATCGTGTCACCGGTCGACAGTGGCGTCTCGTCGCCAGCGCGCAGGCGGATGCGCAGCAGGCGCTCCTGCGCCGCCCCGCCATCGAGGCTGGCCCGCTCCAGCGTCACCCGTCGACCGTTGGGCAGTTGCTCGACCGCGCGGACTTTCCCGGTGACGATGCTTGCCTTGCGCGGCAGATCGGCGAGCGGCGCCGCCCGCCAGGTGGCAAACTGCGCGGCGGCCATGCCGAGCATCGCGGCCACCGCGAGCACGGCCGGTACCCGCAGCCAAGGCGCGCGCGCGAACCGCGCCACGACCAACGCAACGCCGCCCGCAATCGCCCCGCTCGCCGGCGGGATTTCGCTGCGCAGGCTGAAATAGAGCGCCGCCCCGAGCGCCATGAACACCGGCAGCCACACCGCGAACCGCCCGCGCTCGGCCGCCACCCAGCCGGCGAACGCCCCGGGTTCAGCCGCCGTGCTGTCGCTCATGCCTGCCTGCATGACTGCCACGCTACGACGCAACGCCGGCCCATGATAGAAGCGCGGCCCTCCGACGAGAGACCAAGCCATGACCGTTCGCACCCGTTTCGCCCCGAGCCCCACCGGCATGCTGCATATCGGCGGCGCCCGCACCGCGCTGTTCAACTATCTGTTCAGCCGCCACCACGGGGGCGAATTCCTGCTGCGCATCGAGGACACCGACAAGGAGCGCAGCACCCAGGCCGCCACCCAGGCGATCCTCGACGGTCTCGCCTGGCTCGGCCTCGAGACGGACGCGCCGCCGGTCTACCAGTCCAAGCGCGCCGCCCGGCACGCCGAGGTCGCGCACGCCATGGTCGCCGCCGGCAAGGCGTACAAATGTTGGCTGTCAGCCGACGAGTTGAAGGCGATGCGCGAGGCGAATCCCGGCCTCAAGGTCCGCAGCCCCTGGCGCGACCGTGACCCCGGCACCGGGCTCAACGATGTCGCCCCGGCGATCCGTCTGCGCGCGCCGCAGGAGGGCGAGACGGTGGTGGACGATCTCGTGCAGGGCACCGTGCGCGTCGCCAATGCTGAACTCGACGACATGATCATCCTGCGCAGCGACGGCACGCCGACCTATCAGCACGCGGTGGTGGTGGATGACCATGACATGGCGATCACCCATGTCATCCGCGGCGATGATCACCTCACCAACACCTTCCGCCAGGCGCAGATCTATGACGCCATGGGCTGGGAGCGCCCGCGCTTCGCCCATGTGCCGCTGATCCATGGCGCCGACGGGCACAAGCTCTCCAAGCGCCACGGCGCCGTCTCGGTGATGGAGTTCGACGTCCAGGGCTATTTGCCCGAGGCGCTCTGCAACTACCTCATGCGCCTCGGTTGGTCGCACGGCGATCTCGAGGTGATTTCGCGGGACGAGGCGATCCGGCTGTTCGACATCGTCGACGTCAACCGCGGCGCCGCACGGATGGACTATGCCAAGCTCAACAACCTCAACGGCGTCTGGATCCGCGCCGCCGAGGACGCCCGCCTCACGGAGATGGTGCTGGCACGGCTTGCCGGGCGGGAGGGGCTCGACCTTTCGTCCGGCGCGCCGCGCATCGCCGCCCTGATGCCGGAGCTGAAGCAGCGCGCCAAGACGATGATCGAACTCGCTGACTCCGCAGCATTCCTCGCCCGCACCCTTCCCTTGCCGCTCGACGCCAAGGCGGCTGCCGCCCTCACCGACGAGGGGCGCGCTTTGCTCGCCGGCCTCAAGGACATGCTGGCCGCAACTCAATTCGAGCGCGAGGCGATCGACGCCGCCTTGCGCGCCTTTGCCGAGGCGCAGGGCAAGAAACTCGGCCAGATCGCTCAGCCCCTGCGCATCGCCCTCACCGGCAGCACGGTCAGCCCCGGCATCGACGCCACGCTTTTAGCCCTCGGCCAAGACGAAGCGCTCGCGCGGATTTCGGCGCTGGCGGGCTAGTCAGCTGATCTCGATCGTATCCACTCGGTCGGGGTAGAAGGCCACATAGCCACTGATCGCGGATACCGCGTCGATCGGCGCCTCGTAGCTCCAGATCGCATTGGCCGCGATGCGCTCACCAACGGTGATGCTGTAATAGCTGGCATCGCCCTTCCAGGGGCAATGGCTCGCGTGCGCGGTGCGCTGGCAAAGCTCCATGCAAACGTCGCTGCGCGGGATGTATTGCACCGGCCCGTAGGGCGTCTCGCGCAGCGTGAGCGCCGCCGTGCTATCGGCGATGATCGCGCCCGCGAAGCTCACCCGCACCCGCCCTGTCGTCGGCACGATGGTGATCAGCTTCGTCGGCTTGGTGTCGGACATGGCGGCCTCCATGCGCCAGCCTAGCATGATCAGGCGGCCCCCTGTAACCTACCCACCCCTACCGACGGGACCCCATGCTTTGGCCCTAGCACACCGCCACCTCCTGCAAATCGAGGGCATGCACCCGCCTGAGATCGAGTCCGTGCTCGATCTCGCGGAGAGCTACGCGCTGCTCAACCGCTCCGGCAAAACCCAGCGGGATCTGCTGCGCGGCCGCACGCTGATCAATCTTTTTTTCGAAGATTCAACGCGTACCCGCACGAGCTTCGAGCTGGCGGGCAAGCGGCTCGGCGCCGATGTGATCAATATGTCGGTCTCCACCTCCTCGGTGAACAAGGGCGAAACCCTGCTCGACACCGCGGCGACACTGAACGCGATGAACTGCGACCTGCTGGTGGTCCGCCACGGCGACTCGGGCGCCCCGGCGCTGCTCGCTCGCAAGGTGGATGCCGCGGTGATTAACGCCGGTGACGGCACGCATGAGCACCCCACCCAGGCCCTGCTCGATGCATTGACCATCCGCCGCCGTCGCGGCCGGCTGGAGGGGCTGACGGTGGCCATTTGCGGCGACGTGCTGCACAGCCGTGTCGCCCGCTCCAACATCTTCCTGCTCTCGGCCATGGGCAGCCGCGTGCGGGTGATCGGCCCGCCGACCCTGATGCCGGCCGAGGTGACGCGCCTCGGCGTCGAGGTGTTCCACGACATGCGCGAGGGCCTCGAGGGCTGCGACATCGTGATGATGCTGCGGCTGCAGAAGGAGCGCATGACCCGCGGGCTGATCCCCTCCTTCCGCGAATTCTTCCGATTCTACGGGTTGGACGCCGAGAAACTCGCCTTCGCCAAGCCCGATGCCCTGGTGATGCATCCCGGCCCGATGAACCGCGGGGTGGAAATCGCCTCGGACGTCGCGGACGACCCAATCCGCAGCCTTATCAAGGAGCAGGTCGAGATGGGCGTCGCGGTCCGCATGGCCGTGCTCGACATGCTGGCGCGCCGGAATCAGCGCAATGACTGACCTTATTTTCGAGAATGTCCGCCTGCTGGACCCAGCCGCCGGCCTGGATATGGCCGGCGCCTTGCTGGTGCGCGATGGCCGGATCGCCGATCTCGGCCGCGGCTTCGGCCGCCCCGAGGGCGCAAGGGTGATAGACGGTGACGGCGCAGTGCTGTGCCCGGGGCTGGTCGACATGCGCGCCGAAGTCGGCGAACCCGGCGGCGAATATCGCGAGACTATCGCCTCCGCGGCAGTGGCGGCGGCGGCGGGCGGCATCACCACCCTGGCCGCCCTGCCCGACACCAAACCGGCGATCGATGACCCCGCCTTGGTGCGCCATCTGCGTGCCCGCGGCGAGGAGACCGGGAGCCTCACCATCCTGCCCTATGCGGCGGCCACCAAGGGCTGCCGCGGCGAGGAACTGGCCGAACTCGGCCTGCTGCGCGAGGCCGGCGCCGTCGCCTTCACCGATGGCGCCCGCGCGATCGGCTCGGCCCGGATGATGCGGCTGATCCTCTCCTACGCCAAAGCCTTCGGCGCCCGCGTGGTGCAGCACCCGGAGGAGCCGACGCTCGCCGAGGGTGGCGCCGCGACCTCCGGCGAACTCGCCACCCGCCTCGGCCTCCCCGCCATCCACCCCGCCGCCGAGGCGCTGATGGTGGCGCGGGACCTGCGGCTCCTTCGCATGACCGGCGGGGCGCTGCACTTCGCCCATGTCTCAACCGGCGAGGCGCTCGGCCTGATCCGCGCCGCCAAGACCGACGGGCTCGACGTCACCTGCGACACCGCGCCGCCCTATTTCGACCTCAACGAGACGGCGATCGGCAATTTCCGCACCTACGCCAAGCTCTCGCCGCCCTTGCGGGCCGAGGAAGACCGGCTGGCGGTGGTCGCCGCGCTGGCCGATGGCACGATCGACGCCATCGCCTCCGACCACCAGCCGCGCGACGCCGATGACAAGCGCCTCCCCTTCGCCCAGGCGGCCGCGGGCGGCGTTGGCCTCGCCACCCTGCTCGCCGTCACGCTGGCCCAGGTTCATGGCGGCGCCATCCCCCTCGCCCGCGCGCTCGGCCTGCTGACGGCCGGCCCTTCAAAGGTGCTCGGCGTCAAAGCCGGCACGCTCGCCAAGGGCGCCCCGGCCGATCTCTGCCTGTTCGACCTCGATGCCGCCTGGCAGGTCGAGGCCGGGGAATTGCCGGGCCGGGCGCAGAACACCCCGTTCGACGGGCGGGCGCTGGAAGGAAGGGTGATCGGCACCTGGAAAGCAGGACGGAGGGTTTTCGGATGAGCGGAATGAGCAGCGAGACCTCGGTGATGCTGGCGGCGATCGCCGGCTATCTCCTGGGCTCCATCCCCTTCGGCCTGCTGCTGACCATGGCAGCGGGCCTCGGCGACGTGCGCAAGATCGGCTCTGGCAGCACGGGCGCCACCAACGTGCTGCGCACCGGCCGCAAGGGGCTGGCCGCCGGAACGCTGGTCTTGGATGCCGCCAAGGGCTCCCTTGCCGTCGTGCTCGGGGCCGTGCTGGCTGGGGTACCGGGCATTTTCTTCGGCGGACTCGCCAGCCTGCTCGGCCACAACTACCCGGTCTGGTTGAAATTCAAAGGCGGCCAAGGCGTCGCCACCGGACTTGGTATCATGCTGGTAGCGGATTGGCGGGTCGCGGCGGGGGCGGCAGTGGTGTGGCTGCTCGCCGTCCTGCTGCTACGCATGTCCTCGGCCGCGTCCCTGGTTGCCGCGGTGGCCGCGCCGATCATCACCTGGCTGCTAGGTTCGCCGCAGCCGGTGTTCGGCCTGGTGCTGGCGTCCGTCGCGCTGGTGGTGCTGCGCCACAAGGACAACATCCGCCGCCTGATCGCCGGTACGGAGCCACGGATCGGCGCGAAAAAATGAGCGATGCGGCCGATCGCCTCCGTCTCGCGCGCACGGAGGGGGTGGGGCCGATCACCTATCGCCGTCTGCTGGCCCGCTTCGGCGATGCGACGGCGGCGATCGCGGCGTTGCCGGAGATCGCGCGCGCCGCCGGCCGCCGTGCCACCTTGCCCGTGCCCAACCGCCATTCCGCTGAGCGAGAGCTTGAGGCTGTCGCCAAATTAGGCGGGCAGATGCTGTTCCTCGGAGCGCCTGGCTACCCCCCGCTGCTCGCCACGCTCGACGACCCGCCGCCGGCGCTGGCGGTGATGGGGGACCCGACGCTGGCCTCCCGCCGCGCGGTCGGCATTGTCGGCAGCCGCAATGCCTCGGCAAATGGCCGCCGGATCGCCGAAATTCTCGCTGCCGGGCTCGCGGACGCCGGGTTCGTCGTCATCTCCGGGCTTGCGCGCGGGATCGATACATCAGCACACGTGGGCGCCCTCGGCCGCGGCGCCACCATCGCCTGCATCGCCGGCGGCATCGACACCTTCTACCCGCCGGAAAACGCTGCCCTCCAGCGCCGCATCGGCAGCGAGGGGGCGGTGTTCGCCGAACTGCCGCCCGGGGTCGCCGCCCAGGCGCGGCACTTCCCGCGGCGCAACCGGGTGATCGCCGGGCTCTCGCTTGGCGTGGTGGTGGTCGAGGCGGCGCTGAAATCCGGCAGCCTGATCACCGCCCGGCTCGCCGCCGAGGCCAATCGCGAAGTGTTCGCGGTGCCAGGCTCCCCACTCGACGAACGCTGCCGGGGCACCAATGGACTGCTGCGCGACGGTGCCCACCTCACCGAAACAGCCGAGGACGTTATCGCGTTGCTCTCCGGCGGGTTGGCCCAGGCGCCGCTCTACGAGGCGACAAATGGGTTCGCCGAACCGGTGCCGGCGGCCGAATTGCCGCCCGGCGCACACGCCGCGGCACTTCAAACCATCGTCAACCTGCTCGGCCCGGCACCGACCGCAGTTGACGATCTCATCCGGCGCTGCCAACTACCGGCCTCCGTGGTCATGTCCGTGCTGCTGGATCTGGAGATCGCGGGCAGGATCGAGACCCTTTCCGGGCACCGGATCGCCCTGTTGGCGACATGGGGCGGATAGCCCAACGAACGGAGCAAAATGTCGGACGTCGTTGTCGTCGAATCGCCTGCCAAGGCCAAGACAATCAACAAATATCTCGGCGGCGGCTACACTGTGCTGGCCAGCTTCGGGCATGTCCGCGACCTGCCACCGAAGGACGGTTCCGTGCGCCCGGAGCAGGATTTCGCGATGGATTGGGAGGCCGATTCGCGGGGCGACAAGCAGATCTCGGCCATCGCCAAGGCGCTCAAGGGCGCCAAGACCCTCTACCTCGCCACCGACCCGGACCGCGAAGGCGAGGCGATCTCCTGGCATGTGCAGGCCATGCTGGCGGAGCGCAATGTACTCAAAAACGTGAAGGTGCACCGCATCACCTTCAACGAGATCACCCGCAATGCCGTCCGCTACGCGATCGCCCATCCCCGCCAACTCGACCAGCCGCTGATCGAGGCCTATCTCGCCCGCCGCGCGCTTGATTATCTCGTGGGCTTCACGCTCTCGCCCGTGCTGTGGCGCAAACTGCCGGGCAGCCGCAGCGCCGGGCGCGTGCAGTCCGTGGCGCTGCGACTGATCTGCGAGCGCGAGGCCGAGATCGAGGCATTCCGCCCGCGCGAATACTGGACGGTCGAGGCGCAATTTCTCACCCCCGCCAACGCGCCCTTCACCGCGCGCCTCACCCACCTCGACGGCAAGCGGCTCGATCAGTTCGACCTCAACTCCCGTGCGCTGGCCGAGGCCGCCAAGGCGCAGGTCGAGGCCGGGGATTTTGCGGTTGCCTCGGTTGAAAGCCGCCGCGTCAAACGCAACCCACCGGCGCCATTCACCACCTCCACCCTGCAACAGGAGGCGTCCCGCAAACTCGGTTTCGGTGCCCAGCAGACCATGCGGGTGGCGCAGGGGCTTTACGAGGGTGTCGAAATCGGCGGCGATACCGTGGGCCTCATCACCTATATGCGCACTGATGGCGTGCAGATGGCGCAGGAGGCGATCACCGCCATTCGTGGCCATGTGCAGGGCAGCTATGGCAATGACTATCTGCCGGCCGCACCCCGCGAATACACCAGCCGCGCCAAAAACGCCCAGGAGGCCCACGAGGCGATCCGCCCGGTGGACGTGGCGCTCACCCCCGACGATGCCGGCCGCTACCTCACCCCTGACCAGCGCCGCCTCTATGAACTCGTGTGGAAACGCGCGGTGGCGAGCCAGATGCAGTCGGCCGAGTTGGACCAGGTGACGGTGGAGACCGCCGATCCGGCCAGACCCAGCGGCCCCCGCCTGCGCGCCACCGGCTCGATCCTCGCCTTCGACGGCTTCCTCAAGCTCTATCGCGAGGACCAGGACGACGCGGCGGAGGGCGGCGACGACGATAACCGCATGCTGCCCCCGATGCGCGAGCGCGATCCACTGCGCCACGGTGCGGCGCCGGAAGGCTGGATCACCGCCGGCCAGCATTTTACCCAGCCGCCGCCGCGCTACTCGGAGGCGAGCCTGGTGAAAAAGATGGAGGAGCTCGGCATTGGCCGCCCTTCCACCTACGCCTCGATCCTGACCGTTCTGCAGGACCGCAACTACGTCAAATTCGACAAGAAGCGCTTCGTCCCCGAGGACCGTGGCCGGCTGGTCACCGCCTTCCTCACCAGCTTCTTCGAGCGCTACGTCGATCCGGACTTCACTGCCGGCCTCGAGGAGCAGCTCGACGACATCTCGGGCGGGCGGGCGGATTGGCGGGCGGTGATGCGCGCCTTCTGGGAGCAGTTCTCCAAGGCGATCGAGAACACCCGCGAGCTTAAGATCAGCGACGTCATCACCGCGCTCGACAATGACCTGGGTCCCCATTTCTTCCCGATCCGCGAGGACGGCACCGACCCGCGCGGCTGCCCGTCCTGCAACAAGGGACGGCTCGGGCTGAAGCTCGGGCGGCATGGCAGCTTCATCGGCTGCTCCAACTACCCGGAATGCCAGTTCACCCGCCGCCTCGCCATCGACGGCACCGAGGAGGATGGCGGCACGCTGAAGGAGGGAATGCGCGAGCTTGGCCATCACCCGCAAACCGGTGAGCCGGTTACCGTGCGCCGCGGCCCCTACGGCGTCTACGTGCAGCAGGGCGAACAGGAGGCCGGCGCCAAGCGCAAGCCGCGCCGCACCTCGCTGCCGCGTGGCGTGGAGGGCGATGCGGTGACGCTGGACCAGGCGCTCGGCCTGCTGTCGCTGCCCCGCGAGGTCGGCCCGCACCCGGAGACCGGCGAGATCATCGAGGCCGGGCTCGGTCGCTTCGGACCTTTCGTGAAAATGGGCGGAATTTTCGCCTCGCTCGACAAGGACGATGACGTGCTGTCGGTCGGGCTCAACCGGGCGGTCGACGTGCTGGCGCAGAAGCTCGCCTCGGTGCGCACGCTCGGCAGCCATCCCAAGGACAAAGAGCCGGTGCTGGTGCGCAAGGGCCGCTTCGGCCCCTATGTGCAGCATGGCAACACGGTGGCCACCTTGTCGCGCGAGATGACGATGGACGACATCGTGCTTGACCAGGCGGTGGCGCTGCTGGCCGAGAAGGGCAAAGTGCTGAAACCGCGCGGCTTCGCGGCGCGCAAGGGGGCGAAAGCCGCCAAACCAGCCGCCAAGCCCGCGGCAGCGAAGGAGCCGAAGGCCACGGCCCAGAAGCCACCAGCCGTGAAAAAGCCTGCGGCCAAAAAGCCGGCCACCAAGAAACCTGCCGCGAAGAAAAAACCGTCCGCCAAGGCCAAAACCTGAGATGAAACGCTCCGGCCGACCGGGCGCGCGCGCCGACGGTGGCACGGGAAAGCGGCCGGGCACCCGCGGTGCAGGCATGGCGCCGCGGCCCAGCGGGGCGCCCAGCCGCGAGGAGATCCGCCGCCTCGTCCAGACCACGCAAGGCCATGTCGGCAAGCGCGAGGTGATGCGCCATTTTGGCCTCGGGCCGGAACATGCCAACGCGGTGCGCGGCCTGCTGAAGAGCCTGGGCGCCGGCGGCTCCAGTGCGCGCGACGATGATCCTCCCCGTCAGGTGCCGGAGGAACCGCGCGACGTCATGGAGGTCCGCGTCACCGGCACCGACTCGGAAGGTGAGGCACTGGCCCGCCCGGTCAGCTGGACCGGAGACGGCCCGCCGCCGCTGATCGTCATGGAAGCCGAACCGCGCGGCCGCCCGGCACTGGCGCCCGGCGAGCGCGTGGTCGCCAAACTGCGGCCGATCGGCCCCGGCCGCTTCGCCGGGCGCACGCTGAAGCGCCTGACCGAGGCCCCAGCCCGTGTGCTCGGCGTCTATCGGCCGGGCACTGGTGGGCATGGCCGGATCGAGCCCACCGACCGGCGGGTGAAGGCGGAATGGGCGGTGCCGCCGGGCGAAAGCGGTGGTGCCGCGGCGGGCGAGATCGTGCTTGGGGAGCCCCTGCCCTCCCATGGCTACGGCCTGAAGCCAGTGCGCATCATCGAGCGCCTCGGCAACATCGGCGACGCCCGCGCGATCTCGTTGATCGTCATCCATACCCACGACATCCCCACCGAATTCTCAGCCGAAGCCCTCGCGGAAGCCGACAAGGCGCGCGCCACCCCGGTGCGCGGACGGGTGGATTTGCGCGATACTCCGCTGGTCACCATCGACGGCGAGGACGCGCGGGATTTCGACGACGCGGTGTTCGCCGAGCGCACGCCCACCGGCTTCCGCCTCATCGTCGCCATCGCCGACGTCGCCCACTACGTCCGCCCCGGTGCGGCGCTGGACCGCGCGGCACGGACGCGGGGCAATTCCTGCTACTTCCCCGACCGCGTGGTGCCGATGCTGCCGGAGGTGCTGTCCAACGGCTGGTGCAGCCTGCGTCCGGCCGAGGATCGCGGCTGTCTGTTCGTCGAGATGACGCTCGACGCCGCCGGCCGCAAGACCACGCATCGCTTCGGCCGTGGCCTGATGAAGAGTGCCGCGCGGCTCACCTATGAGCAGGTGCAGGCAGCACAGGACGCCGGTGACGACCTCGGCCTGCCCATCCCCGCCCTTTATGACGCCTTCCGCGCTTTGCTGGACGTGCGCAACGCCCGCGGCACGCTCGACCTCGATCTGCCCGAGCGCCGCGTGGTCCTCGACGACGCGGGCAAGGTCGCCTCCGTTGCCCCCCGCCCCCGGCTCGACAGCCATCGGCTGATCGAGGAATTCATGGTGCTGGCGAATGTCTGCGCCGCCGAGGAGTTGGAGCGGTTGCATCAGCCCTGCGTCTACCGCACCCATGCGCCGCCCTCGGAGGAGAAGCTGGAAACGTTGCGCAGCTTCCTGCGCGGCTTTGACATCGCCTTGCCGCCGGGCGGGCAGATCCATCCGCGCGATCTCGACCGCGTGCTGAAGCGCGTCGCTGGCACCGAGGAGGGGCCGCTGGTCAACGAGGTAGTGCTGCGCAGCCAGATGCAGGCGGCCTATGACGTGGTGAATATCGGCCATTTTGGCCTCGCCTTGCCGCGCTACGCCCATTTCACCAGCCCGATCCGCCGCTATGCGGACCTGATGGTGCACCGCGCCCTCATCGCCGGCCTCAAGCTCGGCGTGGGCGGGCTGGAGCCGGGCGATGGCGGCCATTTTGCCAGTACATGCGAGCATATCACCGCGACCGAACGCCGCGCGGCGCTCGCCGAGCGCGACGCGACCGACCGCTACCTTGCCGCTTTCATGATGGACAAGGTGGGCGCCACCTTCGATGCCCGCATCTCAGGAGTCACCCGCTTCGGCCTGTTCGTCACGGTCGCCGGCAATGGCGCCAGCGGGCTGGTGCCGATCTCGACGCTGCCCGAGGATTTCTACATCCACGACGAGGCGACGCAGACGCTGACCGGGCGGCGCAACGGGCTGGTGTTCCGGCTGGCCCAGGAGGTTGAAGTCCGGCTGTCCGAGGCGAGTCCGGTGACCGGCGGGCTGGTGTTCCATATCCTGCAGGGCCCCGGCGACGGCGCACCCCGGCAGCGCTGGCGACGGCGATGACGTCGGTTGGTATCACTTGACGGCGCGGCGCGGGATGGGCAATTAAGCGGCTTGCATCGGCGTCCGCAACCGGGCGCCCCTCTGTTCGGAAAGTATCATGGCCAAGTCCAACACCATCCAGATCAAACTCGTGTCGACCGCCGACACCGGCTATTTCTACGTGACCAAGAAGAACGCCCGTGCCCAGACCGGCAAGATGGAGATGCTGAAGTACGACCCCGTCGTGCGCAAGCATGTTGCGTTCAAGGAAGCCAAGATCAAGTAATCCGGCGCGCCCCGGCCTGATGCACCCCGGCCTGGGCGGCATCGCAAGCGGCCGGAGCGCGCGTCGAACCATCGAACTGGAACAGGTGCCCGTTCGCGCGGTCACCTTTTTCGCGTTCCACGCCGTGCGTCACACCGCGCCGGCGGGCTGCCAGAACACCGTGCGGTTCCGCCCATTGCGCTTGGCCTGATAGAGCGCCTGGTCGGCATCGTGCAGCAGGCGCTCGGGGGTGGTGGTCTCATCCTGCCCGCTGGCGACGCCGATGCTCACGGTGAGGCTGTGGCGCAGACCGGGCTCCGGGTAGAACTGCATTTCGGCTATCGCGACGCGCAGCCTCTCGGCAGCCAATTGCGCATCCTCCGGCGAGGTTCCCGGCATCACCACGGCGAATTCCTCGCCGCCGTAGCGAGCGATCGAGTCGAACACCCGAATGCGCCGGCGCAGCGCGTCGGCGATCGCGCGCAGCGCCTGATCCCCGATCGGGTGGCCCCAACGATCATTGATCGACTTGAAGTGATCGACGTCGATCATCATCACCGCAAGCCGCTGCGGATTGCCGGCCGTCAGCAGTCCGCGCAAATGCCGCATCAGATAGCGCTGGTTGTAGAATCCGGTGAGCGGATCGGTCAGCGCCATTTCACGCGCATGCCCGAGATCGGCGCGCAGCCGGTCCTGGTAGATCTTGCGGCGGATCTGGTTGCGCGCGCGGGCACGGAACTCGTTCTCGTCGATCGGGCGCAGCACCCAGTCATTGGCGCCGATGTCGAAGCCGCGCAGCATGCGGTCCTTCTGTTCGACGTCAGCCACCAGCAGCAACGGCACGTTCTGCGTACGCTCGGACGCCCGCAGCCGCGCGGCGAGGCGCAGCGGGTCCTCGTTGGTCATCGACAGGCTGAGGACGATGAGATCGAATTCCATCACGCCGGCCAGTTGCAACGCCTCCGCCTCCGAGGCCGCGCGTGCCGCGAGAATCCCCTCCCGCGCCAGCGCATCCTGCATTCCGAGGGTACTGGGCTCGAAGTCATCAACCACCAGTGCCCGCGCTCCTGCCACCGAGGGCGGCGCGAGGGTCTCGCCACCAATGCCGAGCGCGCGCGCGGTCTCGCCGCGGATCCGCCACTCGTCGAGCAGCCGTTTCAGCCGCACCAGCGATTTCACCCGCGCCAGCAAGGTATCGTAGTCTACTGGCTTGGTGAGGAAATCATCCGCCCCCGCCTCCAGCCCCTGCAAGCGTTCCTCCGGCTCGCTGAGTGCGGTGATCATCACGACAGGGATGTGCAGCGTCCGCCCGTCCTCCTTGAGGTGGCGGCATGCCTCGAAGCCGTTCATCTCCGGCATCATCACGTCGAGCAGGATGAGGTCGGGTTGCCAGGTTTTGGCGAGTTCGATGGCGTCGGCGCCGGAATGCACCGACGTGACCTGATAGTATTCCGCGCCCAGCTTCGCCTCGAGCAGGCGCGTGTTGGCCGGGACATCGTCAACGACGAGAATGCGGGCGGTCATTGGCCGCTGGAAATCCTTATCTGCCGCCCGTGCGCCCCGCGGACCATCGGGAACGGCTGTCGATTTATCACATAAGCAGCATCACGGTTAAGAAAGCGCTCAGGCGTTGCCGGCGAGAAAGTCGATCGCCGCCATGATGCCGCCAGGCGCATGCGGAATGCCGGCGCTGCGCAGCCCAATCTCGATGCCGCCCAGGGTTCCGATCAGTTGGAGGTCGCCTAAATCGCCGAGATGGCCGATGCGGAACACCCGGTCCTTCAACTGCCCGAGCCCGTTGCCGAGCGACATGTTGGATTTGGCCAGGATGGCCGCCCGCAACCCGTCCGCGCTGTGCCCCTCCGGCACCCGCACGGCGGTGAGCGCCGAGGAGTAGTGGCGTGGTTCGGCGCACTGGATGTCGAGCCCCCACGCCCGCACGGCGCGCCGCGTCGCCTCGGCGTGGCGGTCATGCCGGGCGAATACGTTGGCGAGCCCTTCCTCCAGCAACATGGCGACCGCGGCATCGAGCCCGTAGAGCAGGTTGGTGCCGGGGGTGTAGGGGAAATACCCGGTCTCGTTGGCCGCGAGCATCGGCCGCCAGTCCCAGTAGGAGCGCGGCAGCCGCGCCCGCTCCGCCGCCGCCAGCGCCTTGGCGCTGATCGCGTTGAAGGAAAGGCCAGGTGGCAACATCAGCCCCTTCTGCGAGCCCGCTACCGTGACATCGACGCCCCATTCGTCATGCCGATAATCGATGCTGGCGAGGGAGGAAATGGTATCGACCAGCAGCAGCGCCGGGTGCCGTGCGGCGTCGATCGCCGCGCGCACCTCGTCGACGCGGCTGGTGCATCCGGTCGAGGTCTCGTTGTGCACCACGCAGACCGCCTTGATGCGATGCGCCGTGTCCTTGGCCAGCGCCGCGCCAATCGCCTCCACATCGGCACCGCGCCGCCAGTCGGTCTCGATCAACTCCGGCACCAGTGACAGCCGCTCCGCCATCTCCTTCCACAGCGCGGCGAACCAGCCGGTGCGGCACATCAGCACCGCATCGCCCGGCGAGAGCGTGTTGGTGAGTGCAGCCTCCCAGGCACCGGTACCGGAGGCCGGGTAGATCACCACCGGGCCGTTGGTCTGGAAAATCTTGCGGAGGTTGCCGAGAATACGCGCGCCGAGATGGCCGAAATCCGGCCCGCGATGATCCATCGTCGGGTTGTCCATCGCCCGCAGCACCCGATCCGGCACGTTGGTCGGCCCCGGGATCTGCAGAAAATGGCGGCCGGCAGTGTGGGTGGATTCATAGTAGGCCATACGGGGCTCCTGTTCGGTCCGCAGAATGCGATGGATCGGCCAGGCTTGCCAAATCCGCCCCGCATTGCACTCCGCCCCATCCCGGCTAAAGGATGCATTACGGAGGACACGTCATGAACGCGATCATCGGCGACAGCGCATTGGCGTCTCGACTTCGGCGGGAGATCGCCGGCGAGGTGCTGTTCTCGGCGGCGGATCGCGGCCGCTACGCCACCGATGCCTCGATCTATCAGATGGAGCCGATCGGGGTGATCGTGCCCAAGCGGATGGAGGACGTGATGGCGGCGCTGTCCATCGCGCGGGAGGCCGGCATCCCCGTGCTGCCCCGCGGTGGTGGCACCAGCCAGTGCGGCCAGACCGTCAACCGCGCGCTGGTGATCGATTGCTCGAAGCACCTCAACCGGGTGCTCGCCGTCGAGGGCGATCGCGCCTGGGTGGAGCCTGGCATCGTGCTCGCGCAGTTCAACGCGGCGATCAAGGGCACCGGCAATTTCTTCGCCGTTGATCCCTCCACCAATGCCCGCTGCACCGTCGGCGGCATGGCCGGCAACAACTCCTGCGGCTCAAAATCCATCCGCTACGGGCTGATGGCGGATAATGTGAGCGCCATCGACGCCATCCTGGCCGACGGCTCGCGCCACCGCTTCGGCACCCCCGACGCCAACCAGGGCGACGCGCGCTTCGTCGATCTGGTGTCCCGCATGCGCGCGCTCGGCCTGTCGGAAGCCGATGAGATCGCCGCCAAATTTCCCAAGCAGCTCCGCCGCGTCGGTGGCTACAACATCGACACGCTGACGCCCGCTGCCCGTGCTGCCGGGCGCGACAATCTCGCCCGGCTGCTGGTGGGCTCCGAGGGGACGCTCGCCTTCTCGGCGGCGCTGGAGCTGATGCTGCACCCGATCAAGCCGCGGAAGGTGCTGGGCATCTGCCAATTCCCGACCTTCCGCGCCGCCATGGCCGCGTCCCAGCATCTGGTGACGCTGGACCCCGAGGCCGTCGAGTTGGTGGACCGCACCATGATCGACCTCGGCCGCGCCATCCCGATCTATCGGCCGACCATCGACCGCATGTTGATCGGTGAGCCCGACAGCATCCTCATCGTCGAATTCCATGGCCATGAGGACGCGCCGTTGCTGGCGAAACTGGCCGAGCTGGACGAGATGATGGCTGATCTCGGCTTCCCCGGCGCCGTGGTGCGCGCGCCCGACGCCGCCTTCCAGGCCGATATCGCCGAGGTGCGCGAGGCCGGGCTCAACATCATGATGTCCATGAAGGGCGACGGGAAGCCGGTTTCCTTCATCGAGGATTGCGCGGTCGATCTGCCCGATCTCGCCGATTACACCGAGCGCCTCAACGAGGTTTTCGCCCGCCATGACAGCAAGGGCACCTGGTATGCCCATGCCTCGGTCGGCTGCCTGCATGTCCGGCCCGTGTTGAATATGAAGGATGGGGCGGATGTCTCGCGGATGCGGGCCATCGCCGAGGAGTGCCTGGCGCTGGTGCGCGAATACAAGGGCAGCCATTCCGGCGAGCACGGCGACGGTATCGTGCGCTCCGAGTTCAACGAGACGATGTTCGGCGCCCGCATCGCCCGCGCCTTCGAGACGGTGAAGGACGCGTTCGACCCGTCGGGCCTGCTCAACCCCGGCCGCGTCGTCCGCCCGCCACGGATGGATGACCGGTCGCTGTTTCGCTATGCCCCCGGCTACGCCGCCGCCCCCGGCTTCACCCCCCAACTCGATTGGTCGAACTATCCCGGCCCGCTCGGCGGCATGCTCGGGGCGGTGGAGATGTGCAACAACAACGGCACCTGCCGGAAAATCGACGCCTCCGTCATGTGCCCCTCCTTCCGCGCCACGCGCGACGAACGGGACGTGACGCGCGGCCGCGCCAACATCCTGCGCTTGGCGCTGACCGGCCAACTCGGCCCGGACGCGATGGCCGGCGAGGCGGTGGCGGATGCGCTGTCCCTCTGCGTGTCCTGCAAGGGCTGCCGGCGGGAATGCCCGACCGGCGTGGACATGGCCAAATTCAAGATCGAAGCCACCGCCGCCCGCGCGGCCCGCCATGGAGTGAAGCTGCGCGAGCGGCTGATCGCCGGCCTGCCCCGCCTCGCCCCTCTGGCCGCGCGCCTGCCGGCGCTGGCCAACCTCCGCAACCGCTCGAAAACCCTGCGCCGCCTCGGCGAGCGGATCGCCCTCAGCGCGCCGCCGAACCCCTTCCGCGACGGCGAGGCTGACGGTGCCACCGGCGACGTTATCCTGTTCGCTGACACCTTCAACCGCGCATTCGAGCCGGAGAATCTCCGTGCCGCGCTAAAAGTGCTGCACGCCGCCGGCAAGCGCGTGGCGATCCCCGCCACCGGTCGCCCGCTGTGCTGCGGCCGCACCTACCTTGCCGCCGGGATGATCGATCGCGCGCGGGAGGAGGCGAGGCGCACCCTCGCGGCCCTCGCCGGCGACGCGCCAGTGATCGGGTTGGAGCCCTCCTGCCTGTTCACCCTGAAGGACGAGCTCCCTGCCCTGCTCCCCGGCCCCGAAGCCGAGGCGCTGGCCAAGCGCGTGATGCTGCTCGGCGAATATTTGGCGCGCGAGAAGCCGGCGATCGTCTTCAACCCGATGGCCGCCACCGCCCATGTCCACGGCCATTGCCACCAGAAGAGTTTTGGCGCGTTTCCCTCCGCGGTGGCGGCGCTGAAGCAGATTCCGGGGCTGACGGTGAAGCCCATCGCCTCCTCCTGCTGCGGCATGGCCGGCAGTTTCGGTTACCAGTCCGAAACCCAGGAGGTCTCCCGCGCCATGGCCGAGGCCAACCTCCTCCCCGCCATTCGCGCCGCCGCCCCCGAGGACCTCATCATCGCCGACGGCACCTCCTGCCGCCACCAGATCAAGGACCTTGGCGGACGCAAGGCGGTGCATTCCGTGATCGTGCTGGAGCGCGCGCTATGAAACCCGAAACCGTCCTCACATTCTGGTTCCAAGGCGAGCGCGATACGTTTCGCAGCGATCCCTGGTTCCGCAAGTCCGACGCCTTCGACGCCGATATCCGCGCCCGCTTCGCCGAGGCGGTCGCCGCCGCGCGGGAGGGCGACTTCGCCGATTGGACCGCGACGCCCCAGGGCACGCTGGCGCTGCTGATCCTGCTCGACCAGTTCCCTCGCAACCTCTATCGCGGCTCCCCCTTGGCCTTCGCCTCCGACGCCCGCGCCCGCGCTGTTGCCCGCGCCGCCCTCCCCACCGCCCGCCACCTGACGCAGGTTGAGTGCGCCTTTCTGTTTCTCCCGTTCGAGCACTCCGAATCCCTCTACGACCAGGACGTCTCGGTCGCCCTCTTCGCCACCATCGCCGATCATCCGGAGATGCCCACCGTGCTCGACTACGCCGAGCGCCACCGCGCGGTGATCCGCCGCTTCGGCCGCTTCCCCCACCGCAATGCCGCGCTCGGCCGCGCCAGCACGGCCGACGAGGCCGCCTACCTCGCCGAACCAGGCAGCGGATTCTGACGGAGACCGAACATGGACTGTTCCTTCATGGCGCACCGCCGCATCGTCCGCCTCAACAGCCGCCTGTTCCCCGCCGGCCCCTATGAGCGGGCACAGTGGGCGCGCTTCGGCATGACGCCAATCGAGGTTGAGGCCAATACGCCGGCCGAAATCATCCCACATGTCGCCGAGGCGGAGGCTGTGTTCGTCGTCTCCACCTCGCTGCCCGCGGAAGTGATCGACGCGATGGCGCAATGCCGGGTCATCTCCCGCCTCGGCCTCGGCACCGACAAGATCGCGGTGGCGCATGCGAAATCGCGCGGCATCGTCGTCACCAACGTGCCGTATTTCTGCATCGAGGAGCAGGCCGACCACACCATGGCCATGCTGCTCGGGCTCGCCCGAAAAATCCCGCAGACCCAGGCCGACATGAAACTCGGCGCCTACCGCCACGCGCAGGACATCGTGCGCTCCAACCGGCGCCTCACCGGGCGCGTGCTGGGCCTCGTCGGGTTCGGCAATTCCGCCAAGCTCACCGCGCGGCGCGCCCAGGGCTTCGGCCTCAAGGTGATCGCCACCCGCCGCCGCATGACCGCCGAGAACCCCGCCGACTGGGGCGTCGAACTCACCGACCTCGATACGCTGTTGCGCACGTCCGACTACGTCTCGCTGCACCTGCCGCTGACGCCCGAGACCTATCATCTGATCGACGAAGCCACGCTGGCCAAGATGAAGCCCGACGCCTTCCTCATCAACACCTCGCGCGGCGCCCTGGTGGACGAGGACGCGCTCTACGCGGCGCTGGTCGAGAACCGCCTGGCCGGCGCCGGGATCGACACTTTCGAGCAGATCGACGTTTTCGCCGAGGAGAGCGTCCCCTCCCTGGAATTGCTGACGCTGCCCAACGTCATCGCCGGGCAGGATGTCGCACGCGGCGGCGTCGAGAACCTCGCGACCATCCTGGCCGGCCATTGGCCGATCGGCGAGAACATCGTCAACACCGGGGTGGTGCCGCGCGCGCCGCTGGCTGACTACGATCCAGGCCTGCTGGGGTAGTCCTTCGGCGGGCGCAGTCGCGGGAGCGGGCACGCAGCGATTGCGTGCTGCCCGCGTGAGCCGATTGGTGCGATTGACATCGCAACTGAATCGACGATACTTTTTTAGAAGTTACAATAAAAATGAGGCGTGCGTCCGCTGGTTCAAACCTTGCGACGCAGCAGCGGGGAACTTGTGATGGTGTGGAAAGTTGTCGCCCCTCTCGGGGGCACTGTTACCAACGCGACGGACATGATCACCCCCGTCTACATAGGCGGCGCCGAAACCTTCTATGACACCGATATCCTGCTCGCTACGGGCAGCGGCACGTTCCTGACCAATACCGCCGTCATCAGCAATGCCGCCGGCCCCGAGTTCCAACCAACTGGCTTCGGTGTCGCCTCCTATTCCGGCAGCACCGGCAATCGCCTCCTCAACACCGGCGACATTTCCGGCGTGCGCGCCGCCGTCCGCAACGTCTCGACCGTCGACAACGCCGGCACCCTGAGCGGCACTGTGATCGGCGCAGTTTACGGCGCCAATCTCGTGCGCAACGGCTACGGTGACACCACCCTCGCCCGCATCAATGGCAACGTCACCGCCACCGCCTCGATCACCAACCTCGGCACCATCCTCGGCAGCGCCGTCGTGCCTATCTCCGGCAGCGGCATCACCAACGGCTCGCCGACCTCTCATGCCGCCCTGATCCGCGGTGCCGCGACCGCGCAAGCCGCCGTCAGTACCGGCGGCGTCGTGCTCAACTATGGCACCATAGAAGGCACGAACACTGCCTTTGGCGGGGCCTATCCCGCCGTCACGGGGAATTACGGAACCAATGTCACCAACAGCACCACCGGCATCATCCGGGGTGCCAGCGGTGTCTTCCTCTTCAGCGGCGCCGCGACTCCGTTCACTCTCGCCAATGACGGCACGATTTTCGGTACCATCTCCTCCGGGGTCCGCCCAGGCGGCTTTGGCGTGTTTCCAGCCAGCAATGGGGGCATCGTCAACGGCCCAACGAGCACTGCCGCGCTCATCGCCGGTGCGAAGTATGGCATTCTGGTGCAGACCAGCGACATGACGATCGACAATCGCGCGACGATCGCCGGCACCGGCACGTCGGGCGCCGGCATCGCCGACAACACCCGCTCCTTCGTCACCAACGCCGCGACCGGCACCATCACCGGCACCCGCTACGGTCTCCTGCACCCCATCAACGCTGCCGGCACCCTCGCCAACGACGGTCTCGTGTCGGCCACCGGCTCGCTCGGCATCGGGGTGAGCGTCTTCCTCAACGGCGGCTCCGCCATCGAGACCATCACCAACGCCGGCACCATCATCGCCACCGGCGGGGCCGCCGCCTATGGTGCGCGCATCGCCGGGAGCCTCGGCAACAGCGGCCTGATCGAGGGCATGGCCAACGGCGTCCATAGCCAAGGCGCCACCATCACCAACAGCGGGACAATCCGGGGTGACGCCAGCGACAGCTATGGCCTCGTTATCAACAGCTTCGCGACCGTCCACAACCTCGCAGGCGGCACCATCGAGGGTGGCGCCGCCGGCATTCGCCTCAACCCCGATGGCGCCCCGGTGTCCATCGACAATGCCGGCCTGATCACCGGCGCCGTCGGAGTCTCCGCCGGCGGCAAGCTGACCCTCGTCAACGGCGGCACCATCGCCGGCACAGGCGGTACAGCCATTGCCGCTGGTGGTGACCTGTTTCTCTCCCTGCTGCCTGGCTACGGTTTCGTGGGCAATGTCGTCGCCAACCCCGCGGGCGTTCTCCAGGGGCAACTCCATTTAGCCTCCGCCGCCTCGACCGGCACCATCACCGGTCTCGGCACGGCGTTCCAGAACTTCAAGGTTCTCGGTGTCGACGTCGGCGCCACCTGGGCCGTGGTTGGCGACAATACCCTGCCCAGCGCCACCTCCCATGTCTATGGCACACTGCAACTCGCCGGCAACCTCACCGGGCAATCCATTTCACCATATGGAATCATCATCGAAGCGGGAGGGACGATCAGCGGGCATGGTACCCTCGGCAGTTTCATCTACCCCGCCGGTCTGCTCGAGGCCGCGGGGGGAACGCTCGTGCTCGCCGGTCGCGTGGCGGCCCATACCGCCATCCGCATCGCGCCCGGCGCCACCGCCGAGGCCACAGCCATCTTCGCCGGATTCTACCAGCACGACGCCTTCGCCTTTGGCGGCCCCAACGCCACCTTGATCGTCGACACCCCGACCAATTTCTCCAACAAACTCACCCACCTCGCTCAGTCCGACCGGGTTGACCTCGTCGGGATCGACGTTACCTCGGCTGAATTCATCGGCTCGAACCTGGTCGTTCACCATACCGGCGGGGCGGACCTCTCCTTCCCCGTCGCCTCCGTTGACTTGATCAACCCCGTGATTCTCCCGGCGACGGACGGCGCGGGTGGAAGCATCCTGACTTTTGCCGGTGACACGGCATGGACCGTTGACGCGCCCGGCGTTACGATCGACGAGCAATCCGGCTGGGGCCGCGACACCATCAGCGCGTCGATCGACTACGTCCTCCCCGCCAATGTGGAGGACCTCACCCTCGCCGGGGGAGCCTTGCACGGCGATGGGAACGCGCTTGCCAACCTCATCACCGGCAACGCACTCGACAACATCCTCGCTGGGCTGGGCGGCAACGACACGCTGATCGGCGGCGCCGGGAATGATCGGCTCGATGGCGGCACCGGCGCCGACGCCATGAGCGGCGGCACAGGCAACGACACCTACGTCGTCGACAACCTCACTGACGGCATCAGCGAGGCGGCGGGCGAGGGCACGGATACCGTCCAGTCCAGTGTGGATTGGACGCTCGGCGCGAATATCGAAGTGCTGGTACTGGTCGGCACAGCCATCAATGGCACCGGCAACGAACTCGCCAACACGATCACCGGCAACGACGGCGGCGATACACTCAATGGCGGCAAGGGCAACGACAACCTGACCGGGGGCGCTGGTAACGACACCCTTACCGGCGGCGCCGGCAAAGATACCATGGTCGGCGGTGTTGGCGACGACAGCTACAACATCGACAACATCGGCGATGCGGTGAGCGAACTCGCCAACCAGGGCATCGACAAGGTCATCAGCTCGATCAGCTACACCCTTGGCAGCAACGTCGAGAACCTGACCCTGATCAGTGCGGCGAGCGTGAACGGCACCGGCAATGCGCGCGCCAACATCATCATCGGCAACCCCGGAAACAATGTGCTGGACGGCGGCGATGGCAACGATACGTTGCGTGGCGCCGCGGGCAACGACACTCTGCTGGGCGGCGCCGGGAATGATCGGCTCGATGGCGGCACCGGCGCCGACGCCATGAGCGGCGGCACCGGCGACGACAGCTTTTCCGTCGACACCGCCGGGGACGTCGTGATCGAGCAGGCGGGCCAGGGAACCGACACGGTCAACGCCAGCATCTCGTATACGCTGGGCGACAACGTCGAGAACCTCATGCTGATCGGCGGCCGGAACCTCACCGGCACGGGCAACGCACTGTCCAACCTCATCACCGGCAATACCGGCATGAGCCTGCTGCTCGGCCTCGGCGGCGACGACACATTGATCGGCGGCGTCAACAACGACACGCTGGTCGGTGGCGCCGGCAGTGACACGTTGACCGGCGGCCTTGGCGCCGATCTCTTCCGGTTCGGCAGCGTGGGCGACGGCGGCGATCTGATCACCGACTTCATCGCCGGGATCGACGGGCTGCAGGTCTCCGCGGCCGGCTTCGGCGGCGGCCTGGTCAAAGGCATGGACCTCGGGCTGACCGACCGCTTCGTGGTCGGCGCCAGCGCGACGCAGGCCTATGGCCAGTTCATCTACGATGGCTCCAGCGGAGCCCTGTTCTGGGATATCGACGGCACTGGCGGCATCGCGGCGCAGCAGGTCGCTACCCTGGTCGGCCTGCCCGCGCTAGCCAGCAACGACGTCCACGTCATCGTCTAGCTGACCCCCTCTGGTATGACGGGTTGGAGGTGGCTCTTGCTCTTTATGCGGGGTCACATTTCTTCGACGCCGGTCGCTGCGGCACGTTGGGTCTGCTGCGCATATTCAGGCACGACGCTTAGTATCGCGGCCGTCGTCGAACCCTAGTACACTGCGCCACATGAACATGAAGAAGGTACAGCCATGAGTGCGACGCGCGACCCAGCCGGTTGGTGTTGCCGCGACACCGTTGCGCTTGGAATCGTAACCGTAGTCGCAATCCTCTTGCGCCTGGCCGCGCAGCGGACCCTGGGAGGGCCATTGGAAAGCGACCCGCTTTCGTACATCACGATGGCTCGCAACCTGTTTGATGGCAGGGGGATTGTCGATCAGTATGGTCAGGTCGCCTATATGAATGCTGGGTATCCTATCTTCTTGGCTGGCGTCTGGGAGATTTTTGGAGCCTCATTAGAAGTTGCAAAGATATCAAGTTTGATATTGACTGCCATAACACTATTTTCAATCTACATGACCAGCATTATTTTATTTAAATCGCGTTCCGCAGCAATTATTTCATCTGCATGCTGGGCAATTTTTTTTGAATCTATCAACGCGGCGGCATATTTTTACAAGGAGAATCTGATGTGCCCGCTAATGGCGGGAATGATCCTTCTGGTCGTGCTGCACCGAACCTCGAACCACAAGGGTCTGGTGGCCGCCGTGTTGGGCGTGGCGATCGGAATACAGGCGATCGTTGGGAATGCGGGCTTGGCGGTCGTTCCGGTTCTACTCTGGCAGGTCTATAGCCAATACCCGGCCAAATCGAGCGCGGTCTATCACGCCGGTATCGTGGTCGCCGCAATCCTGCTGGGGGCAGGCCCGTGGATGGCGAGGAATAATGCTTTGCTTGGCCACCCCGTGCTCAACACCAATTTTGGGTTCAATCTGTACATCGGCAATAATGCCAACGCGACTGGTTATTTTCTTAATATTGCAGACACCCCAATTGGAAGTGAGGAATTCAACGAAAAATTGCTGGCAGAGGGTGAGTACGAGACTTACGCCTATCTTGCGCGCGAAGCGAAGCAATACATGCTCGAGAATCCCGCTCGGACTGCCGATCTTTTTCTGCGTAAGGCGCTTCTATTCTGGGCGCCGCCCGGCGCGGGTGGCATCTACAATGCGGCGGAGACTGTCGCACGATGGGCGAATTATGTACAGCATTGGGTGTTGGTCGGATTGTTCGGGGTGTTCTCAGTTTGGGTCATTCGGCGGCACCGGTCACTATTATTCCTGCCGGCCACCGTCGTTCTCTACGCTGCGGCGCATATGCCGTTCTACGTATCATCGCGGTACCGTCTGTCGATCATGCCAGTGCTTTGCCTAGGGGGTGGGCTGGTACTAAACTGGCTTTGGGCATTAATCTCGGCGAAGAGACCCATCCGCAGGATTTCGTGGTGAACCGGAGATATTTTGCTCCAAACACGATGAAATGGAAACGATTCTGCCTACAATTCAGCGATGACGGAGGCACACAGAGTTATGGCCAAGGATAATATTGCCAATGCTGCGGGTGCCGACGACCCGGATTTGGCCATGGCAGTAAAATCAGTGTTGTGTGTCGACCTAGATGGCACTTTGGTTCGGGTTGATACTCTTGTTGAGGGGGTTCTGGCCCTGGTTGGTAGTTGGAGCCTCCTCCGCTGCATCCTGGTACTCCTCCGGAGCGGTCGGGCCGCGTTCAAGGCTGCCGTGGCGGCGGCGACCGAGTTTAATCCGGCGTTGCTGCCCTACAACGACGAATTCGTCGCCTTTCTGCGTTCTGAAAGGCAACTGGGCCGGCGGATCATCCTGGTGACTGCCGCAGACCGTAAGATAGCGAATCTCGTGTCTGAGCACGTCGGTCTGTTTGACGACGTCATGGCCTCGGACGGCAAGATCAACTTAAAGGGGCATAGAAAGGCGGCGGCGCTGGCGGACCGGTTTGGCAAGAGGAACTTCACCTATGCTGGAGACAGTTCGGCCGATCTGGAAGTTTGGCGGGTCGCCGGCGCCGCGATCGTTGTAGGTGCCAGCGCTCAGGTCGAACGAAGCGCACGGCGCTTGTTGCCGATTGAACGCACCTTTCCGTTTAACGGAGCGGTGATCCCCGAGTTGGCGCGTGCGCTGAGGCCGCATCAATGGGTGAAGAACTTCCTGGTTTTCGTGCCTATTCTGACAGCTGGGGTAGTCGATGACCCCGCGGCCTGGCGAGGGGCGTTGCTAGCCTTCATTGCGTTCAGCGGTGCCGCATCGGGGATTTACATCATCAACGATCTGTTGGACCTCGCTGCGGATCGTGGGCACCCGCGCAAGCGGAACCGACCGTTCGCCCGCGGGGCGGCGTCTCCGGTGACTGGCTTAGTGTTGTCGGCGATGTCTGTTGGGCTTGGCTTCACTGCCGGATGGTTCGCGGGTGTGGATGTCATGCTGCTGGCTTATGGTTTGCTGTCGATATGCTATTCGTTTCGCCTGAAGGAACTCCCGCTCGTCGATGTTTTCACATTGGCGGCTTTATACACGATCCGTATCATCGGCGGGGGCGTGGCGACCGGGCACATCGCTTCAGTTTGGTTGCTGGCATTTTCGAGCTTTCTGTTCCTCAGTTTGGCCTTTCTCAAACGTGTCGCCGAGATAAACGAAACCACTGGAAAGACCGTCGCCCGTCGGGGGTATTTGACGACGGATGGCGGAATTCTAGAAATATTCGGATGCTGCGCCGCGTTCTCGTCGTGCGTTGTTCTGGCGCTGTTCGTGCAGAGTGAAAGTGCTACCAGTCAGTATGTCTCATCACCTTTCCTTTGGTGCCTTGTACCGGTGTTTCTCTTTTGGCAATGCCGGTTGTGGTTAAGTGCCGATCGCGGCTGGATGGATGACGATCCGATCGTGTTCGCCTTCCGCGACTGGGTCTCCTGGGCGGTTGTCGCTTGTATTTGTGGTATCCTCTTGAGTGCCCGGATGATGCCATTACCGTTATCGCTCCGATAGGATCGGCGTAGCGCGGGTCAGCCAATCCAATCGGGATGGGATCGAAATCTGCACAGACGCCCGCGGCACCACGCCCGCGTTGACGGCTTTCTCCCTGATCGACCTGTGTTTGGCCGGGATGCTTGCGGAGGTATCGAGCGCGCTGCGGGAGGCGTCCTAGATTTCACAGTTTGCTTGTTTAAAACATACTAGTCAGTTATATAGTTTTTCGAGGCAATTTCAATCGCCCGATTGAACCTGATTCTCATCTCCCTGCGCGCCTGGCGGGACTGATCGGGGGGGGGGGAGATCCGCGCGCACTTGGTGCTCTTCAGCGACTTCATGGAGCGGTTCAAGCAGTTCGAACGGATCCTGGATTGACGCAAACCGGACTGCTGCCTGCCGCTCCACCGCCTACCGCAGCAGCCCCTGACGGAGAGGCGCTCCCGGCTGGGCCGACGCGCCGCGCAGTCGTCTTGGAGCCGGTACCGCTCCCCGCGGTAGAATCTCCCCCTATGCGCCCGCGCACCGGGTCTGCATGATATTACCGCGCCAACGCGCGACCTGTTTCCCGGCCCCGTTGCCATCCCTCCGCGCGCAGCGGCCGCATCCGCAGAAATTCGACTTCCCTCGCTTGTCGAGTGAATACGTCGATTTAGTTTCAATACCACAATTATCGTGCGGCAACGCTTCCTGCCCGCCCGGCAAACGTCATACACTCCCACCATGACCCAACGCTGCGACACCGTTCTCCCCGCCGCTTCCTGGAAGCCCGACGAAGCCAGCGACACCGTGCTGATCGATTTCGATCGCCGCCATCGCCGGCGCATCCTGCTCACCACGGAGCTGGGGACCGAAGTGCTGCTCGATTTGCCGCACGCGGTGCGGCTGCGTCATGGCGACGGGCTGAAAACCGAAGCCGGCATCATCCGCGTCATCGCCCGGCCGGAGCCGTTGGCGGAAATCCATGGGCATGACGAGGGGGAGATGATCCGCATCGCCTGGCACCTCGGCAACCGGCATTTGCCGGTGCAACTGGTGGGTGAGCGCATCCGCATCCGGCAGGACCATGTCATCGAGGACATGGTCGAGCAGCTCGGCGGGCATGTCGATCACATCAACGCGCCGTTCGACCCTGAGGCGGGGGCCTATGCCGGTGGGCATACGCATCTGCATGACGAGGATCACGGGCACGAGCACGGCGACGTGCATCACCATCACCACGGCGATGGCAAGCACCACCATCATGACCACTGAGGCCCGCCTCACCTCCATCGCCGTGACGCTGCGGTTGCTGGCTTGGCTGTCACCGGCCTTCCCGACCGGGGGCTTCGCTTGGTCGCATGGGGTGGAATGGGCGGTGGAGAGCGGCGACATTTCCGATGGGGCCAGCCTGCAAGCCTGGCTGGAGCCGGTGATCCGCCAGGGTTCGGCGCGGACGGATGCCATCATACTGCGCCATGCGCATCGCGCGGCCGGGGACATCGACGTGCTTGTCGGGATCACCGAGTTGGCTTTGGCGGCGCAGGCCTCGCGCGAGCGTTACGCCGAGGCGACCGGCCAGGGAAATGCGTTTCGCCTCGCCGCCGGCCCCTGGCAACCCGCGGTGCTGACGGCACTCTCGGCGCGGGAGCCTAACCTCCCCTACCCCGTCGCGGTGGGCGCCATGGCCGGGGCCAATGCGATCGCCGAGGATTTGGCCTGCGCGGCCTATGTCCAGACGCTGACCGCCAATTTAATTTCCGCGGCCGTGCGGCTGGTACCGCTCGGGCAGTCCACCGGGCTGGCCGTGCTGGCGGCGTTGGAACCGGCGATCACCGCGGTGGCGGCCGAAACCCGTGCCGCGACGCTCGATGATCTCGGCGGCGCCTGCTTCCGTTCCGATCTCGCCGCCATGCGGCATGAAACGCAATATACGAGGTTGTTCCGCTCATGAGCTCACCCAACGGCCCTCTTCGCGTCGGCATCGGCGGACCGGTCGGCACCGGCAAAACCGCGCTGATGGACGCGCTGTGCAAGCGTCTGCGGCTTTCCTACAACATCGCCGCCATCACCAACGACATCTACACCGGGCCGGGTCGCTGGAGCCGGAGCGTATTCTCGGCATCGAGACCGGGGGCTGCCCGCATACCGCAATCCGCGAGGATGCCTCGATCAATCTCGCGGGGGTGGCGGAGCTGAATTCACGCTTCCCGGGGTTGGATGTGATCCTGATCGAGTCGGGCGGCGATAATCTCGCGGCGAATTTCAGCCCTGAGCTGGCGGATCTCACCATTTTCGTGATCGACGTCTCGGCCGGCGACAAGATCCCGCGCAAGGGGGGGCCGGGGATAACGCGGTCGGACCTGCTGGTGATCAACAAGATCGACCTCGCGCCCTTCGTTGGCGCCAGCCTCGAGGTGATGGACCGCGATTCGAAGAAGATGAGGGGTGAGCGGCCCTACGTGTTCGCCAATGTGCGGGCCGGCGTGGGAGTGGAGGACGTTGCCCGCTTCATCGAGCGGCAGGGAGGGCTCGGGGCATGACGGACAAGCCGATGAAGTACGGGCGGTTGATCGAATATGACGAGGCGGTGCCCGAGGCACGCGCAGTGTTCGACGATATCAAGCAGAAGCGCGGGGTGCCCGACGTCAACAACGCCTGGAAGGCGATGGCGCGGCATCCGGCCGTGATGAAGCGGTTCTGGGAGCGGGCGCAGCAGGTGATGGCGCCGGGGGCGCTCGACGCCAAGACCAAGGAGCTGATTTATCTGGCGGTTTCCGTCGCGAATGGCTGCGAGTATTGCAGCGCCTCACACACCAACCTCGCCAAGGGCAAGGGGGTGACGGAGGAGGAGTTGGCCGAGATGGTGGAGATCATCGGCCTTGCCCTTCAGGGCAACACCTACGCCACCTTCTACGGGCAGGAGGTGGACGCAGCGTTGAAGGACTGAGCGCGCAATCGTCGGTGGCGGTTTCGCCGGAGACGTGAACCGCCCGCTCCCTGCAGGATTACTTCGCTTTTGGGGCGGCGGGGAGGTCTTCCTCCAGGATCATCATCTGGAAGGCAAAGGATACCTCACCGTCCTCGTCATCCCGATGGAGCGTGCCGATGAACTCGTCGCCCACGCGGACTTCGACGGTGGCGCCGGTCTTTTTGGGGGCATCGATATGGATGCGCTCATTGGCGAAGAGCTTGCGCAGATAGGTTTGCACGCGGGCGATATCGGTGGGTTTCACGCTGGAGTCCTGTTGGAAATGGGTCGGCGCACCCTTAGCAGGGTTGGGCGAAATGTCACCCCTGCCTCAACGCGCCGCAATGCCGGTGAGACGGCCGCTGCCATCGCCGATCACCGCGAAGGGGGCCCAGTAGAACGGGTGCGCGACATCGGGGTTGAGATCGACGCCAGCGCCGTCGAGCATGCCGAGTTCGGCGGCGCGAAGGGCCTCGGCGATGCCGTACTCTGGGTTGTCGCGCAACTGGCGGAGCATGACGGCGACGAGATAGGCCGCCGTCTGGTCGTTGACCGCCCAGTGGGTGACCATGAGCGCCCGGGCCCCGGCGTAGAAGAAGCTGCGGGCGAGGCCCGAGAGGCTTTCGCCGGCGACAATGCCACCGGGGCCGCCGGAGTTGCAGGCCGACAGGATGACCAGGTCGGCGTCAAGGTTGAGGGTGGCGACCTTGGAGGCCGAGAGCAGCGCGCCTATGGCGTCGCTGGCGCCGGAGGGCGCCGAGGTGACGATCGCCGGCTCGGTCTGGCAGGCGATCTCGGAGGGCAGCAGCGCATGGGTGGAGAATTGCAGCACCCGGTAGTCGCGCAGATCGCGGCTCAACACGTTGGCAGCCGTAAAGGCCGGGCCGAGCAGTTCCTCGCTGGTCTGAGCACCGAGCAAGAGGCGGGCGGCTTCGAGTTCGCGCTTGGCGAATGGCAAAGTGGAGAGTTCGGCCAAAGTCTTGGCACTGCTGCCGCATTCGGCGGCGGGGAAGGTCCGGCGCGCCTGATCGAGGGTGATCGGGGTGAACTCGCCGAACCCGAACCAGGGCCTCGCCGCTCGCGACCCACCGGCGATCTTGCGCAGCGAGACGAAATTACCGGGCGAGGGCACATGACTGAGGCTGAAACTTCGGAGCAGCCAGGGGGCCCGGTTCAGCGCGTCGGGCCGGCTCGGGGCAGTCAGCAGCAGGTCGAACGGAATGGCCAACAAGGGGCCGACAGGCGCGATGGCGAGGGCGGAGATACCCTCCAGCCCTTCGCTCACCGGGGCCAGGGTGGCGGTGTAGATCGCGTGCGCCGCCTCGGTGTCGAATGGCCCCAGGACGCCATCCTCGGTCTCGATCGACCCGCGGACGCGCCCGACCAACTCCGCCATCCGCCCGAGCCCGCCTTGCGTGCGTGCCACAGCGAGCCGGTCCTTGCGGACGAGGAAGACCCAGCCGGAGTCGGCGTTCAACGTCATCGCGACAAATGCCTCGGTGGGGCGGAGTGCGGACTGCACGGTAGCCGTCGAGACGACCTGCTGGACAAGCTGGCCATAGTTCGGCGCTGCTGCCTGCAATGCGGAATCGGCCTCGGCGAGGGCCGTCCGCGACAGGCTGATCGTGGTGTCGAGTTCTTCGACTTCCGGCGCCTGGGCGCCGACGCGCTGCACGATGTCGTCTCGTCGGCGATAGAGTTCGGCGAGCACCACACTCGCGTCCTGACGGGCACGGACCGCATCGGCGACTTGTGGATTCTTTGCGTTCTCGCCGAGCCGAACGGTGGCCTGCGCGATCTGCTGGCTGGTGATGCCGCCCTGGGCGACCTGGGCGATGGCGAACATCTCGGCGTACAGGCTCTGCCGCTCGTCCGGCAGGCGGTCGGCTCGGGCGGCGTAAATGTCGAGGCACCCGGCGACGAAGCCGGGATCGGTGCCGGCTTTGAGCTCCGTCAACGTTTTCGCCCCGCCTCGGCATTCGCGCAGCGCAGTGTCGTGATTGCCGGCCAGCGCCAATTGCCGTGCGCGCACCATGCGGGTGTTGGCCACCGGTTTGCTGCCCGGAAGCACGCGGCCGAATGCGGTGACCGCGCGGTCCAGGCCGTCGCTTGCCGCGTCGTGCCGTCCGGCCGCGGCCTCGGTCATGGCGCCGGCACGATGGAGCCGGGCCATCAGCAGCGGCTGGGTGATGCCGTTGCCGCGGGCGAGGTCGTTCGCCTCGCGCAGAATTGCTGCGCTTTCGGCGATGCGCCCGAGGTCCCGCAGCACGAGCCCGCGATAGCGCCACACTTCGATGAGGCCGAACAGGGCGGATCGCGCCACCGGATCGGTGACCAGTTCACGCGAGGGCAGCAGATCGGTGATATTGCTCGGCCCCGAGCGGACAAAGCGTGAGGCCGGCGGAATGGCCCGCGCGGCGACGACGCCGGGCGGCAGGGAGCGGCGATACTCAGCCTCCGCCCGCATCAGCAGCCGCAACGCCTCGTTGGGATCGTTGCGGTTCTTGGCATGCAGGGCACGATAATGCGCGAGCCGCGCCGTGGCGAGCGGGTCAGCAGCGCGGCCCACCAGTGCGGCGGCCCGATTGAACAACTGCCCGGCCTCCTGCTCGCGCGCCTGGTTCGACAGTTGCAGCGCGAGATAGGTCAGCGGCGTGACGATATTGGGGTCGTCGCGGCCAAGGGCGCGCTCCTGCAAGGCCAGCGCGGCGCGGAAAGCAACCTCCGCCTGCCCGGGATCGTCGGCGAGATTGGCCCGTGTGCCGGCCTCGATCAGCTGGTCGTACTGCCCGATATCGCCGGAGCCAAAGGAGGCCGACGCCAGACGTTCGGCGAACAGCGCTATCGCGGCGGAGCGTTGCTGCCCTGGCGCCGGCGTGGCCCGACCGGTGCCGATGGCCATCGCGCGCTCAATCACCGGCAATGCGGGCAGCACGCCGTCGGCATACCATGTCGATCCGCCAACCGTTGCCACGAGCGCGACATGCGGCCAGCCACCGAGGCGGCGTGTGCACGACATGACGAGAGCGGGAACATTGCCGAGGATGATGCTTTCGCTCGGCTCGCCACAGGAGAACCGGGTGTCGATCGCCGTTCGCCATGCCCCACTTACCATTGCCTGGCGCAGCGAAACTGCTGCGGGTGCGGTGCGTAAGCGGGCACTCGGTTGCAGCCATGTGCCACAGAAGATACCGACGCCTGTCCCGGCGATTGCTGCCTGGGTACAGGCCTCGCCGGCGCTGTTGTCTCCAATGTCAACTTGGCTGAGCGAGGCCGCCGCGCCGCCGACATAGGCGTCGAGCGGTGGCTTCGAGCAGGAAGACGCTGAAAGCAGCATCGCCAAGGTCAGGCGCCGCCACACCCTACAGATCTTCACGCGACACGTTCGGCAGGAGTATTTCGGCCTCGTCCACCGTGTCATGCGCCGGCCGGATGTCGAAGTCCCGGATCGGCTTGATCTGGTAGAGCGCATTCGGGCCCGGCGTGATGGAAGAAATCTGTGCGGCCGCCTGACCGCCGACGCCGCGCACGGTGCCCGATAGCGTTGCAGCCCCGCGCGAACCCCGGGGATAGGCAATGTAGAGCCCGCCGAGCGATACGTTGCCCGAGAGATTCGCACGGCTGCCGAGGTTGACGAGCAGCGTGGTCGTTTCGGCAACCAGGCCACCGATCTGATCGATCACCCCGGTCCCGGCGAGGTCGATACGCAGAGTCTGGCTCGCCGAACCGGTGACGCCCCTGACTGCGACGTTCCTGCCGATCAAGAGATTCTGTGTGGCAATGAACGTCCCGCCAACCGAGGATGCATAGGTCGGCCATGCCGTCGCGGGCGACGAACTTATCGGGAGCGACGCCTCGCCGGTCAGCAAAACCGCGCCGTCACTCAGCAGCACGAGCGCGCTCTGGCCGCCATTGACGCCGCCGATGGAAAGTTTGGGCACGCCGATGGTGCCGCTGATCACGACGCTCGTTGGCGCTACCATCGTCACATCGGGGGCTGAGATCGTGCTTCCGGCCGACATCAGGAAGCTACCGGCAGCACGCATTGTCGTCGCCCCTGATGCCACCGAAATCTTGGCCGACGCGCCAAGGGAGAGATCGCCGAGGGATTGCAGCCTCAGGCCATTGGCGGCCTGGGCCAAGCCGTTGATCTGAAACGATGAGGTGTTATGCAGACCCACGGCCCCGTTCGTCGATACTAACGCATCAACCGCGCCGATCGCATTTGCGGCACCCACCGGGTCCAGCACGATGCTGTCGAGCGCACTGGCGCTCAGCCGGGTTGCAATGATCCGCCCGGCCCCCTGCACCGGAGCGGCACCCTGCGCCAGTTCGGGGATTTCGAGGATACCGCCGAGCGGAACGCTCAGCAAAACAAGCGCGTTGCTGCCGATCGCCGAGATCGTGCCGCCAACATCGATCGTCCCACCCGCCGCCAGCGCTGACAGCGACACCGTTCCGTCATTGGCCGTCGCACCGATATAGCTTCCACGATCCTGGGTGAAGGAGCCCAACCGGGAAAGCAGCTGCACCCCGACCCCGCCGGCGACGATACTGCCGGCGACCTGCTCCACTCCCTTGGTGCCGGTAATGGTGGTCTCGGCACCGGTCAGCACATTGCCGGTGATCTGTAGCGGGACGGTGGTGTTGAGGATGAAGCGGCTGGGGGTAGTCACGCCGTTCACCACGGCAATGCGGTTGGAGCTCGAATCCAGCACGATGCTCCCCGCCGCGCGGGCCGATAGGCCCTGCACGAATACGGTGCCCTTGCTGCCGGCCGAGCTGCTCTGAGAGATGCCTCCCGTGGCACTGTCCAGCGACAGCACTCCCTGCGGCGCGATGACGCTCGCGCCGAGGCCGATCGATCCCTGAGTGGTGATGCTCACCGAGGTCGCCGAGGTAATCGCGGCGGCGGGGAACTGCACGAAGCTGCCATGGTCGGATCGAAGCGACAGCAGGTCGGTCCCCGTCGCACTGGCTGTGATGCCGCCCGACACCTGCTGGATACCAAGATCGCTGGACAGGCTGACTCCCCCAGCGCCCGAGACGTTGCCGAGGACGGTCATCACACCGGTGGTGCTCACCGCCAGGCGTTGGCTCGCATTGACCGGCCCGATCACCGTCATCGCGCCGGTGGAACCCAGCACGAGGTCTCCCGAGAGGGTGGCGAGGCTTCCCAGCGCGGCGATGGAGTTGGTCGGCGACGGAAGGGAGACCGAGGCAGACTGCGGAACCCCGGCGAGTCCGGTCTGGTCGGACAGCAGCGTCGTGCTGATGCGCCCGTTCGGCGCGCTGATCCCGCCGGCCGCCGCGAGAGCGATTGTGCCCGCACTCAGCACGCCGGTATCGATGCCGGAGCCAAGGGACAAAGCCCCCGCGGACAGACCGATGGCGAGATGCGCGATGTTCGATGCCCCGCCGACGCCAGCGTTGCCGGCGGTGATCGTCCCTACCACCACCAGCGGTCCGGCATTGGCCAGCATGAAGTCGCCGACAGTGTTGACTGACGCCAGGCTAGCGATCGCGTTGGTCCCAAGCAGACTGACCGAGGTCGCCGAGGCGACGGAAGCGGTCGGATTAGGCCCCTTGAACGCGTTCGTCGTAATACTGCCGCTGCTGCCCTCGATGATCGCGGAGGCGGTGAGCAGCGTCACCGTACCGCCGGACAGGCTCGCCGCCTGGCCTGAGTTGCCGATCGTGATCGAACCGCCGGAGGTAATGCGCAGCGTCGACGTATTGGCGGCCAACGGTAGCGCAGTGCCGCCGGCCACAACGGCACCGCTGACCGTCACTGCGAGCGTATCGTTGAGCAGGAGGTTGCCGGCCGAAGTGAAAACACCCAGCTCCGCAAAAACATTCGCCGCCTCGAGCGTGACCGAGGTGGCCGATACCTGCGCCAACCCCGCCGCCGGACCGCTCAGCCGGTTGGCAGTGAGAACGCCGCCGGATTGGGTGAGCGCCCCGGCCGATTGCAGCGAAATCGTGCCGGCCGTGAGGTTTGCGGCAATCGCGAGATCGCTGGCCGACGCCAGCGTGAGAGTTGTCGTATTTGCCGCGTTCGGGGGAGCAGGAGCGCCTAGCACAATCGCACCGGCCGCTGTCATCGGCGTGCTGGAATTGATGAACACGTCGCCCACCGCATTTATGGCCGCGAGCACGCTGATGGCGTTGCGGTCCGACAGGTCGATCGCTGGTGCTTTTGCCACACTTTGACCAGTAGCGGGGAGTAACAGCAGGCTCGCGGTGATCGCCCCGTTCGGCTCTGTGATTGCACCGGTCGGCATCAGGACCACCGTGCCGGCGTTGATCCCACCCGGCCGGGTCGCATCACCGATCGTCAGCGCGCCAAAGACGCTCACACTCACGGTCGCCGCATTGCCGGCTGATGGCGCCTGCACCCCGCCCGCGGTGATGGTGCCAACGACGGCGAGCGGCACGGAATTGCGGATGGTAATATTCCCCCGCGCTCCAAGTTCGCCGATCGCCGCGATGGTGTTGCTGCCGTCGAGCTGGATCAGCGTTGCGGTCGGCGGGGCTCCGGGAAGGCGGAGATCGTTGAGCAGGCCGGCGACAATCGTTCCTGCCGGTTCGCTGATAGTACCGGTGGCAGCGAGCCCCACCGTCCCGGCGTTGAGCACCGCCGGCGCGCTTGCGGTGCCCAATGCGAGATTGCCGCTCACGATCAGGCCGACCGCCGCGCTGTTGCGCGGGTCGGGCGCGGCAATACTGCCGGCGGACAGTGTGCCGGTGACCGCAAGATCGCGCTGGTTGCGGAATATCAAACTCCCGCTGGCGCTGAACTGGCTGATCTCCGCGACCGAATTGATCCCGGTCAGCGTCACGTCAGTGGCCGTCGGGATCGTGAGACCAGTGAAGGGGCCGGTCAGCAATTTTGCATTGATCGAGCTGTTGGGATTCTCCGCGATCGCTCCGGCGGCGATGATGGACACGGTCCCCGCCGAAATCAGTGCGACCGTGCTGCCCTGCCCGATCGTGAGGCTGCCGGTAGTGGTGATCGACAGCATTGAAGCCGGGCCGGCGGCGAGCGTTCCGACGACGATGACCGAGGCGATGTCCGAGATCGAGAAATTGCCCGAGGTCGTGAAGCGGCCGATCTGGTTGATGATGTTGGTGCCATGCAGGTCGGCCTCCAATGCCTGGCCGACCGCCGCCCCCGGCCCGGGGCCGATGAGCTGGTTCGCGACGATGCCGCCGCTGACCTCGACGATGCTGCCGGACGACAGCAGCGATACCGTGCCGGCATTGATCACCGAAGGCGCCCCGACCTGGCCGATCCGCAGGTCTCCCAGCACCGTCAGTTCGGCCAAAGCGGTATTGCCGGCGATGTTGCCGCCCCCCGGCCCCGCGCTGATGACGCCACTGATCACAACACCGGCCGCATTGGTGATCCGGATGTTCCCAGAGGCGACAAAATTGCCGAGGACCCCGAAAAGATTGCTGCCAGTGAGATTGACCGACGTCGCCGATGTGATCGCCGCACCCTGGCCCGGTCCGTTCAGCGTGTTGGCCTGCAGAATTCCGCGCGGCTGGGTGATCGCGCCCGAGGCCAGCAGGTCGATGCGTCCGGCACTCAGGGCCGCAATCTGGCTGCTGCTGCCAAGTGCGAGGTCACCGCCGGCCTGGAGAGAAATCGTCGCGGTATTGGCGGGATTGGGGGCCGGCACCACGCCGGCGGTGACCGCACCGCCAATCACCAGCCCGGTTGCGTTGACGAAGGCGATATTTCCGGTCGCGGCAAAGCCACCGAGGGTAGTGACGGTATTGGCCCCACGCAGCGATACCGAAGTCGCGGTGGCAATCGTGGCGCCCGTTTGCGGCCCGCTCAACGCGTTGGCGGCGATCGTGCCATTGACCTCGGTGATCGCCCCACCGCCGAGCAATACCACCGTCCCGGCGTTGACGACCGAGCGGACCGAGGAGCTGCCGATAACGATGCTGCCCGGCGTCTCAATCCGCGCCGTGGCGGTATTCGCCACATTCGGCGCCGAGACCGTTCCCGCCTGCAACAGACCGAGCACCGTCACGCCTGTGGGATTCACCAGGTTGAAGCTGCCCGCTGTCACCACGGTGCCAAGTACCGGCACGGCATTACCGGACGCGGTCAACGCTGCGCTCCCGGCCGCGACATCGAGCCGTGTGACGCCAGTGAGGGCTGCGGATTGGGCAATCGCCCCGCTGGCATTCAGCGAAAGCACGCCGATACCGCCAGCGTCGAAGCCGGTGACCGCGATGCTTCCGGCCGTCGTCGACGCCGTCGCTCCGGGGGAAGATGGCGCGGCGCCGATCTGCAGGCTCGCCGCCGTCATCCCCGCGGTGCTGGCAAGCGCGAGCCCACTCCCGCCACCCAGGGTGATCGGCAACCCCAGCGTGGATGGCGCCAATGCGATGGTACCACTCGTCGAGGCGTTGAGCGGGTTGAGCGCCGGGTTGGCCCAGGTGAGCGCGTCGCCGATGAGGGCAATCGTCCCGCCCGGCCCGGCGGAGACCGGTGCCGCAATCGTCACCCCGCCGGCGCCGGAGTTGACGAACACGGACCCCGCGGAGGTCGCGAGCGGCCCGGCGATCGTCATCGCAGTTTGGTCGGTGATGGCAATATCGCCACTCGCCGTGGCCCCGCCGAGCACCCCGAAGCGGTTGGCCCCGGAGAGGGCGATCACGTTCCCGGCGGCAATGAGCGTGCCCGTGGTGATCGTGGCGTTCGGCTCTGTGATCGCCCCACCGGCGGTCAAACGGAGCGAGCCAGCGGATAGTGCGGCCGCCTGCGTCGTACTGCCCAGCGCGAGTGCTCCGCCCGCGTTCAGCGTCATCGCCCCGCCGGCGCTCACTGTGCCGAGAATGGCGAGGGCGCCGCCGGTGCTCATGGCAAGGGCGCCAGTGACGCGCATCGACCCAAAATTTGCCACCGCATTGCTGCCGGTCAACGTGGCGGCGGCGGAGTTGGTAACGGTGGAACCGGCGACCGTACCGCTCAGCAGATTGGCGTAGAGTACGCCGTTGGTCTCGAAAACGCCGCCTGTACCTACCAGCCCGACCGTCCCGGCCGTAATGATGGCCGCCGATCCGGGCTGGCCGAGCGTCAGTGTCCCGGTCGAAGAAAGCAGCAAGGCGCTGGTATTGGAAGCCAGCGGCGTGAGCGCGCCGCCGGCGGTGATCGTGCCGGTCGCCAGGAGATCGCCCGTGTTCAGCAGCGTGAAGCCACCGGACGTCAGCACCGACGTCAGCGTGCCGACATTGATCGCCGAGCCGGTGAAGGTGGCCGCCCCGGCGGAGACCGCGAGGCTCTGTGCCGTGAGGGTACCGGAGGTGGCGATCGCACCGCCAACCTGGGTCGTCAACTGAACCGACGTCGCCTGCACGCTGCCGGCAAGGGCGATTTGCCCCGCCGTCACCCTGACGGTATTGGCCTGGATCAATCCGCCGAGGACGAAGGCGCCGGTGGAGGAGACGTTGACGGTAACAGCGCCGGCGACAATCGGGCCACTGCTGAGAAATCCCCCCACGCCGGAGGACAGGTTCACCTGCGCCAGCGGCGCGTTGAGACTGCCGACCGGGGAGAGCGCCAGTACGCCGTTGGGTCCACCGGGGTCATAGCCAGGTTGGCTGGCGAAGGAAGAAACCGCGGCGGCGAGTGTCAGCGTGCCCGCTCCGGAAAGGTTGATCGGCGCATTCACCGTCAGGTTGCGTCCGGCTTGCAGGCTGAGGCTCGCCGCCGAGGAGGTGATCGGCGACTGCACCGTGAGATCGCGCGCCGCCTGCAACACCACGTTGCCGGACAGTCCCGCAAATACCACGGGGTCGATCACCGCCGAAATGGCGACGGGTGAGCCGGCGTTGTTCCCGGCCGCCAGGGTTCCGTCGCTGCCGCTGGTCTGGAGCAGCCCGCCATCGGCGCCGCCGCTGCGGATTGTCAGATCCTGCGGGTCAAGCAGGATGGTGCCGGCACTCCCGGCGGCGGCGGTCACACTGACCTGGCCGGTCATCGCGAACCCCTGATGGCCAGACACCTCGACGGTGCCCCCGGCCCCGCCACGCGGCCCGCCCTCGGCCGCGATGCGGCCATCCATCGTGGTGCTGCGGTCCGACAGGATCATCACCTGCCCGCCGCGCCCCTTCGTCGTGGCACTTGCGAGAATCACCGCGCCGCTCGCCACCGTTGTCGTCTTGGCCGTCGCCCCCGCGCGCGTACCCACCGCGACGCTGCCGCGGCCGGCGCTGCCCGAGGCGTCGATGGTGGCACCGGCGTTCACCGTGATCGCGCCGGTCGTGGCGACGGTGACGCCGCCGCCCTTTTGGCCGGCACCACGCCCGACCGCGCTGAGCGAACCATCGATGGTGATGCTGCCCCCCGTCGACTGGATCTGGATGCTTCCTGGCCCGCGCGCTGTGGTGTCGGCGGTGATGCGCCCCCCGGCTTCGATCACGCCGGCCTCGACCACGCTGGTGACGATGGCATCCGCCTGCGCCGCCGTGAGCAGCACGCGTCCGCCCGGCGCATCGATGGTGCCGCGATTGCGCACCGACGTGGCTTCGCCACCGGCACGAACCTCGAACGAGAGCAGTCCGTCGCCGTAGAGATCGATCTTGTAGATCGACGCACCCGCTAGCACGACCTGCCCACCGCGCGCCTCGATCACACCGTCATTGCTGACATTGGGGGCGACCAGCGCCGCAAGACCGGCCTCGCGCACCGTGATGGTGCCGCGGTTGGTGACGCTGGCGCCGGCTCGCGCGGGGACGGTGAAGCTGGTCCCCCCGGCCATGAACGCACGATTGGTGATGCCGGCTGCCGATAGCACCACGGCGTTGGCGTCTATCTGCGCACCGTCGGCGACCACTATGCCAGCGCGGTTCTCGATCACTATCCGCCCGTTGGCGGAGATCCTGCCGGCAATCTGCGAAGGGTTCGGACTGTCGACCCGGTTGAGCGTGGTGGCTGTGGCGCTGGGCTGCACGAAGGTGACGCTCTGTTGGCGCCCGACGTCGAAACCCGTCCAGTCGATCACCGCGCGCGGGGAGGACTGGCTGATGGTGGTCGCGGTTGCGGTTCGCGCGATACTCGCCGCCCCGGCCGACACCTTGCCGCCCTCGGGTCGCGCATTCGCTGCTGGATCGGCCTGCGCGGCGGCGGGTATCGCAGCCATTCCCCCGAGAGCGGCGGTCAGCGCGGTGCCAAGCAGCAGCACCGCGCGGCGCCTGCCCCGATCCGCCCGCCCAGCCGGTTCACCGATCCCGATCATTCGCCTCACTCTCGCCGCTACAGTCTATCTCAGAACCGCGCGAGAACGCGCCAATAGAATGCATTGGGTGGCGCAGCTGCGATACCGGGGCCGCTGCCGGTCGGGTAGCGGGTCAGCCGGTGGACCGCCTCGAGACCGATTTCGATGCGGTTCGATGGGATAAGGCGCACGCCCATTCCGACCGAGCTCAGCCGCCGCCCCTGTTCGCCAGCGAGCGTCGCCCAGGTCTGCGCCCAGTCGTAAAAGCCGTAGACCTGGGTCGACCACTCCCCATGCAGGTCGAATGCGTCGATGTCGTTAATGGTGTTGAACTGCAATTCGACAGTCGTCGCCACCGCGTTGTCGCCGGTGACCTCGCCATAATAGAAGCCGCGCGCGAGCCGTGTGCCGCCGAGAAAGAACTTCTCCGCCGAGGGCAGCACGTCGCGCGTATATTGGCCGGCCGCGATGCCTTGCAGGGCCACCGAAGCTCCGTCCCAGGGCTGCCACAGTGTCTGCGTCCGGCTCAGTTCGGCAGCGAATTTGCGGAACGTGGGCACCTGACCGGTCCTGCTGACTGGCCCATCCGGCGTGCTCGCGCCGAAACCGGCCAGTCCCTGGGAGGCCCGCATTGTGAGGCTGCTGACGCCGCCGAGCGTGTTGCCCAACAGGAAGTCGGACACCACGTATTCAAGCCCGAGCCGAACGATGCGCAGCTTGTCGCGCGATCCCTGCCCGGTCTGGTCGACGCTTGCATCAACGGCGTCGATATTGCCGAGCAGATTGATGGTCTGCCGGCGCGAGCGGATGATCGGGTAGGAAAGTTCCGAGCCGATCAGAGTGGTACCCCCGACATAGCCGATGCTGCGGAACGACCCGGTCGGCCGCGAGATCCCGTGCCCGGCGTAGAGGCGAATGCGCAATCCGCTGTCGCCGATGAAGCTGTCGATCGAGGCCTGACCAAAAATCTGCGCCCCGTTCAGGGTGCGATAGATCTGCACCTGGCTGTGCTCGCCGTATTCGGTAAAGCTGTTGGCGTCGACGACCCCCAGGAGTTGCTCCGGTCCGACGCGGCTGAAGGCGCGGTTGTCGGCGCTGACCTGGCCGGCGAACGCCTGACGGCTGACCTGCGCGACCAGAGTGAGCGCGCCCGGCTCCGATGCGGAGGGGCGCAACACCGCGCTAAGGCGAACGCCGGGCACGTCGCCAGCGAGCAGCAGCGCGCGTTCCAAAGTAACCGTGTCGATCACCGCCGGTTCGGTCAGACGCTTGAGGAAACGCAGCACCTGTACCCCCGCCGGCCCGATATCGCCATCGAGCTTGACTTCGGCGATGCGGCCCTCTGTGATACGCAGCCGCAACACCCCGCCCGCCTCGACGATCGCGCTCACCGCGGTGAGCGCGTAGCCGTCCTCGCGATAGCGCCGCAGGATCGCCAGCCGTGCGGCATCGATCACGGCGACGGAGATGGAGTCGCCCACCAGGGCGGCGAGCGGTTCGACCAGATTGTCATTGCCATAGATTGTCACCCCTTCGACAACCACACTGGTGATTGCGACCCTGATGTCGGCCGCCTCCTCGGTCGGGTCGGGTTCCGCGGGACCGGGCGGCGCGGGCGTGATCACGCGGGTCGGCGGCACCGAAACCGCGGGCAACGGCGAGCCCGGTGCCGGCACGCGCACCGCCGCCGGCTGCGCGGACGCCGTCATGTCTGGCACTGCGGCGGCCAGCACGGCAAGGATGATAAGGACAGACGGCGACCGCATCGTATCAGGATAGCCTCAACTCTCAGGAAAGACACACCATCGCAGTTGATTCGAGCGGCGTCTCGGCGCCAAGTAACGAAACTGTTGCCGCACATCCGGCGTCCTGGGCGTATCGACGCGATATCGGCGGGCCGGTCTATGGTTTCGCTTCAATGATGCGAGGCAGCTTGTATAACAGGCCAGCCGATGCACGCAGGAGAGGGTGATGGAGGTCGCGACGCTCGGGAAGTATGAACTGCGCGCCATCCGCGGCCGCGGCGCCACGGGCATCGTCTACGAAGCCTGGGACCCCGTGATTTCGCGGCGGGTAGCCGTCAAGACCGTGCGGCTGCCCTATTTGTCCGACCCGGAGGCACATGAGGAGCTCGCCCGCTTTCGCCGCGAGGCGCAGGCAGCCGGACGGCTCAACCACCCCAACATCGTTGCCATCTACGACTACGGCGAGACCACGAAGTTCGCCTATATCGTGATGGAATACGTCGACGGTGAGGCGCTCAAGGCGCGACTCGACCGCGGCGAGCGAACGCCGCCGCAGCAGGCCGCCGAGGTCATGGCGCAGCTCCTCGCCGGCCTCACCTACAGCCATGAACGCGGCGTGGTGCATCGCGACATCAAGCCCGGCAACGTCATGATGACCCATGACGGGACGGTCAAGATCGCCGATTTTGGCATCGCGCGCATCGAAAGCAGCAACATCACCCAGACCGGTTCGATGCTCGGCACCCCCGCCTACATGTCGCCCGAGCAGTTTCTCGGCAACGCCACCGATGCGCGCACCGACATCTATTCGAGCGGCGCGCTGCTCTATCAGCTCCTCACCGGCAAGCGCCCGTTCGATGGCGTGATGTCGGCGATCATGCACAAGGTGCTCACCGCGCCGCCGCCGCGCGCCTCGACCAGCGCACCAGGCCTCGCCGCGTTCGACCCGATCATCGCCCGGGCGATGGCGAAGGAGCCGGCCGATCGTTACCAGAGCGCCGAGGAGCTGGCCATCGCCTTGCGCAGCGGTTTTCAGGACGCCACCTCCGGCATGCGCGACCCCGATGCGACGATGATGCTCGGCCCTGCACACGGCGCGGCGCTGGCCGCCAACGCGGCGACGCACACTGCATCGGGAGCCGTAATCGCCCCCACCGATGGGAGACGGACCGGCGATCCCGGATCACGGCTGATCGGCGCCGCTGTCGCCGCGCTGGCGGTGCTGGGCGTGATCGGCTGGTACGTGCTGTGGCAATCGCCAGTGGCACCAGGGCCGGATACCCCGCCGACGGCGGTCGCCACCATTGCGCCATCGGTACCGGCGCCACTTCCTGCGCCCATACCGCCGCCGCCAGCGTCGGTCATCGAATCGCCGCGCGCCGCTCCGGCCGCCGAGGCACAAGCTGTATCACCTCCGCCGACACCAGCTGTCGTCGCGCCAGCACCTCCCGCACCGGAGCCTCCCCCCTCCCCGGTGATCCGCCCGGCAGCGCCCACCCTGGCCGCGCTGCGTGCCGCCGCCGCGCCGGTCGAGTGCACCCTCAGCAACCCCCAGTTGCGTGACGAGAACATGATTTTCGTCACCGGCCTCGCTCGCATCGGCCGGCCTGACGCGGCCCTGCGCGAGGCGATCTCCAGAGCCGCCGGCGCCACGCCGATCGCCTGGAGTATCATCGGGTTCGACGGGCCCTATTGCGAGGCGCTGAACGTGTTGCGCCCCATGCGACTGCGCGATCTGCGCAATTCCGCCGCCCTCAGTATGACGATGCAAGGCGACGTCACCCGTCTGCGCCGCGATGACCGGATGGTGTTGCGCGTGCAAATGCCGGATTTCGCGGCCCATCTGCAGGTCGACTATCTTAGCAGCGACGGCAGCATCGGCCACCTCGTCGCCGATGACGGCACTTCGGTCCTGTATCTCATGGCCGGCGGCATGAAGCGGGTGGCAGCATCGCACCGCTACGCGCCGGGTGAAATCGTCACCATCGGGGAGCCCGATGCGAGGGCGGGATTTGCGGGATGGGCGGTGGACGAGCCCTATGGTGTCGACATGATCTTGGCGATTGCCTCATCAGCACCGCTCAACCGCGCGGCGCCGGCGACCAACGATACCGGCGTGGTCTATTTCCGCGATCTGCGCGCTTCGCTCGAAGCCGCCGAGAGCGCGGGGCGGAGCCTGTCAGGGCAAGCGTTGCTGCTCGAGACGGTCCCGCGCTGAGGCCGCCGCCGGCGGGGCCGGTCAACCGCATCGCGCAGCCAGCCCGGCGGCATCCCGGTGCGGAAACGCGCGCGCAAATCAGCTAGCACGACCTGCGGCAATCCGACCGCTTCAGCGTTAAAGAAGCGTGGATCGGCGGTATGCATGAGGTAGGCCTGCATCTCGTTGGCCAGCAGCGCTTCGTTATCCGGGTCGTAGTCCTCACGGACGAGAAAGCCCGTGAATGCGGCGCGCTCGACAGCATCGAGGCCCTCGCGCCAGAACCGCATGGTATGCTGTGCAAAAGCGGGGTTGGTGAAGAACTCCCCGTGCGACAATTCGTGCCGCAGGATCGTCGTCCGCCCCGCCGCGTCGAGGAGCGGATCGAGACCGGCGCGGGGAAGCGTGATCAGTGCCCCAGCCACGTCCGCCTTGAAGGCGCCCGCACGATCGAGAAGTGCGGCAAGGCGCCGTTCTCCGACCGTGAGGCCGCCGGCCGCGTGTTCGGCGAGACCGAAGAACCGCCTCATATCGGCGAGGCTGTAGTCGTGCCCATAGTACCAGGTAGAAGGAGTCGCGCCATTGGCGGCGATCGCCCGCGCGATTTCCTCCGGCGCCAACACTCGCTCGCGCGGCAGCCCGCGCTTTTCGACGAGTGCCGCGATCCGGTTGAGCATCTCGCCCTGCAAAGCGAGGTCATTGAAAACCAGCACAAGGATCGCCGGATTCCCGGCGAAACGCAGGAGGCTGGGCTGGTCGGCATCGAGCGCCAGAATGTCCGCTTCGGTGGCGAGCGGCGGGACCGATATGCGCCGACGATACTGGTCGATGCCTAACGCGACGAGAGCCAGGAAAATGGCAAAAAGAAAGGCGGCGCCAAGACGCCGCCTTCCCGAACCCATAGCCCTATCCCCAAGAGATCAGGCGCCGAGATTGACCACGTGGACGCGGCGGTTGCGCTGCTCGGGGGTCTGCGGCGGAGTGGCCACCAGCGGAACGGACTGACCGAGCCCGACGGTCTCGAGGCGTGCCGGGCCGACGCCGAACTTGCCTTCGAGATACCGCGCCACCGTCGCGGCGCGCTGGTCGGAGAGGGTCTTGTTGAACTCCTCGGTGCCGACGGTGTCGGTATGGCCTTCGATACGGAAGCGGTAGCCGCCGAGCGCGTTGCTGCTCAGCGCACGGCCGAGTTCGTCCAGCGTCCGCGTCGCATCGGGCGTCAGCTCGGCGGAGCCGAATTCAAAGTGGACATTAAGATCCATCGAGGGCTGCCGGACCTGCGCAGGCGCCGGGCGGCTCACCTCGGTCGCGACTGCCGCGGCGCCGGGGGCGACAGGACGAATGCCACGGTTGCCGGCCTGGATCTGGCCGGTCGGCTTCAGCGCGGCGATGATCTGGTCCGCCGTCGGGCGGTTTTGCGCCAGTGCGGGGGATACAAGCAGACCAAGGGAGGCAACGGCGATGAGAAAACGCGGTAACATGGTAGAGCCACTCCTGACACCTGGCCACTGTCGACGCCAGCTGCACCCGATTGAGCGGTATGTGGACCTTCATCCGGCGCAAATGGACACTACGCGGCTCGCCGCGATCATTCAACCATTTCCCCGCGGCAGCGAGTTGAAATACGCGTGAGGCGGGGGCAGGTCGCGCTGGAGGATTTTCGCTGGAGGTCCAGTCGGTGGTCGCAACCATGCCGTGCAGACAGGCCCTCATTACTCAGAAATTCCATCATTGATTACTATGTGCACTTTTGTCGTCGATTGTTCGACGCAATCGACACGGCCAAGCGGTTTCGCGCATGCGACGCCTATGCCGCGGACCGGTCCGACTGGCATGATGTGGCAGCAACAGGGGCGCATCGCAATGGCATGGAACAATCTGGTCTCCATCATCACTTGAGGAGCCCGCCGTCTCGGCCCCGCCTCCCGCTGGCTCACCGCCCAGGTGCTGACGGTGGATGGCGGCCGGATGGACTATATCTAAGCCGCACGACCCAGCGCAGGGGACGACAAGATGAGCAAAACCAAGAACATCCTCTTCATCATGTGCGACCAGCTGCGCTGGGACTATCTGAGCTGCGCCGGCCACAAGGCCCTGCACACGCCCAATATCGACGCGCTCGCCGCCCGAGGGGTGCGTTTCACCCGCGCCTATGTGCAGTCCCCGGTCTGCGGCCCCTCTCGCATGAGCTTCTACACCGGCCGCTACATGCGCAGCCACGGCGCCAACTGGAACCGGTTTCCGCTGCGCGTCGGCGAGCCGACTCTGGGCAAGCATCTCCAGGCCCTCGGCGTGCGCAACGTGCTGGTCGGCAAGACCCATATGCAGGCCGATGCCGAGGGCATGGCGCGGCTGGGGGTGGACCCGAAAAGCGTAATCGGCGTGCTCGAAAGCCAATGCGGCTTCGAGCCCTATGAGCGCGACGACGGGCTGCACCCCGACGCCTCGCCCCGCCCGCGCTACGACGCCTACCTGCGCGACAAGGGCTATGACGGGCCAAACCCCTGGGAGCGCTGGGCCAATTCCGGCGCCGCCGATGACGGCAGCATCCAGAACGGCTGGCTGCTCGCCCATGCCGACAAGCCGGCCCGCGTCGCCGAGGAGGATTCCGAGACCCCCTACATGACCCGCCGGGCGATGGATTTCATCGACGGCGCGCAGGCTGACGGGCGGCCCTGGTGCCTGCATCTCTCCTACATCAAGCCGCACTGGCCCTACATCGCGCCGGCCCCCTACCACTCCATGTATGGCGCCGCCGACGTGCCGCCACCGGTGCGCGCCGAGGCAGAACGCGACGATCCGCATCCAGTCTACCAGGCGTTCATGGATTTCCGGGTCTCCCGCAACTTCTCCGATGACGGCGTGCGGGAGACCGTGATCCCCGCCTATATGGGCCTCATAAAGCAGATCGACGACCAACTCGGCCTGCTCTTCGCCTTCCTCGAGGAACGCGGGCTGACCGACAGCACCATGATCGTCTTCACCTCCGATCATGGCGATTATCTCGGTGACCACTGGCTCGGTGAGAAGGACCTATTCCATGACTGCTCCGCCAAAGTCCCGCT
>JAPLOH010000221.1 GCA_026400845.1 Alphaproteobacteria bacterium
GTGCGGAAGCTGTCATCGAGCGCGGCGGCCAAGGCTTGCGTGATGATGTCGTAGGCCCCGGCGTTTTCCATGGCGGCGTCAGTGGCAGCGGCGAGGAACTGGGCGTCATCACCCAACCCGGCGAGCGGACGCCCCGCGGCGAGAGCATTGCGGATGGTGCCAACCACGCGGTGGTCAGTATCGTCCCATGTCTCGATCCGTTGGCTCGGGTGGCCGCCGAGGGCCATGAGGGGCGCAGTGACGATGTGCCGGCCGACCGCTTCGGCGCAGCGGCACAGCTCGTCACGATTTGCGGATACGGAAAGGTTGATCGCGACTTGCGGTCCGGTTGGAAGGGCACCGCTAAGGCCGATACTGTCGCCAGTTCCGAATGCCGCGGCGATTTCGCGCAGGCGCCGCTCGGCCTCGGCGCGGCCGGAAAATCCATCGAGCGCTGATATCCCTCCGAGCAGCAGATGCAACCGGAGAATGTCGGTTGGGTGTGGATCAATGCGGCCGATGCCGTCGGCACGGCTTTCCATCCGCACCCTCGGCAAAACGCTCCCCGACATGGCCGCGAGCATTACCGCAAGATTCTCCCCGAAAGCTGGGCCGGCGTTCAACAGGGCGTAGATATCCGCTGTCGCCTCGTCCATCCAGCGCGACCACAGCAAGGTCAATTCGGCATCACCGAGCCCGGTCTGGCCCCGGAAGGGGGCGAGTACCGCCGGGAGGGCCGCGCCGAGTTCATCGAGCAGACCGGCATCGGCATGGGTGACGTCATGCCCGGCGGTCTCGTGCACCAGCGTCATCCAAAGCAGCGGGTGGCCGGCCATGGTCGCCGGCAGGCCGACGACGCCGACCTCCGCCTGGAGATAGGCACGCATGAGATCGACCGGGATGGTCGTCGGACCATCGGACCCGTCGCTGGTGAATGTGGCGAGAGGCGGCAGGGTTTGACCGAGATTTGGCATCCCCGCCGCCTTACGCCGGGCGCTGTCGAGGAATGATCTGTACAGGTTCGAAGTGACCGCCACGCAACGTTTCAACTCCGCCCCTAGCGGCCAATCCAGGGCGTGCTGGTAGATGCCGCCAGTTACAATTTCGACCGACGACATCCTGATGCGGTTCTGCCTGGCCAGTGCCAGAAGCCGCTGAACACCGGCGCGAACCGGCGCGACATAGGTCGCCTGATAAGCGAGCGGCAGCAGCAGCGCACCCTCCGCGAGGCGGCGATCCAAGTCGACTTCATCGGTTATCTGCACGCCAGATGAGCCGAAGAACGAAATGCCTCGGATCTGCTCGAACAGCGCCGCTGCTTGGGCGACAGCGCTCATGGCGGGCACCGTCCGGCGACGCCGGCTTCTCGCGCCCCCCTTGCCGAGACGGCACCGCCGCGCGTGCTGGCCATGCAACGCTCCAGGAAATCGAATGCATTGACGTCCATATCGATCTGCGCCGCCACCCGATCACCATCTTCCACTCGGCTCACCCGTTAGTCCGAAATGCAGTCCGCCGCCAACCCGCCCATCGGGGCCCTCCATAGAGCGCACCATAGGGCCAGCACAGATTCGGCGCTTCAGCAGTATGTTACGATCTCGTTTGCACGGCTGTCCAGGCCTGTTCGGCCTGCCGCTTGCACTGCCCCGCCGCAGGGATGCTATCCTGACGCGCGAAATGACGACGCCCGCGGCGTGGAGGCCATGCATGAGCAGGATCTACCGTTGGATCTACAGCACCGACCGGGAGACCGCAGACCGCAGGACGACCAGTCTTGCGGGCCTCGCTGTTATTCTCGTGATCCTCGTCGTCTCGATGTGGCTGACCAAGCAGTTGCAACGCAAATCGGCGATCGAGAACTGCCTGATGGCCGGCCGCATCAATTGCGACATGCTGGTGACCGGACAACGGTAGCAGCGGACCGAACCGGCAATGGGAGGGGACGATGCCTCGCATTCCCGTCCCGATCGATGGCACCGCCTGGACATAGTCCGTGTTCGATAGCGCCGTCAGCCGCCTTCCCAGCGGCTACCGATAGGCCGGCACCCCGAATACCTCGCAGGCGATGGCGAAGTCGGCCCGCGCGTGGTCCGGCTGGGTGGTGAGCCAGTGCTTGGATTTGGTGAACACAGCGTCGACCTCGACGAGGTCACCCTCGAAATGCGGATCGCCGTTCAACTCGGGGCTGCGGGGATTGCCGAGCCGGCGCAGGACGAAGCCGAAATCCGCGAGGAAGGCCACGAGGTCGCCGAAAATGCGCTGGTCGCGGTAAAGCGGGTAGAAATGGGTCTCGGCCTGGATCGACAGGCACTGGTGAAGCAGCGCGCCGAAGCCGCTCAGCACCTGGAATTCGAAACCCTGCACGTCGACTTTGACGGCATGCGGCAACGGCAGGCCGCCGGCGGCGAACAACGTGTCGTAGCGACGGCACGCCATGGTCGTGCGGGACTTCGGGGTGAAGTGCGGACGGATACCGTAGTTGGCGAGGAAATCCTGGTTGACCTGCAGCGCCGAGGAACAGTTGGGGTTCACCGTCTCGTGGAAGTCGATCATGGCGTCGATGTGGCCGAGAGCCGCGCCGATCACCCGCGTGCCGGCGGCACTGTCGCGTTGCAGGCGGTGAAATTCGGCGGGCTCAGGCTCGACCAGCACGAGATCGAAGCGATCGCGCAGACGGGCAAATTCCGCGCTGGCGCCGCCGCGGGCACCGATGTCGACATATCCGAGCTTTCGGGCGTGCATGGGGTCCTCCCAGGAGTTAGACGGGATTGCCGGGTGGGCGCGGGCTATGTCGGATCATCGATGTTATGTTCCGCCCTTGCGCAGCGCCCAGGCGCTCGCGAGGGCCTGCATCGCTAATGTCAGCCCGACCGCCCAGGCATAACCCTGTGCATCCCAGCCGCCAGACGCGGTGCGCGGCCATTGGTCGAGGATCCAGCCGATGACGTATTGCAGCACGAACACGGTTGCCAGCATCGTCGCGTTGATCGCCGTCGTCACCCGCCCGGTCAGCTCCGCCGGAAATGCGTTGGCGATGGCGGCGTAACCGGCCGGGCCGGATGAGGCGAAGGCGCCGAACACCATCCACAACACCGTGACCTGCCAGCGCCCGGTCGGCTCCAGCACCAGCACGAGCTGGATCACCAGCAGCACGGCGGAGCAGACCGCAGGCACGGCGATCGGGCGCACGCCTTTCTCGGTCAGCCGGCTGGCAAGCTGGCCGAACACGGCGCTGCCAATCATCATGCCGAGCGCGTAGAGCGCCAGACTGTCGGCCCGGGCGAACCCATCGAGCCCGGCGACGTCGCGCAGCCAGGGGCCGGCCCACAGGCTCTGATAGGTGAAGTTCAGCACCGAGAGGAAGGCGACCATCGGCGTGTAGCGCCAGAAATGCCGGTCCCTGAAGACGCGGCCGAGCAGTACGATCTCGTCGCCCAGCGTGCGGGCCGGGCGCTTGAAGCCCGGCGGGTCGCGCAGTGACAGGAAGTTCCACATCGACACCGCCACCGCGATACCGGCGAAGATGACGAACACGCCGCGCCAGCCGATCACCGGCATCAACATGGCGACCGGCGTGGTCGCCGCCATCCCGCCCAGGCCACCGACGAGCAGGCCGATACCGGTCATCGCGGCAAGCCGGCTGCGCGGGAACCATTGGCTGATCCCCTTCATCATCCCCATCAGCCCTGCCGCGACACCGACCCCGGTGACGGCACGCGCCACCGCAAAACCGGTCAGCCCGTCGGCATAGGCGAACATGAGGAAGCCGACGGCGGCGGTCATCGCCATCACGCATTGCACGCGGCGCGGCCCGTAGATGTCGAGCGCAACGCCGACCGGAAGCTGGGCGAGGCCATAGAGCGCGAACAGCACCGCCGAGAGCAGGCCAAGCTCGGTGGCGGAGAGCCCGTACTCCACCGCCAGCACCGGGCCGACCACAGCCAATCCGGCGCGCGCGCATTGGGTGAGGAAGTTCATGCCGGACAAAGGGAGGGTGATGCGCAGGAAGCGCTCGAAGGTTCCCGGGCCGATGCCGCTCATGTCAGTTGGGCAGCCGCAAGCGAACCGAGACCGGACAATGGTCAGAGAGGCGTTCCTTCCAGCCCTCGCCGGTCTCGCGGTAGACCTGCACCTTCAGCGTGTCCCTCATCATCCACTCCCGCGCGGCACCGCCGGCGATGATGTGGTCGATGAAGCCACCGCCACCCCAGCACGGCGAATAGGTGCCCTCGGTCGCCCGCGCCAGGGGGGCCGCCCGCACCAGCCCCGCCCAGAACGCATCCCCGTTATCCATCCAGCGATTGAAGTCGCCGAGGATGACGAACGCCTCGCCCCCGGCGCGTCGTGCGGCGACCCAGTCCGTGAGGGCGTCATGCTGAACGCGCAGGATGGTGCATGACTCGCGGGTCTTGCTCGTCAACTTCTCCTCGCGGCAACCGGACTTGAGGTGAACGGCCAGCAAGCGCAGCTTGCCGGACGGCAGATCGAGCGTCACATCGGCTCCGCTGCGCAGATGGCGCTGGCCGGGGGCCGGGCGATCGAGGGCGGTGAGGTCCTCGTTGGCGGCGAAGCGGATGTCCCGGCGAATGGCGAAGCCGACCCTCTGGACCACCGAATCCCGCGTCATATGAAGGACATAGCGGCTCGGCGGGAAAATCCGGGCGGCGATTTCCGGGCCGTCGACCTCCTGCATCGCGACAACATCTGCCGCCAGCGTGGTGGCGTAGCGGGCGAGCAGCGCGATGTCGGCCTCGCCTTTCGGGCGAACATCGCGCGGCAATGCGGCATCCCCCGGCGGGCGGGCGGTAAGCCACTCCAGATTCCAGGTCGCGAGTTTCAACTCCGCTGCCCCGGCGGGGACGACGGTCAGCAGGGGGGCGATCAGCAGCAGAAGCAGGGCGATCATGCGCATTCGGCCATCATTCCCCCTTCCCAACCCGTGAACCAGCCCTTAGGTGATCGCGCAGTCGCGCATCTACCGGCACGAAAAGACGCGACCCCGGGCATACAGGTCACCGGTATAAAGCACATCAGGCGGCTTTTGCCGCAGAGGACGGGAGTGACTGCGTCTTGAAGCCAACTGACATCCGCAATCCCGACTATTTCCACAAGGTGGTCGATTGCCAGTGGGCCTGTCCCGCCCATACCCCGGTCCCCGAGTATATCCGCCTCATCGCCGCTGGCCGGTATGACGACGCGTATATGATCAACTGGAAATCCAATGTGTTCCCCGGGATTCTCGGGCGAACCTGCGACCGCCCCTGCGAGCCGGCCTGCCGACGAGGACGCGTCGAGGAGGAGCCGGTGGCGATCTGCCGCCTCAAGCGCGTCGCCGCCGATTTCAAGGGCGACGTCTCGGCGCACATGCCGCAGGGCCCCTTCCCCAGCAACGGCAAGCGCGTCGCCGTGGTCGGTGCCGGGCCCGCCGGGCTTGGCGTGGCGCGGGATCTCGCGCCCGCCGGCTACCAGGTGACGGTGTTCGACAGCGCGCCGAATGGCGGCGGCTTCATCCGCAGCCAGATCCCCAAGTTCCGCCTGCCCGATTCGGTGATCGACGAGGAGGTCGGCTACATCACCGATCTCGGGGTCGAGACCCGCTACAACACCTATATCCCGAGCCTGAAGGGCCTGATGGACGAGGGGTATGACGCGGTGTTCGTCGGCTCCGGCGCGCCGCGCGGCCGCGAGCTCGATGTGCCCGGCCGCGCCGAGGCCGCCGCCAACATCCATATCGGCATCGACTGGCTATCGTCCGTCTCCTTCGGCCATGTGAAGTCGATCGGCAAGCGCGTGATCGTGCTTGGCGGCGGCAACACAGCGATGGATTGCTGCCGCTCCGCGCGCCGCCTCGGCGGCGAGGACGTGAAGGTGATCGTCCGCTCCGGTTTCAGCGAAATGAAGGCGTCCCCCTGGGAAAAGGAGGACGCGATGCATGAGGACATCCCCATCCTCAACTTCCTGGTGCCGCGCGAAGTGCTCCACCAGGATGGCAAGATCGTCGGCATGAGCTTCGACAAGGTCGAGGCCAGCTACGACGCCAAGGGCCGCCGCAGCCTCAACCCGACCGGCGCCGTGGTGCAGTACGCGTGCGACGACGTGCTGGTGGCGATCGGCCAGGAAAACGCCTTCCCCTGGATCGAGAAGGACATCGGCATCGAGTTCGACCGCTGGGGCATGCCCAGGGTCGATGACGTCACCTTCCAATCCACTCTTCCCAAGGTGTTCTTCGGCGGTGACGCCGCGTTCGGCCCCAAGA
>JAPLOH010000057.1:0-33822 GCA_026400845.1 Alphaproteobacteria bacterium
AGCCGAAGCTGGCTCATTGTTCGATGTCTCTCTACTCTTGCCCATGGCGTTGCTCTCCTTTGTGGATTCGACACCCCGAGCCTAATGGCTCAGGGAGGGCAACGCCGCCCGAAAAGTTTCAACAGACCCCGGGACATCCCCCACCACACCAACCTTGACCAACCCTCAGCCGCCCCCATACCGTCCGGCCATGGACACCTTCAACCTCTACGAAGCCAAGACCAACCTCTCCGCCCTCGTCGAGAGGGCCGCCGCCGGTGAGGAGATCATCATCGCCAAGGCCGGCCGTCCCCTCGCCCGCCTGGTCCCGCTCGCCACCCATCGTGCGTACCCCCGCCCCCTCGGCCTTCTCGCCGGTCAGGGCTACAGCACCGGCGATGACTTCGATGCCCCGCTGCCCGACGACATCGCGGCCGGCTTCAACAGCACCGCCGCATAGCGCCGCGATCCGGTGCGCCTGCTGATCGACACCCATATCCTGCTCTGGTCCCTCCTCAGCCCCGAACGCCTGCCCCCAGCGCCCGCAGCGCCATCATGGACCCGCCGCATGACGTGCTGGTGAGCGTCGCCAGCCCGTCGGAGATCGCCATCAAGCACGCGCTCGGCCGCCTGAACCTCCCCATCGCGCGCCTGCCCGCCCTGATCGCCGAACTCGGCTGCACCGTGCTGCCCATCACCGCGCCGCACGCTTTGGCCGCCGGCGCCCTCCCGCGCCATCACGCCGACCCGTTTGACCGTATGTTGATCGCCCAGGCCCGCCACGAAGACCTCACTTTGGTGACTGTCGACGCCGCGTTCGCGCAATACGAGGTGCCGCGCCTCGGCTAACCTCCCGGTTCTCTGCCAGCGACAACTGGCAACTGTTCCGCCGCCTCTGCTCCCCTCCCGCCAGCCGGACGATGTCCCGCATTACCAGCCGCGCCCGGTCCATGCCCGGTTACCGCGCGCAGGACACCAGCGGGAACATCTCTAGCGCGCGCCCCGAACCACCGCCGCAAGCACCCTGCCCCGCACCCCACGCGATCCAGATCAGCTAAAAATCCACTCATCCGCTCTTTTTCCTCTTGATTTGCCCGTCGCCGTACGATAGAAACAAATCATGAACATACAGCCCTCACCCCCCGACCTGAAATCCGCTGCCGCCGGCGTTGCCGCTGAGGTGGCGGTGCTGGTGCGTGGGTTGATGACTATGCTCGGGCTTGGGTTTCTGCGGCTGTTCGTGTGGAGCAGGGACGCGCGGGCGCTCTTCGATTATATGCAGGACGTGCTGCGCCAGTTCGGCGCGCTGATGGAGCGCATCGCGGCGGGTGAGCTCCCGCCGCCGGTTGCTGCCCCGCAGGCGGGCGCCGTCCCCCCTGCCCCCCGGACGCCGCGCGCGGCCGGGGTGCGGCACGACGTGCCGCGATTCCGCCGGGTCATTGCCGAGCAGAGCGTTCCGGAAATCGCGTCCGTGCGCGCGCGGCGTGCGTCGGCGCCCCTCACGTGGTTTATCACGGCCCCGCGCGCCTCCGCGCCGCCTCGTCTGCGCGCCATGGTCGCGCTGCGCCGGCGACGATGTTCGAAAACCGATTTCGCGTGTGCGTCGAATTGCGCCTTATTTGTTCCGTTATCGTATCTTATACATCAAACTCGCCGATGAACCAATTCAACGGTACGAAACCAGACACCTCCGCTCTCCGCGGGAGATCCCCTTCCGTCTGGACCGATGGGGCGCTCCTGGACGGAGCGGCGCGCGGCTTAGCTGGCGGGGTGTTGGAGGTATGGGGGTGGCGGGGGCTGCACAACATCAACCCCAACAGTCCTTGGCTCAACCAGCCGGCATCAGTCCCGCACGATCCACTTGTCCCACAGCGTTGTGAGCGCGGCATAGTCGTCGCGGCCCATGCCGGCGGCGACGGCCATTTCATACACGGTGTGGGCGGCCTGGATGGCGAACAGCGGGATGCCGTCGGCCTGCGCGAGTTCGAGGGCCAGCACGCTGTCCTTGCGAGCCGCGTCCATCGGCATGCCCGGCGCGAAGTTGCGTTGGGCGGTGCGTTCGCCGATGCGGTGGGTGAGCGGGCGAAGCAGGCCGGCATCGGCGCCTTTCATCATGTCGACGAATTTTTCCGTCGCGATGCCGTTGGCGCGCGCCATCGCCAGCGCCTCGGCAAGCACGACGTAGACGGCGTGGGCGACGGCGTTGTTGATCACCTTGGCCGCGGCGCCCGCCCCGGTGCCGCCCATGACCGCTTGCCTGGAGGACAGCGCATCGAGCCAAGGCTGCGCCTGGACAAGTTCGGCCGGGCCGCCGCCGATCAGCAACACGCTGCCGCCGCGCGCCATGATCTCGACGCCCGACTGGATGGCAGCATCCACGAAGGCGATCCCGGCCGCCGTGCACAGCGTGTTCATGTGAGCGATGTCGGCGGGGGTGACGGTGCTGGTTTCAATCACCAGGCTAACCGGCGGCAACAGCGCGGCCAGAGCGGCGACGGTGGCGCGCGAGGCGGCGGGGGTGGGCAGGCTCAGCACCGCCGTGGTGCAACCGGCGACCGTGTCGGCCAGGGTTTCGGCGGTGGCGATGCCGCGCCCGGCGGCCAGCGCCCGGCGCTCCGGCGACAGATCAAAGCCCCTCACCGGGCCGCCACGGGCAAGCTGGCCGGCGACCTCGATCCCCATGTTGCCGAGGCCGATCACGGCACAGGTCTCGTTGCGCATCATAGGTCCGTCTCCCGTCGGGTTGTCTGGCCATATTGCCCGCGGGGAGGGTCTACATCAGGCGCTCGGCAGCGTCACCCAGCGTTCGCCGGAGGGGCCGCGCACCAGCAACAGGATGCGGGTGAGACGGTTGCGCCTGGCGCCGTCGACCTGCGCCCAGAACTCGCGCACCGAACCCACCGCTTCCATCTGAACCCGCTGAATGACGTCACCGGGCTCGATGCCAGCCTCCGAGGAGCGGCTGTGCGGATCGACGGTGACCACCGCGATGCCGGTGACGTCAGTGGAAATCTCGTAGCGGGTGCGGATATCGGCGGTGATGGGGCCGAGGCCGAGCCCGAGGTCCGGCGGGTCGGTGAAGTCGTTGGCCATGTCGGCCATCGCCTTGCCCTGGCCGGCCTTGATGTCGTCGGGACTGTCGCCGACCGGAATCTCGACCGTCATCCGCTTGCCCGCGCGCCAGATGTCGAATGGCGCGGTGCTGCCGACATCGAGCACGGCGACGGCGCGGTTGAAGGTGCGGGCGTCCTTCAAGGTCGACTCCCCGACGCCGACGACGATGTCCCCGGGGCGCAGAATGCCGATCGCGGGGGCGCCGATGTCGAGCCCGGTGACGATGGCGCCCTCGCTGTTGCGTTCCTTGCGCGGCAGGCCGGCGGCGTCGGCGATCATTGGGGTCAACTTCTGGACCCGCACGCCGACCCAGCCGGGCTTGATGCGGCCGAACTGCTGCAGGCGGGCGATGACGAACTGAGCGTCGTTGGAGGGGATCGAGAAGCCGATACCGATCGAGCCGCCGTCACCCTGGGATTGCAGCGCGGTGTTGACCCCGATCACCTCGCCCTTGAGGTTGAACAGCGGGCCGCCGGAGTTGCCCTGGTTGATGGGCGCGTCGGTCTGGATGTAGTCGTCATAGGGGCTGGTGCGGATGTCGCGCTCCAGCGCGCTGATGATGCCCGAGGTGACCGAGCTGGAATATCCCAGCGGATTGCCGATCGCGACCACCGGCATGCCTTGTTTCACCGCGCTTGAATCGCCCCAGGTGATCGGGGTCAGCGGCAGGTCGGGCTGCACCTGCAACAGGGCGATGTCGATGGCGGCCTTGCTCAGCAGCGTGGCCGAGAGGGTGGTGCCGTTGGTCAGCGTGACGGTGATTTCATGGGCGCCATCGATGACGTGGCGGTTGGTGGCGATGAGGCCGTCCTCGGTCAGCACGAAGCCCGAGCCCATGCCACGCTTGCGCGCGACGGTGGCGGCCTGGCCCTTCTGCCCGGGGGTGTCGACGAGGCGGACGGTGGAAATGCTGACGACGCTCGGCAGCAGCCGGGCGGCGAGTTCGGTGAGGTCGACCGGGTCGCGCGCGCCGGCGGGAGTGGCGAACAGCAACGCGAGGGCGGCGGCGATCAGCTTGCGCATGGCAGCACCATCAAGCCGAGGCGGCCAAGGCGGCCGTTATCGCATTGCGCACCTTCAGCCCTTCCGGCTCATCGCCCGAGCCGAAACAGGCGATGATTCGCCCGTCACGGCCGATCACCACCTTGTTGAAGTTCCACGTCGGTTCCCAGTTCCGCTGCGCCTTCACCCATTTGTAGAACGGCGCCGCGTCCTCGCCCTTGACCTTGGAGAGGCCGGCGAGCGGGAAATCGATCCCGAAGGTCGTCTCGCAGAACGCCTTCACCTTGGCGTTGCTGTCGGATTCCTGGTTGAAATCCTGGCTCGGCACGCCGATCACCGCAAAGCCGGCGGCGCCACGTGTCTTGTGCAGCTTTTCCAGCGCCTCGTACTGATAGGTGAAGCCGCAGAAGCTCGCGGTGTTCACGACCATGATCGCCTTGCCCTTGAACGTCGCCAACTTAAGGCTGCCGCCGTCGATGTCGGGAAAGGCGAAATCCCAGGCGAGCGGGTCGGCGGCGTTTGCTCCGGTCATGGTGAGGCCTCCGAGGGCAGTTGCTACCAGGGCACGGCGGGAGATTCCAGACATCGGACAGGCCTCCAGACAGTTGCGGGATGGCTCAGGAATGGGACCGGCGCCATGGGGATCATGACGGCTCCCCTCCTGATACGTTACATCCCGGAGATTGGATGTCTTTGCATTATGCCAATCCCACCGAGGAAGAAAGCGGTTCTATGACCGCCAGGGCCTTGCCGGCCGCTCCGGCCCTTGAGAACGCTGGGGCACCGCGCTCGATGGCGAAGCCGAGTCTTTTTGGCCACAATCTCGTTAATTGTGAGGGTTGGCGTGAAAACCTGCTCGCAATAGCGATTTTTAACGATCAAATACCGAGCGGTTGATCGTGTCCTGAGGCATGTGCCGCAGGTATTCGGCATGGATCATACGGAATTGCCCGTCGAAACCGCCGGCCGAGCCCTTGGGGCCGGCAGCGCCCGCTGGTTTGTTGCATGCGCCTGATCGCCTTGATCGCATGCGAGTAGCCAGGGAGATGCGCCAACGCCATGTTCTCGTGGTCGAGGACCATCACCTGGTTCGCCACGTCATCGCACGATCGTTGCGCAGCGCCGGGTTTCAGGTCAGCGAGGCGGATCATGCCGAACGCGCCGCCGAGCTGTTGGTCGATGCCACCATCGATGCCGCGGTGCTGGACGTCTCGCTGCCCGGCAGCATGAACGGCATCCAGCTCGGCCGCTGGCTGCGCGCCCGCCAGGCGGCGCTGCCCCTGGTGTTCATCAGCGGCATGACCGACTGGGAGATCGTGGACGCCATTCCGGATGATCCGCGCTCGCGCTTCCTGCGCAAGCCGTTCGGCGCACGCGTCATCGTCGATCTGGTGTCGGGGTTGCTGTCGGACCGCTACGGGATGGGAGCCGTGCAGTCGGCGGATTGATCCCCGACCGCACGACCCCGCCAGCGCAACACCGGCCGCTCCCGCCGTTGACGCTCCTCACCGGCCCGCTTAGCCTCGGCCAGCGCTGCGGCGCGGTCTTCAATCAATCGCCAAGGGGAACACCATGTTCAGCCATCTCTTCGTCGGGGGCAATGACCTCGCCAAGTCCAAGGTTTTCTATGACGCGATCTTCGGGGCGCTCGGCGCCAAGCCGGGCGTTCATGACGCCGCCAAGGGCCGCATCATGTATGCCCATGGCGGCAGCGCCTTCTTCGTCGCCACGCCGATCGACGGCAAGCAGGCGACGGCGGCTAATGGCGGGACCATCGGCTTCGCGATGACCAGCCCAGAGCAGGTCAAGGCCTGGCATGATGCCGGCGTGGCCGCTGGCGGCAAGTCGATCGAAGATCCGCCGGGGCCGCGCGGGCAGCTTTACTTGGCTTACTTGAGCGACCCTGATGGCAACAAGCTGTGCGGCCTGCACCGCATGCCCGCCGCCTGAACCGCGTGCCGGCCGGTATGGTGCCCCGCTTGGGCCATGCCGGTTGGCGTTGGGGTGCGCCCGGATGAACAAGACCCGGCTCGAAGCCTTCAGCGACGGCGTACTCGCCATCGTCATCACTATTATGGTGCTCGAGCTGAAAGTGCCGCATGGCGACGGGCTCGATGCGCTGCTGCCGCTGCTGCCGGTGTTCCTCAGTTACGTGCTGAGCTTCGTCTATGTCGGCATCTACTGGAACAATCATCACCACATGCTCCAGGCCGCACGCAGCGTGAATGCCGCGATGCTGTGGGGCAATCTGCATCTGCTGTTCTGGCTGTCGCTGCTGCCGTTCAGCACGGGCTGGATGGGCGAGAACCACTTCGCCCGCTGGCCAACCATCGTCTACGGATGCAACCTGCTGGCTTGCGCGATCGCGTATACGATTCTGCAGGCCAGCCTGCGGCGCCATCATGGGCCGGATAGCGCCATCACCCGGGCGATCGGGAGCGACATCAAGGGCAAGACGTCACTCGCGCTCTATGTTCTCGGCATTGCCGGCGCCTGGTTTGTGTCGCCTTGGGTCGCCATGGGGTTCTTCGTCGCCGTGGCGCTGATCTGGCTGGTGCCGGACCCGCGGATGGAACGCGTGGTGGCGCCGCACCGGCCGGAGTAGCGCTCAGCCCTTGATGCCGGTCAGCGCCATGTTCTCGATGATGCGCCGACGCAGCAGCAGGAAGACGATCAGCATGGGTACGACGCTGACGACGGATCCGGCCATCAGCTTGCCGATATCGGCGGAGAAGGCGAACTGGAAGGCGGTGAGGCCGAGTTCCATGTTGAAAAGGAGTTGGTCGTTGGCGATCAGCAGCGGCCAGATGAAAATGCCCCAGCCCTGGATGAACGCGAAGATGCCGACGGCGGCCAGCGCGTTGCCCGAAAGGGGGGCGATGACGCGGGCGAGGATCCACCATTCCCCGGCGCCATCGACGCGGCCGGCTTCCATCAATTCTGTCGGGATGGAAGAGCTGACGTGCTGGCGCATCAGGAAGATGCCGAAGGCCATGAACAGGTAGGGCAGGATGATGCCCTGATAGGTGTTGATCCAGTCGATGCCGACGAGCTGGATATAGAGCGGGATCATATAGGCTTCGAACGGCACGATGGCGGTAGCCAACACCAGGCCGAATAAGAGGCCGCGGCCGGGGAACCGGTATTTCGCGAAGACCGAGCCGGCAACCAGCGAGGTCAGCATCACCGATGCGGTGCTGACGAGGGCGATGATGGCGGAGTTGAGGAAGAAGCGACCGAAGGGCGCGGTTTCGAAAGCGCCCGAGAAGTTGGCGGAGGTCCAGGCCTGCGGGAAAAACACCGGTGGCCAGATAGCGATTTCGGCGGCCGATTTGAACGCGGTGACGAACATCCACAGCATCGGCATCACCATCACCAGGGCGCCGGCCATCAGCACGGCGTGGCAGGCGATGATGCCGATCCTGGCCATGCTGAACAAAGCGGGGGAGCGTTGCCTGGCCATCAGCGCGGCTTCGCCTCCTTGTCGCGGGCGAGGGTGAACTGGATGACGGTGAGGCCGAGCACGATGAGGGTGAGGATGACCGCCTCGGCCGAGGCGTAGCCCATGCGGAAAAATTGGAAGCCGTTGGTGTAGATGTCGAACACCAGCATCCGCACGGCCTGGCCGGGGGCGGATTGCGAGCCCAGCGTCATCACATAGACCTGGGTGAAGACATTGAACGCGTTGATGGTGGAGGTGACCACGACGTAAAGCAGGATCGGCCGCAGCAGGGGGAAGCTGATGCGCCAGAAGCGCTGCCAGTCCGACGCGCCGTCGATGCTGGCGGCTTCGAGGTATTCGGCGGGGATGTTGCGGATGCCGACCAGGAACAGCACCATGTTGTAGCCCAGCACCTTCCATACCCCCATGATGACCAGCGCCCACAAGGCGATTGCGGGGTCGGTCAGCCAGGCCACCGATGGGAGCCCGACAAGAGAGAGGCCGTAGTTCAGGATGCCGTAGTTGTAGTCATAGATCCACTTCCAGGCGATCGAGACCGGTACCATCGGGGTGATGACGGGAAGAAAATAGATGGTCTGGTAGAAGGCGGACAGGCGGGACTTGCGGCTGAGGAAGACAGCGAGCGGCAAGGCGATAGCGGTGCTCAGCGCCACGGTGGAAAACGAGTAGATGGTGGTGTTTTGTAGCGCGAGAAGGAAGTTCTCGTCTTCCAGAAGGCCGAGATAATTGTCGAAACCGACGAAGGGGCGGCGCGGGCTGATGAGGTTCCACTTGTAGAAGCTCAGCAGGAAGCTGAAGCCGATCGGGATGATGCGGACGTAGAAGAACAGCGCCACCACCGGCAGCAGCGCCACGTAGCAGAACAGCATGATGCGCCTGCGGCGGAAGAACCGCCGCAGGGTGCCGGTGTCGCCAGCCACGGTGTCAGGTGCCGTAGAGGTCGTTCTGCTTCAGGATCTGGTCGGTCTGCGCCGCGGCCGCCTTGATGAAGGCGGCGAGCTTTGCGGGGTCCTGGAGAGAGGTGTCGATATAGGCGTTGGGCAGGCGGTCGGCGAGCCGGCTTTCGATCTCGTTCCAGGCGGCCATCACCGGCTCGGGGTAGAACTGCACGCCATCGGTCGGGGAGACGAACTCCTTGTACTGCGGGATATCCTTCAGGAGCGGCGACCAGTCGACATCCGAGCGGGCGGCGACCCAGCCGGACAACTGGGTCAACTTCACGCTTGCCTCCTTGGAGGAGATGAACAGCATGAAGTCGTACGCCGCGTCGATGTTCTTCGACTTGGCGTTGACCCACAGGCCGTTGTGCTGAAGCAGCGTCTTGTGCGGGCCGCTGCCCCATGCCGGGATCGGGGCGACGCCGTAGTCCAGATTGGCGGCCTTCTCCTTGATTTCGCCGATCACCCAGGCCTCGCGCATCAGCATCGAGGTATTGCCGGCCACGAAGGCGGCCGCGTCGTGCTGCACCTTGGGGTCGTCGACCTTATCCACCTGCACGGCGTCGATATAGTATTTAAGCGCGTTGCGGCCGGCGTCGTTGTCGTAGCCCTGGCGGAACTTGCCCTTGCCGTTGGGGATGATCAGCGTGCCGCCGGCGGGCTCCAGGATGAAGCGGAATTTTTCCGCGATGCCGCTGCCTTGGCCGGAAAGCCGCAGGCTCATGCCGGAGCGCGTCATCTTGCCAGATGCATCGAACTTGGTGAGCTTCTTGGCGTAGGCCATCTTGTCCTGGAACGTCTTCGGCGGCCCATCGAGCCCGGCCTCCTTGAAGTGCGCCTTGTTCCAGAACATCGCGGGCGTGCTGAACAGCATCGGCAGCCCATAGGTCTTGCCGTCGGTGGTGAACTGCTCGGCGCTGGATTTGCGGTAGGCGGCGCTCTTGAGCAGCCCGTCGATCGCCGCCGGATTGGGCTTCACCAGCCCGGCCTCGATGAAGGTGATGCCAAGGATCTGGCCGACGTCGAACACATCCGGCCCAGTGCCGGTCGGCACGGCGGCGGCAAGCTTCTGCTCATGCTCGCGCAGGCTGGTGGAAAGGATGTTGATCTGGGTGCCCTTGGCCTTGGTATATTCGGCGCCCATCGCCTTGTACCACGGCACCAGCTCGGGATAGCCGGTCCAGATGTTGAGCGTGATGTCCGCGGCCTTCGCCTTGCGGCCCGCCGCCATCGCGAGACCCGCGCCCGCCGCAAGCCCCATCGCCGAACGCCGGCCGATCCGCGTCTGTGTCATGACAACCCCTCCTGAATGGATCGGCAAGCTTAGGCCGGGGTTTCGGCGCCGCGCAACCGGCTGGCTTGACGGGCGCCGGCCTCGACGGACACTGTCGGCCCCCCAGAAGCCGGAGCCCGCCATGATCGACCCCGCCACGTCCCGCGTCCTCATCACCGGCGCCGCGGGGGCGATCGGCTCCGCGCTGCGCGAAGGCTTGCGGGGCCGCTATCACCACCTCCGCCTCACCGACATCAACCCCGTCACCGATCTCGCCAACAACGAGGAATTCACCCAGGCCGACGTCTCGGACCGCAAGGCACTGGAGACGCTTATGCAAGGGGTCGATGCCCTGGTGCACATGACCGGGGCGCCGGCCGAACACGATCTGGAGACGCTGTTCCGCGTCAACAACCGCGGACTGTATGACGTGCTGGAGACCGCCCGCCTCGCGGGGGTGCAACGCATCGTCTATGCCTCCTCCAACCACGCCTTCGGTTGCTACCCCATCGATGTCCCGGTGTCGCCCGCCATGCCGGCCCGGCCGGACAGCATGTACGGGGTGTTCAAGGTGCTGGGCGAGGCGATGCTGCAATACTATTACGACCGCCACGCCATCGGCTCGGTCTCGCTACGCATCGGCACCTACCGCCCCCTGCCGATCGACCAGCGCTCGCTCGCGACCTGGCTCAGCCCGCGGGATATCGTGCAACTCGTCGACCTCTCGCTGCGCCACTCCGACCCCGGCGCCCTCGTGGTCAACGGCTACTCTGGCAATACCCGCATCAAAACCCAGGACCCGAACTGGGCGACCCTCGACTACGTGCCGCTCGACAATGCCGAGGAGCACATCCCCATGCTGCGCGCCATGGGCGTCGATATCGACGGCCCCTGGGAATACCGCGAACACGGCGGCAGCTTCGCCGTCCAGCCGGAAAAGCCGCCGGGGGTGTGAGGAGCGGGGCGCCGGGAGGCGCAGCCCGGCGGCCGGCAGCCAATCGTTAAGACATAGATGCAGAGTGCCGGCGCTTCGCCCGGGGTCACGTACCGATGCTATGGACGCGGGCCGTGGGAACGATGCGGCGTGCGATCTCCGTCAAATGCCGATGATGCGTCATGTAGATGACCTGGCCTGAAGTTGCCATGTCGCCGAGCACACGAAACGTTTCCTCGGCTCGAAAGTCGTCGAAAGTCTCCATGATGTCGTCGGCGATGAACGGTACCGGGCGGTGCATCGCGGTGAACTCCTGGTATCCCGCGGCGCGCAACGCGAGGTAGAGCTGGAACCGCGTGCCCTTGGACAGGTCGTCGGCCAGTTTCGAAGTGCCATCGGCGCCGACGGCGATGAGTACCTCGCCATCTTTTTCCGGTCGGGAGGTCAGCCTCTCATAGACCCCACGGCTGATGGTCGCGAAGGCGGCCGAGGCGCGCGTCATCATTGAACTGCGATGCCGGTCGCGATAGCTGCGCAGCGCCATTTCGGCGGCGATGATGCCGGCGCGCAAGCGCAGATAGGCCGCGGCCGATTGTTCGATGTCGAGCAGCGTCGTTCGTCGCCGGACCTCGATCCTGGCGACCGCATCGTCGCCGCCGACCACCTCCAACCGCTCCGATGATTGCTGGGATTGGGCGTAGAGAGCGTGGCTGCGGGTGTCGATGTGCCCCACCTCGGTCCTGAGATCCTGCATTTCGGCCTGCAAGGCTTCCTTCGACAACGCAGCCAGTCCGGTTTCCGCGTCCTCCCCGCCGGAAGCGCCGACCGCCTCGGCGATTGCGGCCGCGGCTTCTCGCGCACGGCTGGAGAGCTCCAGCTTGCGGCCGGCATCGCGGAGCCGTGTTGCGACGTCATCGAGCGTCCCGACCCCGAAGAAATCCAGCATCGCGGCTTTCCGCGCGGTATGGAGCGCCTCATCCAGGGCCAGATTCCGGCGCTGCTCCCGGCTCTCCTCCAGCGCTGCCGCTGCCAATTGCCGCGTCTGGACTGCCTCCTGGGCCGCCTGGATGCGCACCTCGACCTGTTGGGCGAGATCGAGCGGCGGCGCGGCGGCATCGATGCCGACCAGATTGGCAACCGCGGTGATCCCTTTCGCGAACCGCTCCTGGTCGTCCGCCATGGCGTTGATGCGATCCGAAAGCTCGCCCTGTTGGTGCAACAACGGGCCGAGTTCACCGAGTGCTGCGATCAGCGCGCCGGCTTCGGCCGGTTCGGGAATGGTGCCGTCATCGCCCAGCCAGCAGGCCGCGCACGCATCGGTCCATTTTTTCCGCCAAGCCTGATTGCGGGTCCTGACCTCCTGCAGGACGTGGGCGCGCTTCGTCACTTCCGCCTCGGCGGCGGCGGTCGCGGTGTGCAGGCCACGAACCTCCGTCTCGCCAGCGAGCGCCGTCTCGGCCACGGCCAGCAACGCAGCGGCCTCGGCCTCAGCGTCGAAGCGAACTTCAGCCCCGGCGAGAGCGTCGCGCAGCGCGATCCGCAGCCGGGTCGCATCCTGGTCGGCAGCGCGTAACTCCGCTTCGGCCTGGCGCAATGCGTGCCAAGTCTCCAACGCCGTCGCGCGACGATCGAGCCATGCGCTCAACGCCTCGGGGCCGGTGGGCGCTGGTAGCCCCGGCATGCCGGACGCGATTGCAGCGGCGACTTCCGCCGCCACCGCATCGCGGCGCGCGGTGCATGCCAACAGCAGCGCCTCGGTGCTGCGCTGTTCTGCAACCCGCACCGTGCGCGTCCGCGCCATTTCCTGTGCCTTAGCGAGGTCCGACTGGTGCCCCAGCCGGGCCACCATTGCCAGGTCATCGCGCCGCAACGCGGCCTCGAAGGTCTCCGCCGTTGCGGTCTCAAGCCGCCGCCGATGGGTGGCCCAGGCCGTTTCCCGCACCGTCCGGATTTCAGCGATCTCCTGGTCGCTGACCACTCCCAGCACCGTGGCCATGGCAACAAGCTCGGCGTCAAGGCGCCCCACCTCGGTGCCGAGGTCGGTCAGCCGTGCGGCGTGTTGCGCCTCGTCACGCCGCGCGGTGTCGAGCCCCTGCCGCCACCGGTTCATGACACTGGCATCCGGCACGGTCATCGCGGTCAGATCTGCGGCTGTGCCGAGCCAGGGTCGCAGTGCCGAAAGCTGGCTCTCCAGCTTGATCCCGTTGGCCTCGAGGGCGCGTTCGGCGGTTCGCCGCCGGACCTGATGGTCGCCGGTGCGCAGCGCCGTCGCCGCACTTTCGACGCGCCGCAGCCCTGTCTTGGGGCTATCCCCGCCGCCGGCTGTCATCAGCTTCAACCGTGCAGCGGCATGGTTCTGAATTGCCTCGGCGTGTTCCCGCGCGGCGGCCTCCAGCGCGGCTTCGATGCCGGCGTGCGACACGATCAGCCCGCTCAACGTCGTCGTTAGCCGGGCCGGGATCACCAAGCGGGCCGGGTTCGCGTCGTCCGGCCGATCGAGCCTGGCGAGTAACGCCGCGATTGCGGCCGTGACGCGCCGCAGCTCGCCCTGGCGCGCGGGAATATCGAGATCGGCCGTGACATGGCGGGCCCGCAGCTCGGTCAGACCGTCAAGCCGCGCGGCGGTAGCGGCCGCGGCGGTGTCGACCGCGATGGTATCGAGGCGCGCGGCCCGCCGGGTGATTTCATCGTCGAGCCCAGCCGCTCGCGTGGCCAGTTCCACCTCGTCGCGAAGCAGCCGCGGCAATTCGTCGGACCAGCCGGACGGGGGCGCCGGGAGGTCCCAGAGGGCCGCCGACTCTGCGCGCAGGCGCCGCAGGTCGGCGACATGCGGCAACGCGATGAGCTGACCCTGGAGGACATCCATCCGGGCCTGAACGTGCTTGCGCGCCTGCAGTGCCTCCCGGTACCGCCCGTGGTCGGCGTCACGTTGCTCGACCAGCCGGTGATATTCCGATGCGATGGTGTCCAGGCGCTGGCGCTCGTCCTTGAGGGCGGACAGCTCGCTCTTCAATCGTGTCAGCTCTCCGCCGCGACCATTGAACCGGTAGAATCCATCGGCCTCGGCGCGCAGGTCTGCCAGCTTGCGGCTCAGTTCCGCCAGGCCCGAGCTGGCCGCGAACAGCAGCTGCCCGAGCTCGCCACGGCTTTCGAGGATGCTCTTGCCGCCAGCTTCCAGGGTGTCGTCGTCCAGGCAGAACATGGCCTGGTAGGCGGCCCGGTCGAGCCCCACCAATTCGCCCAGCAGGCTGCCGTCCGGCACCGGCCGGTCCTCGCCGTCGAACAGGCTGGCTTGGGCGCGCTTGAGCCGGACGAACGTGCGCGGCCCGGCGGCGGTCTCCAGCGCCGCGCCGATCCGCATGGTGTTGTAGGGGTGGCGGAAGTTGTAGCGGCTGCGGATCTCGATACCGAATAGCAGGTCAAGAAATGCCGCCAATGTGGTCGACTTGCCGGCCTCGTTCGGGCCGTAGACGATATGCAGGTCCGGCTGCCCGGCGACCGCCGCGCCGAAATCGATGCTGTGGTCAGTGAAGCGTCCGTAGCGCGTGAGGTCGAGCCGGCGGAGGCGCATCATCGGTCTCCATTGCCCGGGCCGGCCTGCAGCCGGGCAATGACGTCCTCGGCGCCTTCCCGGGCGTACGCGATCATCCGCAAGCGCGACTCGGCTTCATCTCCGGCCAGCAGGTGCCGGCATTCCGACGGCAACTGCCCGCGGAGTTCGTCGGCAAGGTCCGCCAGCGCCGCGTGGTAAGCCTCCGCGGGAAGAATGTCGCTCGCGATCAGGTGGTGCAACTCGGCGATGGCCGAGGCCGCGGAGCCCGCGTCAGCGGAGATCGGCGCGGCAGGGACGGAGATGCCGGGATCCACGCCCTCGATCCAGCAATTGCGCAACTCTTCGGCACGACTGGTCACCTCCGCGCGCACGAGGTCAAAATCGCCGCGGATCCGCCAGGCCAGCGACGTTGCCCCGGTCAAAGTCAGCCGCGCGATGAGGTGCTCGGCCACGACGATCGCGCGGCGCTCTGCCAGGGCGGCGCCGATGGCGGCCACCATGTCGCGCCAGTCATCGATGCCCGCCAGATCGACGGCGACCCGCTCGAATTGCGCAATCGCGGTCTCCCGTGCTTCCACATGAACGGTCCGGTCGTCGCCGATCGTCACCAGGCTGACCGATTTCGGCCCGGCCTCGTTGATATCGCGGCCCTGCGGCATCCCCGGCATGACGATCGTGGAGCGCCCGGCAATGACGGAGCGCTTGTGGATATGCCCCAGCGCCCAGTAGTCGAACCCGGAGGCCAGCAAGTCGCTTGCAGCACAGGGAGCATAGCGATCATGCCCTGGCGCGCCATCGAGGCTGGTGTGCATCAATCCGATGTTCACCGCCCCGGCCACCGGCGGCTTGTAGCGGCCGAGCAGGCTCTCCGGCGCATGCGGCTGCGCGAAGCTCAGCCCGTGGACCACCACCGGCACGGCATCGCGCCCCTGCGCCACATCCAATGCCTCGGCCCGCCCGCCGAACACGTTGACCGAGTCGGGCAGCACCAGTTCCCTGGTGATGCGGGACAATGCGTCATGGTTGCCGCGCACGACGAAGGTCGCCACACCCGCCTCGTGCAACCGGTGCAGTTGCCGGGCGAGGAACAGCGCCGTCTTCATCGAAGTCTGGTCGCCGTCGTACAAATCCCCGGCGATCAGCAGGGCATCGACGCGCTCCTCGAGACAGAGGGCAACGATGCCTGCAAATGCCTGGCGTGTGGCATTGCCGACCAGTTCGCCCAGTGCGGGGTTCCGCAGTGCCAGCGAGCGCAATGGCGAATCGAGGTGGATGTCAGCCGCATGCACGAACCTGAAGGACATAGCCCCACCGCCTTGTTCGGTGCGGAATATACTGGTTCCGTTACGGGCCTGCTAGTGCCCATCGTCGGCTCACGGCGCAGGCGCGCGACCCTTGTTGCTCGCTCATTTGCGCGGCCCCTACAGCGCCGCCCGTACAGCGCGGCGGAGTGCCGGTGTCATGAGCCGCTCGATGCCGATAACCCGGAGTTGGTCCCTGTCACGCGTTCTCTGCCGACCATCTGGCGTACCAGGTCTGGAACAGCTTGAGTTGGGTCTCGGCCAGGTGTTTCTGGCTCGGGCTCAGCGAGTCCGTGGCGTTGAAGTTCAGCTCGTATTCCGGGTTGCCGGTCAGCACCATCAGGTATTTGTAGAACAGCACGAGGTCCGCCCCCTCGTCGAAGCTCGACAGCACGCCGAACGCGCGGTCGAGTTCCTCCGCCCGACGGCGGGCGATGGGGTCACCGGCGGCGGCCTGTTCGCACAGCGCGACGAGATGCAGCACCTCTTTCGGCAGCACGTTGCCCACGCCGGTGATGGCGCCCACCGCGCCGCAATTGACGAAGCCGTGCACCACCTGGGTATCGACGCCTACCATCAGCGTGAGGTCGGGCGATTGGCCGGTGATGTGCTCGGCGGCATAGGAGAGCGCCTTGGCGCCGCCGAATTCCTTGAAGCCGACGAGGTTGGGGTATTGGCGGCGCAGGTCAAAGAACAACTCGGCCTTGGTCTCGAAGCCGTAGTACGGCGAGTTGTAGATCACGGCCGGCAGCCCGCCGGCCGCCTCCAGGATGCCCGCGAAATGGGCGCGCTGGGCGGCCGACGAGGTCCCGCGGGAGAGCACGCGCGGGATCACCATGAGCCCTTGGGCGCCGACGGTTTTGGCATGGGCGGCGAAGGCGGCGGCGCGGGGGGGGTTCTGGGCCCCGGTGCCGACGATCACCGGCACGCCGGCGGCGGTGAGGCGGGCGACGCCTTCCATGCGCTGTTCGTCGGACAGCAGCGGCCAGTCGCCCATCGAGCCGCAATAAACCACGCCGGACATGCCGAGGCCGACGAGTTGCTGGCCCTTGCGTACCAGGGCGTTGAAATCGGGGCGCCGGTCGGGCGTGCAGGGGGTCATGAGGGCGGGGACGGTGCCCTGGAAGATCGAGGCGGTCATGTCGGACTTCCTTGTTCGATCGTGGGTTCGCGGGGTGGCCTGATTAGCCGACGATCGCGGCGTGGACCATGTTGCTGATGACCTCCATGCGCAAATCATGGTCCTCCTCGGCGAGGCGGCAATTGCTGAGGAAGCTCATCGAGACGCCGGAATCCGGGTCGCCCCAGCAATAGGAGGAGCCGGCGCCGCCGTGGCCGAAGGTGCCGGGATGGGCGAGGGCGCCCATGCCGCGCACCGTCTCGGTGGTGCCGCGCACGTAGGGGCCGAGGCCGCGATGCATCGGCATGCCGCTGGACAGATCGAGCCGTTCGCCGGTGAAATTCTGCGTCACATAGCGCAGCAGACGCGGCGAGACGATGCGGGTGCCACCGAGTTGGCCGCCCTGGACGAGCATCTGGTAGAACGCCGCCATCGCCCGTGCGCTCGCATAGCCGCCGCCGCCGGGCACGCCGGCCATGCGGTGGGCGGCCGAGCATTCCGGCATCTTGTTGCGCACACCGCCGGCGCCGTCGGGCTCATGCATGTCGGCGGCGCGGGCGTGCTCGGCGTCCGGCAGGCCGACGAACAGCTCCGCCCCGAGGCCGAGCGGGGCGATCACCTTGTCGCGGATATAGGTGCGGAAATCCTGCCCGGTGACGGCCTCGATCATCGCGCCGGCCACCCAATGGGCGGCGGTGGCGTGATACTGGAGGCGCTGCCCGGCCGGCCATTCCGGCACGAAATCGCAAACCACGCGGCGGAGCAGGTCATGGTCGTTCCATACCTCGGGCGGCACCGCGGCGGTCGGGAAGCCGCCCTGGTGGGAGAGCAGCTGGATCAGCGTGATATCGCCCTTCCGGTGCTTCTCGAACCCCGGCAGGTGGTCGGCCACCCGATCGCCGAAGCGGATGGCGCCATCCTCCACCAGGGTCCAGACGGCACAGGCGGTGACCACCTTGGTGTTGGAGTAGAGCAGGAACAGCGTCTCGTCGGAGGTGGCAGCGGGCGCGGGCGCCGTGCGAGCCTGGCCGAAGCTCTCGAACAGCGCGAGCTTGCCGTGCCGTGCCACCGCGATCTGGGCGCCGGGATGCAGGCCCTCGGCGACGTGGCGTTCGATGACCGCACACATCTTGGCCAGGCGGACGGGGTCGAGGCCGACGGTTTCGGGGGCGGCCGGCGGCAGCGGAAAGCTCATGGTGGATCCTCCTGTTTCGCCGAGCCTAGAGCATGATCGGACGAGTGCAAGACGAGGGGGCTTGGCCGGACGCGGGCAATTGGATAACGATCTCTCCAACCAAACGCGGAGGAACGCATCGATGGAATTCGGCATTTTCTACGAGCTGCAACTGCCCCGACCGTGGGAGCCCGACAGCGAGCACAAGCTCTACCAGAACGCACTCAGCCAGATCGAGCTCGCGGATCGGCTGGGCTACGACTATGCGTGGCAGGTCGAGCATCACTTCCTCGAGGAATACTCGCATTCGCCGACGCCTGAGATGTTCCTCGCCGCCGCGAGCCAGCGGACCAGCCGGATCCGCCTCGCCCATGGCATCATGCAGCTCACCACCTCGCATCCCGCCCGCGTCGCCGAACGGATCGCCACGCTCGATTTGCTGAGCAATGGGCGTGCCGTGTTCGGCTCCGGCGAAAGCGCCTCGATCACCGAGCTCGAACCCTTCGGCCGCGTGATGGAGGACAAGCGGCAGGTGTGGGAGGACGGATTGCGCGCGGTGATCCCGATGTTCAAGGACGGCCCGTGCGAGTACGACGGCCCCTACTTCAAGATGCCGCTGCGCAACGTGCTACCCAAGCCGATCCAGCGGCCGCATCCCCCGCTCTGGGTCGCCTGTTCGCAGCTGGATACGATCGAGATGGCCGGCCGCCGCGGCCTCGGCGCGCTCGCCTTCCAGTTCCTCAGCGCGGACGCCGCCCATGCCTGGGTGCACGCCTATTACAACGCCATCACCAAACGGCTCGACCGGCTGGCGGACTACCAGATCAACCCCAACATCGCGCTCGTCAGCTACTTCATGTGCGCCGAGACCGATGAGGAGGCGCAACGCCGTGCCGATGGCGCGATGTTCTTCCAGTTCGCGCTGCGCTTCTACGGCGCCCAGCCCGGCCGCAAGCGCCCGCCGGCGGGGACGGTGAACATGTGGGAAGAGTTCGAGAAGTGGAAGGCGGCCAACCCCGAGGGCCACGCGCGCGCGCTCCGTGGCGGGTTGATCGGCTCGCCCGAGACCATCCGGCGCAAGCTGCGCAGGTTCGAAACATCGAACATCGACCAGATCATCCTGCTCAACCAGGCCGGCAAGAATACACATGAGCATATCTGCGAAAGCCTGGAGCTGTTCGGCCGCGAGGTAATGCCGGAATTCCACGACAAGCACGCCGGGCATCTGGAATGGAAGCGCAAGGTGATGGCACGCGAGATCGCGCTTGACGAGATCGACACCACGGCATTCACCGACCGCTACGGGCCGAACAGCGTGCAGATTGCCACTCCCAAGACAACGGAAGTCGCCGCGTAGGTTGCGCGGCGACTTCGGGGAGCGGATCACGAACCCCGGCCCTTGAGGGGCCGGGGACCGGGTTCAGGCGTGCAGCGGGGCGTACACGTCGGTGAGGTAGGCGAGGGTCGCCATCGAGCCGGCGCCACCCGCCGCTGCTTCGTCGGCATAGTCGGTCGCTGCCGGGTCGATCTCGAACCAGAAATTGCTCGTCATCGGGTTGAAGGCGACCGCGGCCAGCGCCAACTGCACCGGCGAATGCGCGCCGAGCGCTCCGCCGAACCCGCCGGTGGCGGCGCTGCCGATGGCGGCAGGGCCGACATCAGGCGCAATGCCGTTCGGCAGGGCGCCTGTATTACTGGCCAGGGCCAGGGCCGAGGCGACCCCCGGGGTGGTGGCGAGCGCGAGTTGCACCGCCGTCGTCGCCTGGATCAGGCCCGCGCCGGTGGTGTTGGCCGGGCCGGTCACCGGGATGGCCGAGGCGGCGAGGATGGCGGAGACCTGCGCCGGCAGCAGACCCGGCTGGGCCTCCAGCATCAGCGCTGCCACCGCCGCCGCATCAGGGGCAGCGGCTGACGTGCCGTAGAAAGGGTTGAACACGTTGGTCTTGATGCCGTCGGGGGCGACGAAGTTGGGCTTGTTGGGCACGAGCGGCGTCGAAAGCTTGGCGCCGGTGCCGTCGAACAGGATCATGCCGGGGCCGCTGGAGGTGAAATACTCCACCTGCCCGTTGCCGCCATTAGCCGGCGCGCTATCCGCGGCGATGGCGCCAACCGAGTTGGCGCTGGGGTTGATCGCATGGCCATACGCCGCGCCCGACCCTTTGCCGGCGTTGGGGTCGTTGATGGTTGAGCCGCCGGACATCAGGAGGTATTTGAATATTCCGGGGGCAACACTGCCGCCGTTCTGGACGATGGAGAGCTTGTAGCTGGTGTTCGTCGCCGAGCGGTTGGTAAAGCTCATGAGCTGTACGGGGTTCTTCCCGACATCGTTGACCTTCGCCGAGGCGACGATTTTGTTGTTGTTGTCGTAGAGCACCATCGCGAGGCTGTTGGCCGAGGCGTGGCCGATGCCGATGTTCTGGAACGGCTGGTTCCATTGCAGGTCGAACGTCACCTGGTCGCCCTTGGGGATGGTGATCGACTGGAACGGGTTCGGCGCCGCCGGGGTGCCGAAATTCTCCACCTTGTAGGTGCCGGCGACCCCGGGCAGCGAATAGCTCATCGCGCTGAAGGTGTTCTGGTAATAGCCCTGGCCATCGTTGCCCGCGGCGGTGAAGTAGCTGACGCCGCTCGCCGTCGCCTGGTCGATCGCCTTGTCGATGGCGGAGCCGACCTGGAAGAAGGGCTCGTCGAAATAGGCGACGTCGTCGACGATGATGTTGCAGCCCGCGGAGGCGAGCGCGGTGATGCCGGCGGCGAAGTCGGTCTCGCTGTAGAACGCCGAGTAGAAGTAGATCGCAGCGCCCGGGGCGATCTGATGCACCAACTGGGCCATCGCGCGGCCTTCGTCGGCGCTGCCCTTCGGGCCTTCCTTGAGGATGGTCACCGACTGGGGCAACGCATCGGCGGCCTGGTCTGTCACCAGTTTGCCTTTGCGGTTGAAGCTGTCCGAGAGGATGCCGATTTTGATACCGGCCCCGGTGACGCCGTAGGTGGCGCGTGCGGCCGGCCCGAGCACGGCCGTGTCACCATTGGTGCCGACCAGCGTGCTCGCAAATGTGATCGGCCCGCCCGTCTGCGCGATGGCAACCGGCCCGATCCCAGCGGAGGCCCAATCGAACTGGGCAATCAGCGCCTCGTTGGACCCGGCAAGTGCAAAATTGTTGAGGAGCGACGAACCAAGCTTCATGACATTTCCCCGATTTCGGCTTATCGCCGCGACCGTCTAAAAGCAGAACCGACCCCGCCCGGTCAATGAATCAAAGATTAAATCACGAGACTGTTTACGGGACACTCCGGCGATCGCCGTGTCGAACGGCGTCGGCGCGGCCCCCTCAGGCTGGTCGGCGTTCCGCCGCCCCGAGTTCGATCAGCCGGCCCCAGCGCGCGCCGGAGTGCAGATGCGCGTAGAGCGGTCCGAGCCAGCCGCGGCGGCGCCAGTCGAGGAAGGTTTCGTCGCTCAGCCGGTCCAGCCGCTCCGGCTTCAGCACCTTGAACCCGCGAATGCGGGTGCCGCCACCGGCGGTGAAGTTCACTGTCGCCTCCTCCTCCTCCAGCAGCCCCTGCGCATCGAGCGCGCGGCCGAACGCGTTCGCCGCAGTGAGGTTGTCGCGAAACGCGAGGCAGAAATTCACCGACTCGCTCATCGCCGGGGTCGGCTGGCCGTCCTCGAACATCGGCAGCCCGTTGTCGGGCCCGATGCAGGCGGCACTTTCCTCCATGCCGACATAGACCGTCTTGGAGTTCGGATCCTCGACGAAGATGAACGGAAAGGCCCTGACATAGGCGGGGACATAGGTGTCCCGCCGCCAGGTGCCGTCAGCCTCGACGAATAAATTATGCCCCTCGCCCAGCCCGAGCAAGGCGAGCGGCGTCGGGATCGGGCCACTGGCGAAAACGATCGGGTAGTGCTGCGCCACGACGTCGAACTCGCCAATTCCGATCGGTACCGACTGCGCGGCACGGGCAAAGTCGAACCCGGTGGAGCGGTCGATCTTGAGGTGCCCGTGGTTCGCCGGGTTGATGCCCACCACCTTGTGGAAGAACAACGGCAGTACCTGCGCCGCGGCGGCGGGCTGGACCGGCGTTGCCTGTATCGGTGTTGCCTGGGCCATGGCGGACGAAATGGAGGATTCGGACATGCGCGACATTCCCTCGAGCGGCACCGCGCCGCTGGACACGGCAGTCTGTGGCCGATCCGTCTTCCGAAATCAACCCGCCGGCCGCAGCGCCAGCAGCGCCGGCACCAGAGCGGGCGGGGCAAAATGGAAGATGAACACATATGGGTCGGAGGCCGCGAAACTCGCTGGCGAGGGTGAGGCGACCTGCATCCGGGCGGCTTCGAAGGATGCCGCACCGTGCCAGCCGTCGAGCCAGAAGAATCCGGCCAGGCCGAGCCCCGCCAACAGCACCGGCACCGCGTGGGTACTACCGACACGGTGGCGTTCCTCGATCTCGACCGTCATCACCGGCTGGCAGGCGCGGATGGTCTCGGCGCCGCCCCGGATCACCTCCTCTTCGGCGCCTTCGACGTCGAGCTTGATGGCGGTAATATCGCGCCAGCCGAATCCGTCGAGCCGGCGGAGTGCCACGGTGAAGCGCTCCACCCGGTCCACCCTGGCGTCCCACGCCTGGATCGCCGCGTAGTCCTTCACCAGCGAGGACCATTGTTCCTGCGCGACGCCGCCGACCGAGGGCATCTCCAGCTCCGCCGTGCCGTCGCGCTCGGCAAGCGCGCAGGTGTGCAGCCGCACGTTGGAACGGCCCTCTACCGCGGCGGCGAGGCGAGCATGGGCGATCGGCAGCGGCTCGAACGCCTCCACCACCGCGCCCGGCAGGCCGGCGAGCGGCAGGGTCAACAGCCCGTCATGCGCCCCGATATCGAGCAGCCGGCCTGGACGGTATAGCCCGCGATGGACGGCAAGTTCATCCAATCAGGGCGCGCTCCAGCAATTCGAGCGCCGCCTGGGCGAAGGCGCGCATGTTGCCTTCGCGGTCGCCATGACCGGTCTCCAGCACGAGATCAAGCGCGACCGGGCCTGACACCGCGATGGCGGCATGGCCGGCGGCGTCACCGTAGCGGTTGCCGGTGGGGCCGGTGGCGCCCGATTCCGCGATCGCCCAGTCGGTGGCGAAGCGGGAGCGGCAGGCGTCCGCCATCAGTCGCGAGTAGTTGGCCGTCGATGGCCGCACCGCGCGCATGTCGTCATCCGAGAGGTTGAGCAGCACCCGGCGCGCGACGCGGGTGTAGACCACCGCGCCACCCATGAAATAGGCCGAGGCGCCAGGCACCGCGAGCATGGCGGCCGACATCAGCCCGCCCGCCGAGCCTTCGGCGATGGAGAGCGTCTGCTTGCGCTCCTTGAGGATGGCGGCAATGCGGTGGGCGACGGGTTTGAGGCTGTCCATCTTGGTTACTCCCTATCCGCGCACCGTCTGGTGGGCGGCCAATGTCGCCATGTCGACGATCTGGTTCACCGAGGCGTCCATCGGCACCAGCTGCACCGCATGGGTGAGCCCGATCAGCAGCGGCCCGATGGTGCTGCCGCCGCCGAGGCGGGGTGCGAGGCGGGAGGTGATGTGGGCGGAATGCAGGCCCGGCATCACCAGCACGTTCGCCGGCCCGGTGAGGCGGCAGAACGGGTAGATCGCGCGGTAGGACGGGTCGAGCGCCACGTCCGGGCTCATCTCGCCATCGTACTCGAAGTCCACATGCCGCTCGTCGAGGATCGCCACCGTCTCGCGCATCACGTCGGCCAGCGCGTGGCGGGGGTTGCCGAAGGTGGAGTAGCTCATCAGCGCCACGCGGGGCTCATGGCCCATGCGCCGTGCCGCCGCCGCCGCACCGACCACGATATCGGCCATCTCGGTGGGGTTGGGGCGGAAATGCATCAGCGTGTCGGCGATGAAGATGGTGTGGCCGCGCTCGCCCAGCATCAGCGTGAGGCCGAAGGCGATGCCGCCCGGCGCGGTATCGATGACGTGGCCGATATCCTCCAGGCACACGGCGGCCGAGCGGGTGAGGCCGGTCACCATGGCATCCGCATCGCCGGTAGCGACCATGCATGCGGCAAATACGTTGCGGTCCTGGTTGACCATGCGCTGGCAGTCCCGCAGCAGGAAGCCGCGGCGCTGCAGGCGGGCGTAGAGGAAGTCGGCATAGGCGCGGTTATGCGTCGACAGCCGGGCGTTGTGGATCTCGATGCCGTCGCCCATGCCGAGGCCGAGCGAGGCGAGCGTGGCGCGCACCCGGTCCTCGCGCCCGATCAGCACGGGGGTGCCGTAGCCGGCGTTGCGGAACTGCACGGCGGCGCGGACGATCTTTTCCTCCTCGCCCTCGGCGAACACCACGCGGCGCGGATTGGCGCGCACCCGCTCGGAAATCGCGTCCAGCGCATTGGCGGTGGAGTCGAGGCGGGCGGAAAGCTCGCGCTCGTAGCGGCGCAGATCGGCGAGCGGCTTGCGCGCCACGCCGCTATCCATCGCCGCCTTGGCCACCGCGGGCGGCAGGCGGGAGATCAGGCGGGGGTCGAAAGCGTTGGGGATGATGTATTCCGGCCCGAATTGCAGCCGCTTGCCACCGCCGGCGGCGTTCACCTCGTCGGGCACGTCCTCGCGGGCGAGCAAAGCGAGCGCCTCGGCGGCGGCGATCTTCATCGCCTCGTTGATGGTGCTGGCCCGCACGTCGAGCGCGCCCCTGAAGATGTAGGGGAAGCCGAGCACGTTGTTGACCTGGTTCGGATAATCCGACCGCCCGGTGGCGATGATGGCATCCGCACGCGCCGCGCGGGCCTCCTCCGGGGTGATCTCGGGGTCCGGGTTGGCCATGGCGAAAATGATCGGACTGGCGGCCATGGCGCGCACCATGTCCTGGGTCAGCGCGCCTTTAACGGAGAGGCCGAAGAATACGTCCGCCCCCTCGATCGCCTCAAGCAGGGTGCGGGCCTTGGTTGCCACCGCATGGGCGGATTTCCACTGGTTCATGCCCTCGGTGCGGCCCTGGTAGACCACGCCCTTGGTGTCGCACAGGGTGACATGCTCGGGCCGCATGCCCATCGCCTTCAGCAGTTCGACGCAGGCGATCGAGGCGGCGCCGGCGCCGTTGACGACCAGCCTGGTGTCCCTCAGCTCCCGCCCGGTGAGGTGGCAGGCGTTGATCAACCCGGCGGCGGCGACGATGGCGGTGCCGTGCTGGTCGTCGTGGAAAACGGGGATGTCCATCAGCTCGCGCAGGCGCTGCTCGATGATGAAGCACTCCGGCGCCTTGATGTCCTCGAGGTTGATGCCGCCGAAGGAGGGGCCGAGGTAGCGCACGCAGTTGATCAGCGCGTCCACGTCCTCGGTATCGACGCAGAGATCGATGCCATCGACGTCGGCGAAGCGCTTGAACAGGGCCACCTTGCCCTCCATCACCGGCTTGCCGGCGAGCGCGCCGAGGTTGCCGAGGCCGAGCACGGCGGTGCCGTTGGAGACCACGGCGACCATGTTGCCTTTGGAGGTGTAGTCATAGGCGAGCGAGGGGTCCCGCGCGATATGCAGGCAGGGCTCGGCGACGCCCGGCGAATAGGCCAGCGACAAGTCCCGCGCGGTGGCGAGCGGTTTGGTGAGGCGGGTGGCGAGCTTGCCGGGCGGATAGGCGGCATGCATCGCCAGGGCCTCGTCGCCCGAAACCCGCGCGGTTCGCGTGTCGTTGCTGTCGGCCATGATGTTCCCCTCCGTTGAACGGCGTTATCGATCCATTGTGACCGGCGGCCCGCCCGACGCAAGCGCGTTCTTGTCGCGCCATGGTTCCGACACGGTGGGGACTGACACGGTGGGGACTGACAGGGCAGGCGGCATCGGGCAGTCTGTCGCGATGACAATGCCTCTCGTCCTGCTCGCGCTGCTCTCCGCCCTGCTGCATGCCGGCTGGAATGCCGCGGTGAAAGTAGCACCTCGGCCGACCGAGGCGATGGCGGCGCAGATGATCGTCGGCGCGCTGATGGTGCTGCCGGTGCTGGCGGTGATCGGGCTGCCGGCGATGGCATCCTGGCCCTGGGTCGCGGCTTCCACGGCGACCAACGTGGTGACGGTGCTGACGATGATGCGGGCCTACCGGGCGGCCGAGTTCGGCGTGGTCTATCCGGTGATGCGGGCGATCGGGGTTCTGCTGGTGGTGCCGCTCTCGACCTGGATCGCGCGGGAAGCGATCTCGGGCTATGCCATCGGCGGCGTGGTGCTGATTGTCGCCGCCCTCGCTTTGCTGGCCCGCTCGGCGGCGACGGATCGCAGTTTTCCGCCCGCAGCGCTTGGCTGGGCGCTGGCCTCCGGTGCGGCAACGGCGGTCTATGTGCTGTGCGACGCGCAGGGGGTGCGCGCGGCCGACGATGCCTTCGCCTATGGCTGCCTCACCTCGGTGACCAACGCGCTGGCGATGTGCATCCGGCTACGCAGGGAGATTTCGCCGATCGGCATCCTCAAGGGCTCGGGCCTGCGGGCCCTCCCGGTCGCGCTGGCCTCGATGGCCTCCTACATCCTGATCCTCTGGGTATGGACGCACGGGCCGATCGCGCCGGCGGCGGCGCTGCGCGATACCTCGGCGGTGTTCGCCATCCTGATCGCGGTGGTGTGGCTGCGCGAGCGGCTGACCAAGGTGCGGCTGGCAGCCGTGGTGCTGGCGGCGATCGCCATTCCCCTGCTGCGGCTGGCGTGATGGCGATCTCTCTTGCCCCGCCGCCGCCCGATGGCGCCACCCCCGCGATGGCGCAGTGGTTCGCCGCCAAGGCGCTGCACCCCGATGCGCTGCTGTTTTTCCGCATGGGCGATTTCTACGAGATGTTCTTCGCCGATGCCGAGGCGGCGGCCGCCGCGCTCGACATCGCGCTGACCCATCGCGGTACCCATGGTGGCCAACCGATTGCGATGTGCGGCGTGCCGGTGCATGCCGCCGAGGCCTATCTCTCCCGGCTGATCCGCCGCGGCTTCCGCGTCGCGGTCGGCGAGCAGATGGAGGACCCCAAGGCGCGCATCGGCAAGGCGCCGATCCGCCGTGAGGTGGTGCGCCTGATCACCCCGGGCACGCTGACCGAGGATGCGCTGCTCGATGCCTCGCGGCCCAATCTGCTGCTGGCGCTGGCACGGCGCGATACGGTGATCGGCGCGGCCTGGCTCGAAATCTCCACCGGCCTGTTCGAGACCCAGGCACTGGCCCCCTCCGCTTTGCCGGCGCTGCTGGGGCGGCTCGATCCCGCCGAAATCCTGGCGGATGATGACGTGGCACTCGGCGACTGGGCCGCGCGGCGAACGCCAGCGGCTCCGCCGCCGGCCTTTCCCCGCCGGCTGCTCGAGCAGCATTTCACGGTGACCAGCCTTGAGGCTTTCGGCAGCTTCTCCGAGGCCGAGACCGCGGCCGCGGCGGTGGCGCTCGACTATGTCCGTACCACCCAGGCCGGTAAGATGCCGCGGCTCTCGCCCCCGAGCCCGCTCGGCGATGCGGGGCGGCTGGAGATGGACGCGGCGACCAGGCAGAGCCTCGAGATCATCCGCGCGCGCGACGGCACCACGGCCCACACCCTGCTCGCCGCCGTGCAGCGCACCCTTTCGGCGGCCGGCGCGCGCCTGCTGGCGGAATATCTCGCCGCCCCGCTGGCCGACCCGGCGGCCATCGCGGCGCGGCAGGATGGCTGGTCCTGGCTGCTGGCCAACCCCGCCGACACAGCGGCGATCCGCGCCGCCCTGCGCGGCGCGCCGGACATCGCCCGCGCTTTGGCCCGCCTCTCCCTCGGCCGCGGCGGCCCGCGCGACCTTGCGGCCATCCGCGACGGCATGGCGGCCGCCACCGAGGCCGCCGCTCGCCTCGCCGGCCCGTTGCCGAACCTGCTCGCCGATATCCGCGACCGGCTCGCAATTCCGCCTTCCCTGCACGCGCTGCTGGCTGCCGCGATGGCCGATCCCGCGCCGATCCGGCTCGATCCATCCGCCGGGGGCGCCGCGATTGCGGCCGGGTTCGACGGCGAACTGGATGCCGAGCGGGCGCTGCGCGATGACAGCAAGCGGGTGATCGCGGCCATGCAGCTCGATTTCGCCCAGCGCTACGGCGTCGCCAGCCTCAAGATCAAGCACCACAACCAGCTCGGCTATGTCATCGAAGCGTCCGCCCAGTTTGTCGAAAAGCTGCGCGCCTTCGCCGATCTCACGCTGCGCCAGGGCATGGCCAATGGCGCCCGCTTCACCCAACCCGACCTCTCCGACCTCGATCGCCGCATCAGCGAGGCCGGCGAGCGGGCGGCGGCGCGGGAGCGGCTGGTGTTCGCCCATTTGCTCGGCGAGACCCTGGCCCAGGCCGAGAAGCTCGCCGCCGCCGCCGGGGCGCTGGCAGCGCTCGACGTCGCGCAATCCGCCGCGCGGCTGGCCGAGCCCGGCACCTGGTGCCGCCCGGAGATCACCGATGGCGCCGAATTCAGAATCGAGCTTGGCCGCCATCCCGTGGTGGAGGCGGCGATCGCCGGGCAGAGCCCGTTCGTACCCAATGACTGCGACCTCTCGCCCGATCGCCGCGTGCTGCTGCTGACCGGGCCGAATATGGCGGGCAAGTCCACTTTCCTGCGGCAGAACGCGCTGATCGCCATCCTCGCCCAGGCTGGATTGCCGGTGCCGGCGCGGGCGGCGCGGATCGGGGTGGTGGACCGGCTGTTCTCCCGCGTCGGCGCGTCGGACGATCTCGCGCGCGGGCGCTCCACCTTCATGGTGGAGATGACGGAGACCGCGGCGATCCTGCATCAGGCCGGGCCGAAATCCCTTGTGGTGGTTGATGAAATCGGTCGTGGCACCGCGACGCTGGACGGGCTCGCCATCGCCTGGGCGGTGCTGGAGGCGCTGCACAACGCAACGCGCTGCCGGGTGATCTTCGCCACCCATTTCCATGAGCTGGCCGAGCTGACCGGCGAGCTGCCCCGCCTGAAACCGCACATGATGCGGGTGAAGGAGTGGAAGCAGGACGTGGTGTTCCTCCACGAGGTCGCCGAGGGCTCGGGCGGGCGCTCCTGGGGTGTGCATGTTGCCCGCCTCGCGGGCGTGCCGGCCACCGTGGTGCGCCGGGCCGGCGGGCTGCTATCGGACCTCGAGAAGCGCCATGGCCGCCTCACCGAGGCCGCCGCCTTGCCGCTGTTCGCCGCCGCGCGAGACAGCACGCCCGAGCCGCCGCCAAGTGATCCGGTGCACGATGCGCTGGCCGCGGTGGACCCCGATCAGCTCACGCCGCGAGAGGCGCTTGAGGCGCTGTACAGGTTGCGTGGATTGTTGCTTGGCGGGCCGGCCAACTAGCCCCTAACATCCCCCAATGCTGTCCCCGCAACCTTTGCCGCCCGACCCCATCCAGGCGACCGCCCAGCTCCGCTCGGCGCTGATCAACCTCATCCAGGGGCCGACCTCCGGGGACGACGGGCCGATCCCGCGTGAGGCGGCGCTGGGGGCGTTCCGGCGCCATCTCGGCCGCATCCAGTCCCTCGTGCGCGACAGCTTCGACCAGGGCAACCTGCCGGGGCTCAAAGCCGCGCGGCTGCTGGCGAGCCTGATCGACGGCATGCTGGGCGAGCTCTACATCTATGCCTGCGACACCAGCACCGCCAATGGCGGACGGGTGACGCTCGCGATGGCGGCAACGGGGGGCTATGGCCGCGGCGTGCTGGCGCCCTTCAGCGACATCGACCTGCTGTTCATCACCGAGGAAGCGCCGACCCCACCCGATCTCTGGGCGATCGAGTTCGTGCTGTATTTCCTGTGGGATCTCGGCCTCAAGGTCGGCCATGCCACCCGCTCGGTGCCGGATTGCCTGCGCGAGGCCAATGGTGACATCACCATCCGCACCTCGCTGCTCGATGCCCGCCCGCTGGCCGGCGAGGCGGCGCTGTTCGAGGATTTTCTCGCCCGCTTCCGCGCCGCCTGCACCGAGGCCGGGTCTGCGCGCTTCATCGCCGCCAAGAAGGCCGAGCGCGACGTGCGCCATCGCCGCTTCGGCGACAGCGCCTTCGTCGTCGAGCCCAACATCAAGGAGGGCAGGGGCGGATTGCGCGATCTGCACACCCTCTACTGGATGTCACGCTACGTGTTCGGCACCAGCACCATGCTGGAACTCGCCGACGCCCACGGGCCGGCCGGCGGTATCATCACCACCACCGAGGCGCGGCTGGCCCTGCGCTCCTGGGATTTCCTGTGGTCGCTGCGTTTTCATCTCCACTACGTCGCCGGGCGCGCCGAGGAGCGGCTGACCTTCGATCTCCAGCCGGTGGTCGGCGCCCGCATGGGCTACACCCGCCACGGGCGGCAGGATGGCGTCGAGCGGTTCATGCGGCACTATTTCCTCACCGCGCGCGAGGTGATCCGCCTTACCCAGGTGTTGGAGCCGGCGCTGGAACGTGCCGCCCTCGGCCCGCCAGCCCGCGCGATCGACGCCGATGCGGCGCTCGTCAAGGCCGGCTTCCTGCTCGCCGACGGCAAGCTGATGCCGGCGACCTCACAGAGCTTCCACGACGAGCCGATCCGCATGCTCCGCCTGCTGCAGATCGCCCGCGATCGTGGCCTTAAGCTGCACCCGCTCGCGGTGCGTGCGCTGATCCGCAATGAGCGCGCGGCGGTGGCGCTGCGCGGCGACCAGGCGGCGGCCGATATCTTCCTCGACCTGCTGTGCGGGCGTGATGCCGAGCACAACCGCGCCGACGGGGCGGTGTGGATGAAAGTGCTGAACGAGACCGGCATCCTCGGCCGCATGCTGCCGGACTGGACCCGCATCGTCGGCCAGATGCAGTTCGACACCTACCACATCTTCACCGTCGACGAGCACACCATCGAAGCGGTCCGCATCCTGAACGGGCTGGAACGTGGCGAACTCGCCGAGATCGCCCCGGTCGCCTCCAGCCTGGTCGATCATCTCCAGTCCCGCCGCGCGCTGTATGTGGCGATGCTGATGCACGACATCTGCAAGGGTCGCGGCGGCGATCATTCGGCGCTTGGCGCCGAGCTGGCGCTTGAGGTCGGCCCCGCGCTCGGCCTCTCGGCGGAGGAGACCGAGATGGTCTCCTGGCTGGTACTGCACCATCTGCTGCTGAGCACCACGGCCTTCAAGCGCGACATCGACGACCCGAAAACCATCCTCGATCTCTCCGAGGTCATCCAGTCGCCCGAGCGCCTGCGCCTGCTGCTGGTGCTGACGGTGGCGGACATGCGGGCAGTCTCGCCCAAGGTATGGAACGGCTGGAAGGCGACGCTGCTGCGCGAGCTCTACGCCCGCGTCGCCGAGGTGCTGGCCGGCGGGCTGTCCACCACGGAGCGGGACATGCGGGTCTCCCGCGCCCGCGAGGCCGCCGCGATGATGCTGGATGGCTGGGAACAGGAGGATATCGATCGCTTCCTCGGCCTTGGCTACCCCAGCTACTGGCTGTCATTCGACCCCGAGACCCATGCCCGCCACGCCCACATGATCCGCGACGCCGAATCGCGCTCGGCCCCCCTCACCGTGGTCACGCAGCCCTTGCCCGCGCGCGCGGTGACCGAGGTGACGGTCTATGCCGCCGACCACGCCGGGCTGTTCAGCCGCATCGCCGGCGCGCTCGCGGTGGCCGGCGCCTCGATCGTCGATGCCCGCATTCATACGCTGACCAACGGCATGGCGCTCGACACCTTCTGGGTGCAGGATACCGCCGGGGGTGCCTTCGACACACCGCATCGCCTCGCCCGCCTCTCCGTGCTGATCGAGCAGGCGCTCTCGGGCCGCATCCGTCTCGCCGCCGAGATCAAGAAGGCGTCGAAAATGCTGCTCGGCAAGCGTATGCGGGCGATGAACGTGCCGCCGCGGGTGGTGATCGACAACCACGCTTCCAATACCTACACCGTGCTCGAAGTGAACGGCCGCGACCGGCCAGGCCTGCTGCACGATGTCACCGCCGCGATCAGCGAGCAGGGGCTGCAGATCGCCTCCGCCCACGTCACCACCTACGGCATGCGCGCGGTCGACGTGTTCTACGTGAAGAACGTGTTCGGCCTGAAGGTCGAGAACGAACGCAAGCTGGCGCAGTTGCGGGCCGCCCTGCTCGGGGCGCTCGACAGCCCCGATGAAGCCGATCCACCGCCCGCCGCGGTGCCGCCGCGTCCCCGCCGCCGCCGTGCCTCGGACGCCGCATGAGAGGCATCGCAGGTGTGTTGCGGCTGCTTGCGGTGCTGCTGTTGGCGGCGCCAGGCCTCACATGGGCGCAACTGCCGCCGCCGCCCTCGCGCGCGCCGGTCACCACCGGCAAGCATCCCTGGCGCGTCACCCTGTTCCAGATCGACAAATCAGGTACCTTGCTGGGAGATACACAGGATTTCGCCTGCACCCAGTCCGGCTGCGAGCAGCTCCTCCGGCTCGACGTCGACGGGCAGCCCATCGGTTTCCTGGTGGCGATCACCTTCGTGCCGCGCGGGGCCTATTTCAGCGTCTCCTCGATGAGCGAGGACGTGCAGAAGGTCATCGAATTCGAGAAGGGCTTCATCGGCCCAATGTTCCTCCAGGTGAAATCCGATCAGCGCTTCAACGCCACCCTGCGCTACACGCTGACCGGTTCGGCTTTGGCGGAGTCGCAGCGCCAGGGCACATCACTGATGCAAAACGACCGCAGCCTGGTGTTCCAGCGCCGCATGGCGCCCGATCTCATTCTGAAAGTGGCGCTCGAACCGGCCCGCGCCGCCGATGCGGACCCGGCAATGAAGCCGATCGAGGATGCGCCAAAGGAGTGATCCTCAGCCAACGAGGCTATGGTTCGTTGGGCCGGAAAGGAAGGGAGCGCCTGTCTTTGAGAAGAGCCGCGCGAGCCTAATACCTCCTTGCCTCGCTCTCTCCGCCGGGCCAGTGCTCACGGCACGGCGAGGGTGATCCGCCCGGTCGCCGTCCCGCCGCCCAGCACGTCGTGCACGGCGATGTTCCAGTCCCCCGGCGCATCGTCGAGCGCGAAGGGCACCACCCAAATCAGCCCGCCGCCGCGCAGTACCGCATTGCCGCCGTAGATCCGCATGACCTTGCCCGCGGGATCGCGCAGCGTGACGTGCAGCACCGTGGCCGCGGCCGGGGTGGGTCCGGCGAGGGCGATGGCGATCCGCGCGGTGTCGCCGGCACGCAGCGACGCCGGGGCGCGCAGCACCGGCGCCGGCAGCGGCGCCGGGGCGAGCGCGAACATGGCCGCCCCGTCGCCGTTCAGCGAAACATCGAGTGTGGCGGTCTCCACCCAGCCGCCGTCCGCTCGCAGGTCGCGCACGAAGCGCCGCGCGTTGAGTTCGACGCGATGGGTGTCGAGCGCGGCCGAGGGGCCGTCACGCCCGTCGGCAATGCCGAGTAGCAGCACCTCGCCGTTGCGTCGTACCGTCAGCGTCGGCGGTTGTTGGCGCGCCAGGCTCGCCGGCAGCCGGGCGAGCGGCACGGCGCCGGCCTCCGTCAGCGCCGCTTGCAGGTCGCGCGGCTGGAAGTGAATTACCGGGGCCGGCCGGGCGCGGCCTTGTTCGTCGAACACGCCGGTCTCGCCGATCGCCACCACGACGCCGCCGGCCGCGCGGAAGGCGGCGATCTCGCTCGCCTCGCCGTCCGACAGTGCCAGCACTTGCGGCAGCACCAGCACTCGCACCCCGCGGCGCAGCGCACCGGCGGCAAGGATTTCGGGGGTGAGCCACTGCGGCACGATGCCACAGGCCTGCAAGGTGCCGGCTGCCTCCCGCATCGCCGTGCGCAGTGCGTTGTCCTCGCCCTCCAACTCGGAGGAGCGCCGTGTCCAGGCATCGCCGCGCGCGCGGTGGTCGCGCAGCCACTGCATGCGAAAACTCACCGGCGAATAGAGCATCGCCACCGCATCGCGCTGGATTGGCGAGGCGATCAGCAGGGCGCCTAGGCCGGATTGCAACTCGGTGAACACCGGCGCCAGGGCGGCGCCGCCGGGCGCCAGGCCCCCGCCGTCGCCCAGCAGATCATCGGCGTCGTC
>JAPLOH010000057.1:33831-34281 GCA_026400845.1 Alphaproteobacteria bacterium
CCCACAGGATGGGGCCGCGCACCCCGCGCAGCGCCGCGCGCCAAAGCCGCCGCCGCTCGGCGCCGCCGCGCTCGAAAACCGTGGTGATGGGGATCAGCGCAGGGTCGAGCGCCAGCGCGATGTCGAGGTTCTGGCCGGTGTCGTAGATGTCCATCACGTCGACGACGCCGGTAAGGCTCGCGTAGTTCCAGCCGCCCCAGCCCGGGATCTCGCCGCCCTCGATCGCCGCCAGCGCGGTGGGATCGGCCTGTTTGAGGGCCGCCGGGCCGGCCCGGAGCGCGGCCGCGAAGGCTTCGTCCATGAACTGCTTGTGGTCGTTCCAGGCGACGTAGTTGCCATCCGTGCGCGCCATCGCCGCGGTGGTGGTTTCCGGCATCACGGCATCCCAGGCGGCGAAGACGCTGCCCCAGGCCGCATTCAGCGCGGCGAGTTCGCCATGGCGCCGGCGCA
>JAPLOH010000057.1:34373-63965 GCA_026400845.1 Alphaproteobacteria bacterium
AGTAGAGCGGCCGATAGTCGCCATGCGCGCGCGCATGGTCGGCGAGGCGGGCGCCGATCCGCGCGATCCACGCCGGGTCCGACAGGCTCGGGCTGCGCTCGAACACGCTGAGATCGCCGGGGTCCGCCTGGTGGCGGGCCTGGGCCTGGGTGAACCGCCAGGTGACGTCGCCGCCGTGCTCCGGCGTCCACATATGGTACGGCGAGTAGAAGTCGGTGGCGATGTTCTCGACGTACCAGCGGAAATCCCCGGCCAGCGGGGCGGCGATGCGGGGCGCGACGTCGGCGGGGGTAAAGGGCACGCGATGGCCGAATACCTTGATCGCGGTGACGCCGAGTGCCCGCATCGCCTCATGGCGGCGCGCGTCCTGCTCGGCGTAGGTGATGACCTGGAAGTCGTCCCATGCGCCGGGGGCGGGGCGGGCGATGAATGGCGCGACGGCTTCGTGCCGCGTGCCGTCGCGAGTGCTCGCCGTGCGCAGTGTGTTGGCCATCGCCACGGCGCGCGCGAGGTCGAGCCGCAGGGTCACCGGCGCGCCTGGAAGGGCGGTGAGCATGTAGTGGCCGACGTGGCGGCCGAGCGCGTCGGTCCAGTCCGCCGTGATGGTGGCGGGCGCGGTGAGCGGCGGCTCCATGATGATGGCCGCCTCGATCTGCCCGCCGCGCTCACCAGCCGCCGGCAACACGATGCGGTCCGCCCTTGCGGCGGTGGCGAGCAGGAGCAAAGGGAGCAGAAGGGACGTTTTCATCACGCCTCGCGCATCAACGCCCGCAGGAGAACGGGCAGGAACACCAGTGTCACCAGCAGCGTTGCGGCGAGGCTGAGCAGCAGCAACACCCCCATGCTGGCGGTTCCCGGGTGCCGGCTCAAGGCCAATGAGCCGAAGGCGGTGGCAGTGGTGAGCGCGGAGAACAGGATGCCGCGCGCTGTGGCGGTGCCGAGAAAGCGGGATTGCCCGGCACGCCAGTTCATCACGAAGTAGATGTTGAACGACACGCCGACCCCCTGCAGCAGCGGCAGGGCAATGATGTTGGCGAAGTTGAGCGATAGTCCGAGGGCGGCCGCGCCCAGCACCGTCAGCAGCGCCGAGAGCGCGAGGGACAGCAGCACCAGCGCCACGTCGAGCGGCCGGCGCAGCACGGCGGCCAGAATCAGGGCGATTGCGCCGAGCGCCAGTAGGGCGGCGGTGCGAAAGGCGCCGGTGATGGTCGCCGCGGTCTCGACGATCTGCACCGCGGATCCCCCGGCATCGGGCGCCACCGCGCGCACCTCGGCGGCAAAACGGGCGAGGCCGTCTACCCCGGCCACGCCCGGCCCCGGCGTTACCTGGATGCGCACCCGCCCGTCCGGCAGTTGCCAGTCCCGCGCGATGTCAGGCGGGATTGTCTCGGCGGTGACCGGCGCTGCGGTCAGCGCGGCGCGCAAATGAGCGAGCTGGCGGGGCAGGAAGCGCACCAGCGCGGCGTCGGCGGCCATCAGCACCACATCGGGCGCGGCGGCGAGGGCCTGGAGATCGCCGGCGATCGCCAGCAGCGGATCGCCGGGCTTGAGCCGCGGCTTGGCAGCCTCGATCTGCCGCAGCGTGGCCGAGGCGGCGAGGCGCAGATCCGCGGGCGTCACCGGCGCGGCCGGCGCCCGTGGGGCGAGCGAGGCACGTAATAGCCCGGCGGAATCGGCGATGGCGGCGAGCTTGGCCGGCTGCTCGTCCGGCACGAAGCTCGACAGGCTGATCACCTCGCCGGCGGATTTCAGTGCGGCGAGGTGGGGCAGCATCGCCGCGGCGGCGGCGCGGTCAGGCAGGATGATATCCGCCGCATAGGGGGTGGTGAGCGGCGAGGCCGCGAGATCGATCAGCGTGCGCATCGCCTCGGTGCTGGGGTCCTTGGTGTGCAGCGGGTCGGAATCGAAGCTGATCCTGGGCAGCAGGATGGCGCCGAGCAGCCCGGCCAGCGCGAAGCCGCCCAGAATCCAGGCCCGACGCGTCTGCAACCGTGCCTCCAACAACCCGCCAATCGCCAGCCCGACCTCGGCGTCCTCGGCCCTGGGGCGGCACAGGGTCAGCATCGCCGGCAGAAAGGTCAGCGTCGCCGCCAGCGCCACCAGCATGCCGAAGCCGGCGATGATGCCAAGCTCCGCCACCCCGCGGAAAGACGTCGGCGCGAAGGCGAGGAACCCCGCAGCCGCCGCCGCCGCGGAGACCAGGATCGGCGGCCCCGCCACGGCGCCCGTGGCCTGCATCGCCTGCGCCACGGTGCCGGCAGGAAATGCGTGCCGCATCTCGCGCAGGCGAACGGCGAACTGGATGGCGAAATCGACGGCGATGCCGACGAACAGCACCGCGAAGGCCACCGAAATCAGGTTCAGCGTGCCGATGGCCAGCGCCGCGAAACCGGTGGTGACCACGAGCCCGAGCGCCAATGTCGCGACGATCGGCACGATCAGCCGCCAGCTGCGCACGGCCAGGATCAGCCACAGCAGCACCAGCGCGACGCTGGCGACGGTGCCGGTGAGCGCACCCTGCGCGACGGTGGCGAATTCCTCGTCCGCCAGCGGCACCTGGCCGGTGACGCGCATCCGGGCCGACCCGTTGGCGATGAATTCGAGTTTTTGCGCCGCCGCCCGAAGCGCGCGCACCGCCTTCGCCCCGGGCTCCAGCGCCGTGAGGTCGAGCTTCGCCTGGGCCAGCACGAAGCGGAATTTTCCAGCCTTCTCGGCCAAGCCGCCGCCCAGCAGCGCCTGCCAGGAGAGCGGCGCCGGCCGCCCGGCGGCGGCGCCTTCCAGTGCGGCATGGAAGGCCCCAAGCGGGCCGGCGAAGGCCGCGAGATCCGCCCCCTGCCCAGCCCCGATCGCCAACAGCGACAGCGCCGCGAACAGGCCACGCGCCGAGGGGTCGGCGACGAGCTGGCCGAGGAAGGGCTGCGCGTCGATGGTGCGGTCCAGCAGGCCCTGCAACTCGGTGGGCGAGAGAAACAGCAGCCCATTGCGGTCGAAAAAGGGCGAGGCATCGGGCCGGCGGGCCGATTTGAAATGCACGGTGTCGGCGGCCAACGCGGCGGCGAGGCCGTCCGCCGTCTCATCGGCCGCCTCTGGGCTGTCCGCCTCGATCACGGCGACGACGAGGTCGTGGAACTGCGGGAAATCGCGGTCGAAGGCAACGGCGCGCTGGCGCCAGGGCAGGCTGACGGAGAACAGCGCGTCGGTGTCGGTCGAGATGTCGAGCCGCCAGGCGGCCAGGCCGGCACAGAGCAGTCCGAGGGCGAGCCCGGCCAGGATTACCCGGCCCGCCCGCTCGCGGCAGGCCTCGACGAGTGCGGCCATCGCTTGGGAGAGAGTCATGCGCGCGGCTTAGCCGCTGGCGCGCGCCGCGTCCAACCCGGCGGGCTTTGACGAAACCCCCCTCGCCCCCCAAATAGTTGCCCGCCCAAGGAGACCCGCGATGACCGCCCGCACAAGCCCGCCGTTCCGCGCCGATCACGTCGGCAGCCTGCTGCGCCCCGTCCGCCTGCGCGAGGCCCGCGCCGCCCATGCCGCAGGCACAATGCCCGCCGACGCCCTTCGCGCCATCGAGGATTCCTGCATCGCCGAGGCCATCGCCAAGCAGGAATCGATTGGCCTGCGCGCCGCGACCGATGGCGAATATCGCCGCGCCTATTGGCACTACGACTTTGTCGCCAAGCTCGACGGCGCCGAACTCTACGTCCCCGAGCAGAAGATCGAGTTCAAGGGCGGCGTGCTGTTGCCGCACCGGCTGCGCGTCAACGGGCGGATCGGCTGGGGCGAGAAGGCGTTCGTTCCCGACTACCGCTTCACCGCCGCCAAGGTGACCACCGCGATCGCCAAGCAAACCATCCCCTCGCCCTCCGTCCTGCATTTCCGCGGCGGCCGCTCCTCGATCGACCGCTCGATCTACCCCGATCTCGGCCAGTTCTTCGCCGATCTCGGCACCGCCTACCACGACGCCGTGCAGGATTTCGCCGCCGCCGGCTGCCGTTACCTCCAGCTCGACGAGGTCAACCTCGCCTATCTCTGCGACCCCGAGCAGATCGCCCAGCTCAAGGAACGCGGCGACTATATCGAGGGGCTGGTTGACATCTACGCCACCCTCATCAACCGCGCGATTGACGCCCGCCCGGCCGACATGGCGGTCTCGATGCATCTCTGCCGCGGCAATTTTCGCTCCACCTTCGTCGCCTCCGGCGGCTACGAGCCGGTGGCCGAGACGCTGTTCAACCGCATCAACGTGGACGCCTATTTCATGGAATGGGACAGCGAGCGCGCCGGCGGGTTCGAGCCGCTGCGCTTCGTGCCGCGCGGTCCCAAGATGGTGGTGCTCGGCCTGGTCACCAGCAAGACCGGTCAACTCGAGAGCAAGGACGAGCTGAAGCGGCGCATCGACGAGGCCGCGAAATTCGTGCCGCTGGAGCAGTTGGCCCTCAGCCCGCAATGCGGCTTCGCCAGCACCGAAGAGGGCAATCTGCTCACCGAGGACGAGCAATGGCGCAAGCTCGAACTCTGCGTCGCCGTGGCACGCGAGGTATGGGGCGCGGTCTGACCACCCCTCACTGACCAGTGGATTAACAGGACCGCAGCGGTCTGCTATAACCCCGCCGGGAACAGGACGGGGTGCCGCATGGCGACGCAACACGGGGGCAACGCGGCCGCGCTGATCGGTTTGATCGGCCTCGCGCGCTGGCAGGAGCGCCTGGGAGAGCTGCGCCAGATGGCCGGCGGCAGCGGGCGGGTGAGCCGGGCGCTTACGCACCGCCACGCGATCGAAGTGGCGCTCGAACGGCTGCGCCGCGGCCAGTCGGCCGGCGTGATCGAGCGCGTGGTGGAAGCCCGGGCCGGCGAGGCGGTGGCGCTGATGGCCGCCTTGAAGCGCGACGGGCGCAAGCGGATGACGGCGTCGATCGCCGCCAGCCTGCGTGGCGACGGCACGATGATGGGGCTGTTCCATCTGATGGAGGTTGCCGCCCGCCACCGTGACCGCGGCTTCGCGGTGGAGTTCGCCGGCTTCGCCGCGGGCACGCCACACGATCTCACCATCCGGCGTGGCAGCAGCAGCGCCGAGGTCGCCTGCGACATCGTCTCCGCCGAGGAGGGGCGCGACGTCCATCGCGCCGCCTGGCTGCGGCTGATGGATGCCGTGGACCCCGATCTGCAAACCTGGCTCGCCCAGCATCCCGGCCGCTATCTGCTCAAGCTCACCCTCAACCAGGGCCTCAAACGCGAGGATGCGTCCCTGCCGGCGATGCACGGGCGCATCCGCAACCTGCTCTCGTCGCACCAACGCAGCGACCAGGACGCAGCGGCCATCCTGCGGCTCGACCCGCTGATGTTCGCCGCCGCCCAGGCCGATGAGGCCGGGTTGATGCCCTCCCTGCGGCGCGAATTCGGCCATGAGGCGCATCTCGCGGTCATGACCGGCAGTGGCGGCGTTTGCGTGTTGGCGGCCCGCGCCGGGCGGGAGGATGCGGTGGCGAGCGCGATCCGCCGGCGCATGGCTTCCATCGCTCCGGCACGGTTCAGCGGCACAAGCCCGGGCATTCTTGCCATGCTGGTCGAGGATACCGACCCATCGGAGTGGCGGCATCTGCGCGACCAGCTCGAGATCGAGGGCGCGGCGCGGCAGTTCCTCACCGAACCGGCGGCGCGGCACGTCGTCGCGGTGAGCTGCCTGTCGCGGCGCGAGCTGTTCGAGGCGGAGCCCGACGGCACAGCCAGCGAGTTGCGGTTTCGCAACCCCGGCCATCCCGCGGCCAAATCCGCCGAGCTCGCGTCGGCGATCGTCTCGTGTTGATGCAATCACGATTTCGTTGATGCCATGAGGCCGCCACGATTGCGGCCCTATTGTCCCGCCATCGGAGTTGGCGAGGCGCATGGCGATGAGAGACGTGGACTATCTGAGGAAGATCGATGAGATCGAGCGCTTGCTCAACGATCCAACGCACCGCATGGAGCCGGACCGCGTGTGGTCCCTCCTCGCCGAGGTCGCGCGCCACCCCGCGGCCGGGGAGACCAGCGAAGGCTGACGGCGGAAGGAGGAGCGCCTAGCGCTCCTCGTCGCCCGTCTCGGTCTCGACGTCGACCGCGATGCCCTCGGCATCGTCCTCGAGGTCGGAGGTATCCTCGAGGACATCCTCCTCGCCCTCCTCCTCTGCCACCTCGACTTCGACATCCGCGTCCTCCAACCCCGGCACTACGGCGGCCTTGGGGCGGCGCTTTTCATCCGCCACGTTGCCCGGCGCGCGGCGCAGGCGCGGCTGCTCGGCCGGCTGTTCCGTGCTGCATTTCGGGCAAACTGCGGGCTGCTTCAGGAGATCGAAAAATCGTGTCGCGCAGGAGACGCAAACGCGTTTGTTGCCGAGTTCAGGCTTCGCCATGGGTCGCCTCGTTTGGGGGTCCGAAGGGCGCGCGAAATGCCACCGCCGCGCCGCCATGTCAAACTGCATCTGACGGCGCACCGTAAATTGTGCAGGGACGGCGCCTCGTGCCAATCCGCCCGCACCATGCTAATGCGCGGGGCATGAACACGCGCACGCCCTTGCGGTCCACTCGCCCCGTAGCCCCGCTCACCGGCACGATCACGGTGCCGGGCGACAAGTCGATCAGCCATCGCGCCCTGATGTTCGGGGCTCTCGCGGTGGGCGAAACCCGGATTTCCGGTCTGCTGGAGGGTGAGGACGTGCTGCGCACCGCTGCCGCCATGCGCGCGCTGGGCGCCGAGGTCATGCAGGACGGTCCCGGTTCGTGGCGCGTCTCCGGCCGTGGGGTCGGCGGCCTGGTGGAGCCGGCCGATGTGCTGGACATGGGCAATTCCGGCACCGCGGCGCGGCTGCTGGCCGGCATTCTCGCCAGCCACCCCTTCTATTCCGTCATGACCGGCGATGCGAGCCTGCGCCGCCGCCCGATGCGCCGCGTCACCGATCCGCTGGCCGCCTGTGGCGCGCGCTTCGCCTCCCGCGAGGGTGGCCGGCTGCCGCTCACCATCGAGGGCGCACGCGAGGCGCTGCCGCTGGAATATCGCGTGCCGGTGCCCTCGGCCCAGGTGAAGTCGGCGCTGCTGCTGTGCGGGCTGAATGCCCCCGGCATCACCCGCATCGAGGAGCCCGAGGCAACGCGCGACCACAGCGAGAACATGCTGCGCCATTTCGGCGCCGAGGTGACGGTGGAGACATTGGGCGCCGGCCGCATCATCGCGCTGACCGGCCAACCCGAGCTGCGCGCGGCCGACGTGGTGGTGCCGGGCGATCCGTCCTCCGCCGCCTTCGCGGTGGTGGCGGCCCTGCTGGTGCCGGGCTCGCGGGTCCGCGTCGAGGGTTTGGGGCTCAATCCGCTGCGCTGCGGGCTGTTCACCACGCTGCGCGAAATGGGTGCCGACCTGCGGGTGGAGAACGCCCGCACCGAGGGCGGCGAGCCGGTCGGTGATCTCGTGGTCTCGCACGGGCCGTTGCGCGCCGTGGAGGTGCCGTGGGACCGCGCGCCCTCGATGATCGACGAATACCCGGTGCTCGCCGTGGCCGCCGCCTTCGCCACCGGCACCACACGGATGCTCGGCCTGAAGGAACTCCGCGTGAAGGAGAGCGACCGCCTCACCGCCACCGCCGCCCTGCTGGCCGCCAACGGGGTGAAGGTGGAGATCATCGGCGATGACCTCATCGTCCACGGCACCGGCGCCGCGCCGCAGGGGGGCGCGATGGTGGAAACCCATATGGACCATCGCCTCGCCATGAGCGCCCTGGTACTCGGCCTCGCTGCCCGCGAGCCGGTCTCGGTCGATGACGCGAGCTTCATCGACACCAGTTTTCCTGGCTTCGTGCGCCTGATGAACGGCCTGGTCGGCAACGGGGGCACACCCGCGATCATCGCGGCATGACTAAGGGGGGCATGATGCCGCTGGTGATTGCCGTCGACGGCCCGGCGGCAGCGGGGAAGGGGACGCTGGCCCGCCGCCTCGCCGCCCAGTACGGGCTGCCCTACCTGGATACCGGCCTGCTCTACCGCGCCGTCGGCCGCCGCGTGCTCGATGCCGCCGGTGATCCGCGCGATGCCGCCGTCGCCGAGGCCGCCGCCCGGGCCCTGCGCCCGGAGGATCTCCAGCGCGGCGATCTGCGCGGCCCACCGGCCGATGACGCCGCCAGCAACGTCGCCGCCCATCCTGGCGTACGGGCCGCGCTGGTCGATTTCCAGCGCAGCTTCGCGGCCCGCGCGGGCGCGGTGCTGGATGGCCGAGACATCGGCACGGTGATTTTCCCCGACGCCCCGGTCAAACTCTACGTCACCGCCTCCCCCGCTGCCCGCGCCCATCGCCGCTGGCTGGAGGTCTCCGCGCGCGATCCTTTGGTGACACTCGCATCCCTCACCGCCGAAATGGCCGCCCGCGACGCCGGGCGCGACGCGGCGCCGATGAAGCCGGCCGAGGACGCGATGGTGCTCGATACCACCGCGCTTGACGCCGATGCGGCCTTTGCCGCGGCCGTCGCCCTGGTCGCGGAAAAACTTGATCGCCCTGACCTGACCAACTAGTCTGGTCAATAGCATTCGCGATGGAGACAGCGATGGACAGCGTCAACATCTACGAGGCCAAGACCCATTTCTCCCGCCTCATCGAGCGTGTCGAGGCCGGTGAGGAGGTAGTGATTGCGCGCGCCGGCAAGCCGGTCGCCCGGCTGGTGCCGATCGCGCCCGCGGCGCCGCAGCCACGCGTGCCCGGGCGCTTCCGCCACCTCAAGGCGCCGCCGGACTCCTTCTTCTTCGATCCACTGCCGGAGGAGGAATTGCGGCTGTGGAATGGCGAGGGCGTAGAGGATTTCGGCCCTGGTTGACCGACCGCTGCTGCTCGACACGCATGTCTTCGCGTGGTGGCTGCTCGATTTGCCGCTGCTGCCGACCGTGGCACGATCCGGCATCGCGAACGCGTCCGGTGTCATTCTGGTCAGCACCGCGAGCCTGTGGGAAATGGCTTACAAATATGGCCGCGGGCGGTGGCCCGAGGTGAAGCCGATCATGGACGACCTCGCCGGTGTCATCGCGCAGGAGCGCATGACTGCGCTCCCGGTCTCGGTGGAGCACGCGCGGGCGGCGGGCCTGCTCGACTGGGCCCATGGGGACCCCTTCGACCGCATGCTTGCGGCCCAGGCAATTGCCGAGGATGCGACGCTGGTGACCGCCGATCGCGCCTTCGCCGCCGTGCCGCCGGTGGCCGGTTTGCGCATCCTGTGGAACTGACCCGACACCGCCACGCTTGACTCCGAGCGCCCGCGGGAGTTGTGTCCGCCCGCGCCGGCCCGCAATGGGCCGCGCATTCCGCAACCCGGCCTGCGCCAAAACCCGATCGGGCGGCGCGGGCATGCCGTGCTTTCCGTGAAGCGCGCATACCAGCAGCCCCTTGGGGCACGCAGGAACCTCCCTACCCTATGTCAACCACCCTTACGCGTCCCATCGAAGATTTCGCCTCCCTGCTCGACGAGACCCTTGGCAAGGATACCGGATTTGACGGCTCCGTCGTCACCGGCCGCGTCGTCCGCCTGACGGACGAATTCGCCATCGTCGATGTCGGCCTCAAGAGCGAGGGCCGCGTCGCCCTCAAGGAATTCGGCCCCCCCGGCAGCACCCCGGACGTCAAGCCCGGCGACATGATCGAGCTGTTCGTCGAGCGCTACGAAGATCGCGACGGCACCATCGTCCTATCGCGCGAAAAGGCCCGCCGCGAGGAGGCCTGGACCGCGCTCGAGAAGGCGTTCGAAGCGCAGCTGCGCGTCAACGGCACCATCTACGGCCGCGTCAAGGGCGGCTTCACCGTCGATCTCGGCGGCGCCGTGGCCTTCCTGCCCGGCAGCCAGGTCGATATCCGCCCGGTGCGCGACGTCGGCCCGCTGATGGGCATGCCGCAGCCGTTCCAGATCCTGAAGATGGACCGCGCCCGCGGCAACATCGTCGTCTCGCGCCGCGCCGTGCTCGAAGAGACCCGTGCGGAGCAGCGCAGCGAGCTGATCCAGGGCCTCAAGGAAGGCATGATCCTCGACGGCGTGGTGAAGAACATCACCGATTACGGCGCCTTCGTGGACCTCGGCGGCGTCGACGGCTTGCTGCATGTCACCGATATCGCCTGGCGCCGCATCAACCACCCGGCCGAGGCGCTGACCATCGGGCAGGCCGTGCGCGTGCAGGTGATCCGCTTCAACTCCGACACCCAGCGCATCTCCCTCGGCATGAAGCAGCTTGAGGCCGATCCCTGGGAAGGCGTCGCCGCCAAGTATCCGCCGGGCGCGAAGTATTCGGGCCGCGTCACCAACATCACCGACTACGGCGCCTTCGTGGAGCTGGAAGCGGGGGTCGAGGGTCTCGTGCACGTCTCCGAGATGTCCTGGACCAAGAAGAACGCCCACCCCGGCAAGATCGTCGCCACTTCGCAGGAAGTGGAGGTCATGGTCCTCGATGTCGACGCGTCCAAGCGCCGCATCTCGCTCGGCCTCAAGCAGGTCCAGCGCAATCCGTGGGAGCAGTTCGTCGACGAGCATCCGATCGGATCGGTGGTCGAGGGCGAAATCCGCAACATGACGGAGTTCGGCCTGTTCGTCGGCCTCGGCGTCGATCTCGACGGCATGGTCCACATGTCCGACCTCTCCTGGGACGAGCCGGGCGAACTCGCCATGGCGAAGTTCGAGAAGGGCCAGATGGTCAAGGCCAAGGTGCTCGACGTCGATGTCGAGAAGGAGCGCATCTCGCTCGGCGTCAAGCAACTCGCCGACGACCCCGCCGCCTCCGTGCTCGACCGCGTGCAGAAGGGCAGCGTCGTGACCTGCGTGGTCACCGCCGTGCAGTCCAACGGCATCGAGGTCAAGATCGACGACGTGCTCACCGGCTTCATCCGCCGCGCGGAGCTCGCCCGCGACAAGGGCGATCAGCGCCCCGACCGGTTCGCCGTCGGCGAGAAGGTCGACGCCAAGATCGTCGCGGTGGACCGTGCGGCCCGCAAGCTGTCGCTCACCATCAAAGGCAAGGAGATGGAAGAGGACAAGAAGGCGATCGCCGACTACGGCACGTCGGACTCGGGCGCCTCGCTGGGCGATATCCTGGGTGCGGCGATCCGCCGGCGCAACCAGCTGTCGACGGACGATTGAGCCCGCGCGGCCTGCCGCGATGACTCTGGAGACCGATCTGCTGATCGACAGGCGGCGCCTCAAGCGCCGCCTGTTGCTTTGGCGGCTCCTCGCCGTCGCCGCGGTCGCGGTGGTGGCGGTGGTGGTGATCGGCAAATCCTCCGCCGGCCGTGGCGAGCACGTCGCGCGGGTGACAGTCGAGGGCACGTTGATTTCGGAGCGCAAGACCATCAAGGCGCTTGAGAGCGTGCTCGAGGACCCCTCCGCGCGCGCCGTGCTGCTGATGGTGAATTCCCCCGGCGGCGGGGTCGCGGCCGGTGAGGCGATCCATGATCTGGTGGAACGGGTGGCGGCGAAGAAGCCGGTCGTCGCCGTTATGGGAGCGACCGCGGCCTCGGCTGGCTACATGATCTCGCTGCCGGCTGCCCGCATCTACGCACATAATTCGACGCTGACCGGCTCGATCGGCGTGCTGCTGCCCACCGGCGAAGTCTCGGGCCTGCTGCGTTGGCTCGGCATCACCGACGAGACGCTGACCTCGGGGCCACTGAAGAACGTCCCGAGCCTCACCAAGCCGATGTCCGAGCAGGGGCGCGCGGTGATGCAGGCGCTGATCGACGATCTGTATGACCAGTTCGTGGCCATGGTCGCCAAAGGGCGGAAAATGGAGATTGCCCGGGTGCGCGAACTGGCCGATGGCCGCGCCTATACCGGGCGCCAGGCATTGGCGCTGGGGCTGATCGATGCCATCGGCGTGGAGCGTGACGCGCGGGCGTGGCTGGCCGCCGAGCGCGACGTGCCCACCGCCCTGCCGGCGCGCGACGTCCGCAGTGACACCCTGCGCGACCGACTATTTGGCGACGACGCCGAGGGTCTGTTCGGCGGAATTGTGAAAACCCTTCTCTCTCAAAGTGTTAGCCTTGACGGCGGCTGGGCACTCTGGCAGCCTGGGCTGTATCGGCAATAGCAATGCGGGGGCAGGGCAGCGAGGCATGACGAAATCTGAACTGATCGCTGAACTGTCGGCAGCCAATCCACATTTGTTGAGCCGCGACGTCGAGACCATCGTCGCGACCATTTTCACCGAAATCACCGGAGCCTTGTCGCGCGGCGAGCGGGTGGAACTGCGTGGCTTCGGCGCTTTCACCGTAAAGCACCGCGACGCCCGCACCGGACGCAACCCGCGAACCGGGGAAACCGTGCCGGTCGACGAGAAGGTCGTGCCGTTCTTCAAGGCCGGCAAGGAACTGCGCGAACGCGTCAACAAGGGCAAGCCGGGCGCCTGATGCTGCTGCGCCTGGCGCTGCTTGTCCCTCTGCTGGTGGTACTCGTCATCTTTGCGCTGACCAATCGGCAAACCGTGCTGCTCTCCTTCTGGCCGACCCCGGCCAGTCTTGAGGCGCCGGTCTCGCTGGCCCTGCTGGCTGCCCTCGGCGGCGGCATGTTGCTGGGCGCGGCCATGCTGTCGGGCGGCACGCTGCGGCTGCGCTGGCGGGCGCGCCGGGCCGAGCAGGCGCGCGCCATGCTGGAGGCCGAACTCCGCCGTGTCCGCGCCAACCCGCCCGCCCCGCCGCTTCCTCCGCCCGGATGACCCGCCGATGACCGGACTGATCGCCGCCCTCGACGCCACCGACCCCCAGCGCGCGCGCCGCTGGGCCACCCAGGTGGCGCCCCATTGCGGCATGCTGAAACTCGGCCTCGAATTCTACCTCGCCAATGGCGCCGAGGGGGTGCGGATGATCGATGACCGGCCGATCTTTCTCGACCTCAAGCTGCACGATATCCCCAACACCGTGGCCGGCGGAGTACGCGCCATCCTGCCCCTCAGGCCGACCTTCCTGACCCTGCATGCCGGCGGCGGGCGCGCGATGATCCAGGCCGCGCGCCAGGCGGCGGAGGCGGCGGGCGATGCGCGGCCGAAGCTGCTCGCCGTCACAGTGCTGACCAGCCTCGACGCCGAGGCGCTGCACGCGGTCGGCGTGGCCGGCGGGCCGCGCCAGCAGGTGCTGCGGCTTGCCCGCCTCGCGCTCGACGCCGGCGCCGATGGGCTCGTCTGCAGTGCCCAGGAGATCGCCACCCTGCGCGGCGCCCTTGGTCCCGAAGCCCTGTTGGTGGTCCCCGGCATCCGCCCAGCCGGTAGCGACGCCGGCGACCAGGCCCGCACCATGACGCCGCGCGAAGCGGCCGACGTCGGCGCCGATTGGCTCGTGGTCGGCCGCCCCATCACCGCCGCCGCCGACCCCGCCGCCGCCGCCGCCGCCATCGCGGCCGATCTGGCAGCGTGACCGCGGTCAAGATCTGCGGGTTGAACGACCCGGCAGGTTTCGACGCCGCGGTCGGGGCCGGCGCCGAATATATCGGCCTGAACTTCTTCCCCCCCTCGCCACGCGCGGTCACCCCCGCGCAAGCTGCCGTCCTCTCCGCCCGGCACCTGGGTGGACCGCAGCGGGTGGGGCTGTTTGTCGATCCAACGGATGGCGAGATCGAAGCCGTCCTCGCCGTGCTGAAGCTCGACCTCCTGCAACTCTACGTCACCGCCGAACGCGCGGCCGAAATTCGTGCCCGCTTCGGTGTCCCGGTCTGGCGTGCCGTCGGCGTCACCGCGCCCGCCGATCTTCCCGCCCACGCCGGCGGGGTGGACGGGCTGCTGATCGAGCCCAAGGCGCCACCGGGCGCGACCCGGCCGGGCGGCAACGCAATCGGCCTCGACTGGTCACTGCTCCACGGCTGGCGCGCCCCTTGCGACTGGGCGCTGGCCGGCGGCCTCACGCCCGACAACGTCGCCGCGGCAATCCGCGCCACCGGCGCCCCCTGCGTCGACGTCTCCTCCGGCGTCGAGCGCGCCCGCGGGGTGAAGGACCCGGCACTGATCGCCGCCTTCATCGCCGCCGCCCGGCAGTAGCCGAACTGTTATCCCACCGCACTGGCTTGGTGCCACGATTCATGCCATGAAGCGGCTGGGAGAATAGCCATGATCGTCATCCAGCTGACCGACCTGCACTGCGTGCCCTATGGACGCGTCGCGATGGGGCGCTGCGAAACCAATACGCTGAGCGAACGCGCGTTGCGCGCCGTCGCCCGCTTCCGCCCGCGGGCCGACGCCCTGCTCATCACCGGGGACCTGTCGGACAACGGCCTCCCCGGTGCCTACGCCCTGCTTGCCGACATGCTTCGCCGCACGCTCGACATCCCCGTCTATGTCATCCCCGGCAACCATGACCGGCGCGACAATTTCCGCGCCGGCCTCGCCCATCTGCCGGGGGTCACCGACCACCCCACCTTCGTGCAGTACACCATCGAGCATCTTCCGGTGCGCATCGTCATGCTCGACACCGTCATCCCCGGCAGCCCGGCCGGAGAGCTGTGCGCCGAGCGGATGGCATGGCTCGCTGCGCGTCTCGCCGAACAGCCGGACCGGCCGACCATGCTCGCGATGCATCACCCCTCCTTCGACTGCGGCATCAACGACGCAATCGGCCTGCGCAACGCGGCCGAATTCAACGCCTTGGTGGCCCGACACCCCCAGGTGCGCCGCATCATCTGCGGCCACCACCACCGCCCGGTGACGGCACCGATCGCCCAGGCGATCGCCTCGATCTGCCCCGGTATCGCTCATCAGGTGGAGCTCGACCTCGCCACCCCCGGCCTGGTCGGCCTGTGGAACCTCGAACCTGCCGCCTTCCAGGTGCATATCTGGAAACACCAGCCCGGCGGCGCGCCGGTCATCGTCTCGCACACCGGCTATGTCGACGACTACGGCGGCCCCTTCCCCTTCATCGGCGACCCCGACGCGCCGCACTGATAAACGGCCGGCGCCGCCGGTTGAAACAATTCAGTCATTTGTAACTGTCAGGCTGCCGGAGTGTCCTGTTTCTGGACCGCCGAGGAAACGCCATGACCGTCCTGATTGTTCTCCTGCTGCTCGCCGCCGCCGGCATCGCCGTGCTTTATGCGCATGACGTTCGCCAGACCCAGCACACCATCCTGCGCAACTACCCGGTGCTCGGGCATTTTCGCTATTTTTCCGAGAGCGTCGGCGAGTACATGCGGCAGTATCAATATTTGCCGGACTGGGTGGAGCGGCCGTTCAACCGGCTGGAACGCTCCTGGATCTACCGCTCGGCGAAAGGCGTCTCCAACCTGGTGAGCTTCGGCAGCGAGGCGGCGCCCGCGTTCGTCTTCCGCAACGCCCCGTTCCCCATCCTCGACGAGGAACGCACGCCATACCCCGGCAAAACCATCGGCATCGCTGAAGGCCCCGGCGCCTGCCGACGGCCCTACGAGGCGGCCGGGTTCTTCAACATCTCCGGCATGAGCTACGGCGCGCTGAGCCATGCGGCGGTGACCTCGCTCTCGCGCGGCGCCAAAATGGCCGGCATCTGGATGGCCACCGGCGAGGGCGGGCTGGCGAAATATCACCTCGACGGCGGCTGCGACATCGTCATGCAGATCGGCACCGCGAAATACGGCGTGCGGGACGAACACGGCAACCTCTCCGAGGACCGGCTGCGCGAAATCGCCGCCCATCCGCAGGTGCGGATGTTCGAGGTCAAACTCGCCCAGGGCGCCAAACCCGGCAAAGGCGGCATCCTGCCGGCGGCCAAGGTGACGGCCGAAATCGCCGCCATCCGCGGCATTCCGGCCGGGCAGGACAGCATCAGCCCCAACCGCCACACCGATATCGCCAGCGTGGCCGAACTCGGCGCCTTCGTCGCCCGCGTGCGCAACGTCAGCGGGCTGCCGGTTGGGGTGAAATTCGTCGCCGGCCACCCCGGCTTCCTCGACGAGTGGTTCGGCCACTGCCTCGCCCACCCCGAAGGCTGCCCCGACTACATCCAGATCGACGGCGGCGAAGGTGGCACCGGCGCCGCCCCCGCCCCGCTCGCCGACTATGTCGGCCTGCCCATCACCCAGGCCCTGCCCATGGTCGTCGAAGCGCGCGACCGCCACGGGCTGCGCGAGCGCATCCGCATCATCGCCTCGGCCAAGCTCGTCACCCCCGACAAAGTGGCCTGGGCGCTCGCCATGGGTGCCGATTTCATCTCCTCCGCCCGCGGTTTCATGTTTGCGCTGGGCTGCATCCAGGCGATGAAATGCGGCAGCGGCCACTGTCCCACCGGCGTCACTTCGTCCGACCCCCGCCTCATCAAGGGGCTCGACCCCACCGACAAATCCGTCCGCGTGATGCGCTACGCCGAGCGGGTGCGCGAGGAAGTGGAAATCATCGCCCATTCCTGCGGCCTCGCCAGCGCCGCCGACTTCCGCCCCCATCACGTCACCGCCATCGAACGCGGCATCGGCGGCTTCCGCAACGTCGCGGAGTGACGAGGGGCCGGAGTAAGACTGCGGTGCAGCCCCGTCATCTGCTGGCGCTTGCGGCGGTCTGCGACGGTGCGACACCTGGTTGCCCGACAGCGTCATTCGCAACGTCGACGATCTCATCGTTCACTGATGCAAGGCATGGGACAAACCCGAAGCCCGGCCGTGGGTATCATATCCAGCGGATTTCGCGCTTGGATGTTCAGCCTCTGATCAGGGAGCATTGGTTTAAGACATGCCGATACGCCGCGAGGCGCTGCCGCCTCGCGTTGTCTTTGCCGATCGCTGGCGCCTGACGAGGCGGCCCGCGTCCGGGGCGTGGCAGGGCGGCAGGCTTATGGTGCGGCCCGGCCGCGGCGCGGCGCGGGTTCTGGATGCGGTGTTGCGGGGGGCGATGAAGTCGGCCGCGCCTGACGGCAGGCGCAGGCGCACTGGCGCAGTCCCGCTCATCCTGCCGCGCCGCGATGTTGGCGAGAATCCGCGCCTCCGCCCGCTGCAATTCGCGGCACAGAAGGGCATGGCGGCGGCGGTCCGGATGGTTCTCCGGCAGGTCGCCGATATGGGCGAACATCGCTTCCACGAGCTGCATCACCAACCGCACGATCGCCAGCGCGGTCACGAGGCCGGGATGGGGGTGAGGTTGGGACGGGCGACGGGTCACGATGTTTGGCCTCCTGGTATGGGAATCGGACTATCGCACATGTCATTAAATTTGACAAGCGTTTTTTACGTAACCATGAAAAAAATCTGCGCGGCGGTTGGAGGGGGCGGTCGGGCTGACTGCGGCCGGCGAGGGGTGGGGGATGGCGGGGCGCCGGGGCGGGCTTGTGGCGAGCGTCGTGCTGGCGGGGCCGTGGTGGCTGGGGCATTTGCCGTCGACGACGGCGATTGGCGCCACTTGGGCGGATATGGCGTGGTGGGTGGTGGGCGCGGTCGGGCTCAGGATCATCATGGCGTGGCTGTATAACGGGACGGGGGCGAGCCTGTTCGTGGTGATCGTGTTTCATGCGCTGCTCAATGTGAGTCGGGTGGTGATTTTTCCGGCGGATGGGGCGCATTATTCGACGGCGTTTCAGGCGGCGGCCGATGTGGTGATTGCTGGGTTGGCGGTGGTGGTGGTTGTTTCGACGCGGGCGGGGTTGGGGTTTGCGGGGCGGGGGGCCGGCATTGGCCGCCGGTGATGGGGCGTGAGGGACCTCGCTTCGTCCTTCTTCCGATCACAGCGCTTGCTTCTTCCGGCTGCCCGGGGTCAAGGCCCGCGCAGCGGCCCCGGAGGGGCTTGGCCTTGACGCCGGGTGGGCGGAAGAACGCGCGTTGCGATGGCGGATTGCGCTGCGCTTATCCGCCCTACTTCTTGCTGCGTTTGCAGTGCGGTGGCTGGGGAGTGGCGGCGCCCTACGATGACGGAGCGCGCTTCGGTGGTGCGACGAGTGGTAGGGGATGCTCCGCTTCCGACCTTGCTTGTTTTGTGGCATTCTTTATTTCGGTTGTCATCAGGGAATAATTTATGGACATCTCCTCGTCCTTGGTCGCTGCGATTGCTTCAAGCGGAGCGGTGATCCTGGGAATGGTCAATATTGCTGTCGCTATAATCCACAAGCGTGGTGATCGAAGGTTAGAGTATCCCAATAGAATCCTTGAACATCGTCGTGAAGCTCTTATGTTGGCGCTTCAGGTCATAGACTATGTCTATTCGAATCTTTCTTTCAGCGGTCTACCGTTTACCCCGCGTCCGTGGGACGGTCAGTTAGCCCGCGATGCGGACAATAAAATTATGATATATTGCAAATATCCTGATACCCGAAAATGCTTCATCGAAGCAATGGGTCTTCATAACCCAACAACAATGCAACCTCGCGACATAAACCCATCGTTATTAGATAAATTTCGACGGCAGGTAGCATTGGAGCTCGAGTTGGAGTCGCCGCAGGTGGACCAAGAAATGATATGGATTTGCGACCTTCCTGGGGCTGGTATAAAAGCACAATAGCAAGCCGTAGGGTGGGAAAGCGAAGCGTATCCCATCACATTGGTTGCGGCCACCGGGATTTATGCTTCTCACGCATCTGCTGTTTCCGCGGTCCCAATGTTTCGCGCAAGACGATGGTGGGATACGCTGCGCTTTCCCACCCTACGGGACTGTCGGATTGAGCCCCATGGGCCACACGCATCGTTCGATCCCCTCACAGATGGCATGCCGTAGGGTGGGAAAGCGAAGCGTATCCCACCACCTCGATTGCCTCCACTGGGATTGAAGCTTCTCACGCACTTACCGTCTGCACGTTCCCCACCAATGTTCCGCGCAAAACGATGGTGGGATACGCTGCGCTTTCCCACCCTACGGGACTATGTCTGCCGCTCGCCTGCCTCGCCGATTTTCACGTCTTCGCCGGCCCAATCCGCCGGGTACACGCCGGCTGCGGCGCATCGGCGAAACGTCGAATATGGCCATTCGGCCGGGGCGGCCGCCAAACCGTGTTTGACGGGATTGAAATGGATGTAATCCATATGCACCGCGTAGTCGCGGTCATCGCGGATCGTGTGCTCCCAATAGCGCCGCTGCCAGATTCCGCGCTCGCCCTTCTTCTGGCGTGATGCCGAGCGCGCCGCGTCTCCCGGCACTCCCTTGGAGAAGTGCGTCTTGATCGCCCACCACCGCCCGGCGAAATTCGTGTCGTCCTCCGGTAAGGTCCACAGACAGTGCATATGGTCGGGCAGCACCACCCATGCATCGATATGGAAGGGCGACCGGTGGCGCGCCTTCCGCACTGACATGCGCAGTGCCTCGATATGCCGCGTCAGCAAATCCGCCCGCCGGTCGAGCAGGTTCACCGTGAAGAAATAGGTTCCACCGGGAACCCGGTTGCGGCGGTACTCGGGCATGGCGGCACTATGGGCCGATTTTGTGGGTGTCGGAATGTTTGTTGCGAAACGCGGTGTGGTGGGCTCCGCTTTCCCGCCATACCGCGCAGCACGCCGTAGGGTGGGAAAGCGCAGCGTATCCCACCACCTCGGTTGCAGCCACCGGGATTGATGCTTCGCACGCATCTGCCGTTTCCGCGTTCCCCACGAGTGTGCCGCGCAAAACGATGGTGGGATACGCTGCGCTTTCCCACCCTACTTCTTGCTACCGCTCCCCACGCCCCTCACTGACAGGCCAAACACTCCTCATAATCCGTCGAGCTGGCACCAGAAGCCACCATCGGCAGCCGCGCAGTATCATTCGCCACCGGAATCCCCGTGAACTCCAGCGGCCGCACCGCCGTCTCGCTCACATTATCGGCGCGTTGGATGGAGAGCGAGCGGCAGTAGTAGAGCGACTTCACGCCCTTTTTCCACGCCATCATGTGGATCTGGTGCAGGTCCCGCTTATGCACATTGGCGGGGAGGAAGACGTTGACGGACTGGCTTTGGCAGATGTAGGGCGTGCGGTCGGCGGCGTGTTCGATGACCCAGCGCTGGTCGAGCTCGAAGGCGGTTTTGTAGACGGCTTTTTCCTGCTCATCGAGGAAATCGAGGTTCTGCACCGAGCCCTTGTTGAGGGTGATGGTGGACCATACCTCGTCGGTGTCGTGGCCTTTGCTGGCGAGCAACTGCTGGAGGTGGCGGTTGCGCACGGCGAAGCTGCCGGACAGGGTTTTTTGCAGGAAGACGTTGGCGGCGATCGGCTCGATGCCAGGCGAGGAATTGCCGGCGATGATGGAGATCGAGGCGGTGGGGGCGATCGCCATTTTGTTGGAGAAGCGCTCCATGATGCCGTATTCGGCGGCGTCGGGGCAGGGGCCGCGGGTTTCGGCGAGGGCGCGGCTCGCGGCGTCGGCCTGGGCGCGGATGTGTTTGAACATGCGGATGTTCCACACTTTCGCGATGACGCTTTCGAACGGCACCTTTTGCGATTGCAGGAAGGAGTGGAAGCCCATCACCCCGAGGCCGACCGAGCGCTCGCGCATGGCGGAGTATTTGGCGCGCTCCATGCCCTCGGGCGCGCGGTCGATGAAATCCTGCAGCACGTTGTCGAGGAAGAGCATGACGTCGGCGATGAAGGTCGGGTGGTCTTTCCACTCGAACCAGCTTTCCATGTTGAGCGAGGAGAGGCAGCAGACGGCGGTGCGCTGCTTGCCGTGCTGGTCGATGCCGGTGGGGAGGGTGATTTCCGAGCAGAGGTTGGAGGTGCGCACCTCAAGCCCGGCGAGCTTGTGGTGCTCGGGGATGGCGCGGTTCACATGGTCGGAGAAGATGAGGTACGGCTCGCCGGTTTCGATGCGGGCGGTGAGGATGCGGACCCACAGCGCGCGGGCGTTGATTTTGCGCACCACCGAGCCGTCCTTCGGCGAGGTGAGGCCCCATTCCTCGTCGGCTTCCACGGCGCGCATGAAGGCGTCGGGCAGCAGGATGCCGTGGTGGAGGTTGAGCGCCTTGCGGTTGGGGTCCCCGCCGGTGGGGCGGCGCATTTCGATGAATTCCTCGATCTCCGGGTGGGTGACCGGCAGATAGGTGGCGGCCGAGCCGCGGCGCAGGCTGCCCTGGGAGATCGCCAGGGTCAGGCTGTCCATCACGCGGATGAAGGGGATGACGCCGGAGGTCTTGCCGTTCTGGCCGACTTTTTCGCCGATGGAGCGGAGGTTGCCCCAGTAGGAGCCGATACCGCCGCCCTTGGAGGCGAGCCAGACGTTCTCGTTCCACAGGCCGACGATGCCGTCGAGGCTGTCGGAGGCCTCGTTGAGGAAGCAGGAAATCGGCAGGCCGCGCGTGGTGCCGCCATTGGACAGCACAGGGGTCGCCGGCATCACCCAGAGGCGGGAGATGTAGTCATACATGCGCTGCGCGTGGCCGGCGTCCTCGCCGTAGAAGCTGGCGACGCGGGCGAACAGGTCCTGGTAGCCCTCGCCGGGCAGGAGGTAGCGGTCACCGAGGGTGGCGCGGCCGAATTCGGTCAGCAGCGCATCGCGCGAGCGGTCCACACGGACCTGGTGGCGGCCGTGCATCTGCACGACATCGAGCATGGAGCCATCGGGCACGGCGTATTCCCCCGGGTGTGACAAAACGTTCATATGTATCCTGCCCAAAGGGTTGCGGCCGTCAATTGATATTCCACTACATGTTGCCATGAAGCGGTCACGACTCCACAATATGAAGCAGTGGTGCGTTTTCGCAACACCCGGCGGGTGAACGCAGCGCGAACACAAGCGGGTTTCGCGCCGCGTCCGGGGCGGCTATGCGCCGCCCCGCCGATTCGCGTCAGGCCGGGGCGAGCTTGTCCGCGGTCCTGGTGTCGAAGTCGCTGGCCGCGTGGCGCTCATGGAGCTGCTGCGCCGGCTCGCCCATGGTGCGGTTGACGATGCGGCCGCGCTTCACCGCCGGGCGGGCGGCGATGGTGTCGGCCCAGCGGATGACGTTGGTGTATTCGTGCACCGAGAGGAACTCGCCGGCGTTGTAGGAGTTGCCCTTCGCAAGATTGCCGTACCACGGCCACACCGCGATGTCGGCGATGGTGTAGGCGGAGCCGGCGAGATACTCGGTCTCGGCGAGGCGGCGGTCCAGCACGTCAAGCTGGCGCTTGGTTTCCATGGCGAAGCGGTCGATGGCGTATTCGATCTTGGTCGGCGCGTAGGCGTAGAAATGGCCAAAGCCGCCGCCGAGATAGGGCGCGCTGCCCATCTGCCAGAACAGCCAGGACAGGCACTCGGCGCGGGTGGCGTCGGTGGGGAGGAATTCACCGAACTTCTCCGCGAGATACAGCAGCATGGCGCCGCTCTCGAAGATGCGAACGGGGGTGGCGCCGGAGTGGTCCATCAGGGCGGGGATCTTGGAGTTCGGGTTGACGGCGACGAAGCCGCTGCCGAACTGCTCGCCCTTGCCGATGCGGATCAGCCAGGCGTCGTATTCGGCGCCGGTATGGCCGAGGGCGAGCAGCTCCTCGAACATGATCGTCACCTTCTGCCCGTTGGGCGTGCCCTGGGAGTAGAGCTGGAAGGGGTGCTGGCCGACCGGCAGCACATGTTCATGGGTGGCGCCCGCGGTCGGGCGGTTGGTGGAGGCGAATTGCCCGCCATTGGGCTTTTCCCAGGTCCAGACTTTCGGCGGTGTGTAGGTGTCGGTCATGTCGGAATTCCCTGTGGCGGCGCGGTCGTGTGCCGCGCCTGATGGTAGCGATGCCGATCAGATGGGGTTGGCGTTGGTGCTGCGAAAGCGGTGACGAAATGCGGGCAGGGTTGCGGCGGCATGGGTTGCACCGGATTTGCCAGGCCGTTCGCCATCGGCGGCTGTGACATGCGGCATGGGCGCACAGGTGAATCACCCCCAACTTCGCGGTAGATAGCGGCGCTGCCGACGTGACGATACCGGCACACGTCGTAATGACGTTTATGCGGCTCAACACAATCACTGATGCCGATTTTCTCGGAAACAAGGTTTTTCGCCTCGCCGACGGTTCAACAGTCCCATCGGCAACCATTCTGATCCGCTCTTTGAAAGTCGGCGATATCCAAACGGCGAACGCGACCGAAAGCGTCGCTAACGTCCAAGGCAGCCTGCTGCTGGGCCAGAGCCCGCACCGGCCGCGCCCGCGCATGTCACGGCATCCTTGAAGCCCCGCGCGATTTTGAATGCCATGCTGCGACGCCACAATGGGCGGTAAGTCATTGAAAGAAATGGTGCCGCTTGTGGGAATTGAACCTACGACCTACTGATTACGAATCAGTTGCTCTACCCCTGAGCTAAAGCGGCTTGGCGCGTCGTATAGCGCAGGGCGTCGCGCATTCCAAGCGCTTCGCCGCCGCGTCAGGAAATCACGTCGTAGAGGCCGCTTCCGCGCTTGAGCAGACTGCGGGCGATGGCGGTGCGGTGGATTTCCGAGGTGCCGTCGAAAATGCGGTAGATCCGGGCGTCGCGGTAGTAACGCTCGATCGGCAGGTCCTGGCAGAAGCCCATGCCGCCGAACACCTGCACCGCGCGATCGACCACGCGCCCCAGCGTTTCGGCGGCGTGCACCTTCACCATGGCGATGAGATCGCGCCCGTCACCGCCTTGGTCGAGCTCCCAGGCGGCGCGATGCAGCAGCAGGCGGGCAGTGACGATCTCGCTGGCGCTGTCGGCGAGCATTTGCTGGATGAGCTGAAAATCGCCGATCCGGCTGCCGAACTGCTGCCGTTCGCGGGCGTAGTCGGCCATCAGGTCGAGCACCCGCGTCGCCTTGCCGATCGCCCGCGCGCCGACCTGGGCGAGGCGCACCCGGCCGAGGGTCTCGAGCGCTAGCCTGAGCCCGGCTCCCTCGGCGCCCAGCAGGCATTGGCGGTCGAGTGGCACGTCGTCGAACGTGAGCTCGACATGGCTGGTGCCGCGCAGCCCCATCATCGGCTGGTCGCGCCCGATGGTGAAGCCGGGTGACCCCTTGTCGACCAGGAACAGCGAAATCCCCCGCCCGCCCGCCGCGGCGTCGGTCCCGGCGGAGACCACGAAGAAGTCCGAGATCTTTCACATCGAGCACTCGAGCAAGAGAATGAATTCGATCGAGTGACAATCCCAGTGACTTTCCCACATCACGCACTGCGCGGGTGCGGATCGAAGCCGCGTCGGAACCCGCGCCAGGCTCGGTGATGGCGATCGAGCAGGTCCGCTCGCCCCGCACCGCCGGCAGCAGCCAGCGCGCCCGCTGCCCTTCGTCGCAGCGCAGCAGAACCTCGTAGACGTTGCCGAAAGCGCGGCGGATCAGAATGTCGGTGGTGCGGCCGAACTGCTCTTCCACCAGCATGGTGTCGAGCGCCGACAGCCCGCCGCCGCCGAATTCCCCAGGGATGTTCATGGCATAGAGCCCAAGCGCGCGCGATTTCTCAAAGATCGTGCGCGCTGTCTCCTGCGGGAGACTGCCACTGGCCTCCACCGCGGCCTCCAGCGGCTGCAACTCGGTGCGGATAAAGGCGCGGACGGTCTCGATCAGCAGGGCTGCTCGTGGCTGAGGGCGAAATCCATGGGGATCCTCCATGGCCGCGGCGATAACATGATTTCCGGCGTCGGCCAGCGTGGCAACCATTAGAACTCTACCACTCTGGTTCAATCCCGTCCGAACCGACGGGACGGCGGTCGCCATCGGCCGCGCGGCCATCGATCGCGGCGCCACCGACCAGATGCCCTTCCCCGACACCAGCTTCGACGCGATCTTCTCGTCCGGCGTGATTCACGTCTGGCCGGGCCCCGCCCCCGCGCTGCACGACCTGCGCCGCGGCAGGCTGTCGGTTCATTCGCGCATCGACCCGCGGCGGCGCCGGCTCGACGCACCGATCGAACCGCATGTTCCGATCGCTGGGAAAGGTCGCAAGCCCTATCGGTTGAGTGTCAGAGAAACGTTCCTTACAGCGCCGTCATCCCACCGTCCACGAACAGCAGTGCGCCGGTGACGTATGATGCATCGTCCGAGGCCAAAAACAGGATCGCAGCGGCAACCTCGTCGGCCCTGCCCGGGCGCTTCAGCATGGTCCCCTGCGCGGCTTTGGCATTGTACTGTTCGACCGTCTCGCCGGCCGCTTCGATGCGGCGCTGGTGGAACGGCGTGAAGATCGGGCCCGGGCCGACGGCATTCACTCGAATGCCCTCCGCGGAGTGGTCGGCTGCGAGCGCCCGCGTCAGTCCAGCGATTGCGGCCTTGGTGGTGTCGTATTGCAGGTTGCCCCCGCCAGCGACGACGGAACGCACAGAGGCGACGTTAACGATGGCGCCGCCCTTGTTGCGGCGCATCTGCTGAACCGCCGCCTTGGCGCAGAAGACGTAGCTCATCAGGTTGACGTTGAGGATTTCGTTCCAACTCGCAGCGCTCGCCTCGTCGACCTTCTCGTATTTACGGATGCCGGCATTGTTGATGAGGATGTCGAGGCGCCCGAACCTCTGCGCTGCACTGTTGACGAACCCGAGGCAGGCGGCTTCGGTGCCAACGTCAGCCTGCGTGAAGGCAACCTTGGCGCCGGCGGCCATGAGCTCCGCCGCGACGCTTTGCCCGCGTTCTCCGTCCCGGTCGCAGAATGCCACACTGGCGCCTTCGGCGACGAAACGTCTGACGGTCGCCTCGCCAATCCCCGACGCTCCGCCTGTCACCGCTACGATCTTGCCGTCGAGCCGTCCCATGTTCTTCACCTTTCAATACGTTGCGAACCGCGCAGCAACAGCACGTGGTTTCCACCGGGCGGCCACAATCTTTTCGGCTCGGCCTGGATGGCCAACCTTAACGGGCTGCGAAGGAACTCGGAAATCTATAATATGTCGCGGCTCGACCGTCATCGGGCGGTCAACGTCTGCGCGAGCCACTCCGCCGCGCCCCTCGACAATCGCCCCGACGATCTCCGGCGGCGCGATTTCGCTGGCAGCGGTAAGGCATGGCGGAAAGGCGATTCACACCATCGGCGGCTAACGTGGGTGAACGGGAGTAGGACAACGATGTCCTCTCCGGATTGCGCGATGCGCGGCGGTTGCGTGGCGGTGGACAGTCGGACATCATGGCATCCATCAGGGATCGGGGGATGACGATGCAGTCACGAGCGATGGCGGCCGGGCATGTGGTTTCCGGGTTGCGCGGTGAGGTGATCAGCGCGGTCGGGGCACTGATGTTCGGAGTATTCTTGGTGTTTACTGCGGGGTTTGCGGGCGCGTCGGTGCTGCATGAGGCAGCGCACAACACGCGGCATTCGATCGCGTTTCCCTGTCACTGAACCGGGTGTGGCGGCCTTTCGCGCGCTGTTCTTCGCGGCGTTGATCGCGGGTGTGGCGGCTGGACTTGCGGCGTCGGCTGTGCAGGCGGCTCGGCTGTGGCCGTTGATTGCGGCGGCAGAGGTATTGGAGGCGGCCGAACATGGCGGGCATGGGCATGACCATCCCGTTCCGTCCGAACCGGCGTGGTCGCCGGAAGGGGTGCTGCGTCATGCGTTGACGGTGGCGTTCAACGTTGTGATCGGTCTGGGGTTCGGGTTGATGCTCAACGCGCTGGCGCGGCTGGCGAGCCTGCGCAGCGGGCGGGCGTTCACGGCGAGTGAGGGCGTGCTCTGGGGGGCGGCGGGATTTGCGGCGTTCGGACTGGCACCGGCGCTTGGGCTGCCGCCAGAGTTGCCGGGCATGGTTGGGGGCGATTTGCTGGCACGGCAGATCTGGTGGGTTGCGACCGCTTTGTGCACGGGGGGCGGGATCGCGTTGCTGGCGATGGCGGTGGGGATGTGGCGGGTGGCGGGGATCGTGCTGATCGTGCTGCCGCATCTGGTTGGCGCGCCGCAGGGCGAGGGATACGGCAACATCCCCGGCGAAATGGGGGCGGCATTCGCCGCGGCTTCGCTGGTGGCGTCGGCGGTGTTCTGGGTGGTGCTGGGCGCTGTTTCCGGCTGGGCGCAGCAGCGGTTCGCGCCGGCGGGTTGAGGCCGACGAGGGCTTCAGTCGTGCGCGAGTTCGACGGGGCGACCATGTGGGGTGCCAAGGTAGGCGGCCTCCCAGGCGATCTTGCGTTGGGCCAGTTCGGTCGTGTTGACCAGATTCTTGGCGGTGGTGAGGCGCTCGAGGGCGGCGAGCCAGTGGGTGTAGTAGTGCGTGCCGTCGTCGGGTTCGCCGCGTGCGGTGGCTTCGCGCAGGACGGTAGCGAGGGTGTCGGCCCATTCGGGCCAGGTGAAGCGGCCGGCCGCATGGAGGCGGACGGCGAGGGCGAAGGCCTGGGCCTGCCAGGGTTCGGCAAAGACCGGACCGTCGGTGTTGGTGGGAAGGCCGGGTTGGCCGGCGAATCTCATGGCGGAGTCAGGCGGGCTCAAGGTGGTCCTCCCACAGTTCAACGTGGATGGTGTCGGCGGGGTGGCCTTGTGGCCCCCAGAGTTCCTGCGCGGTGAAGCGGACGGTGTAGAGCGGCTGGAGCGCGTCGCCCGCGCCACGGGCACGGGAGTCGTCGAAGATGGCGGTACCATGGTGGGCGGCGATGATACCAACGCGGCCGCGGACGTAGCGGGGCATGCGGGTGTGATAGGTGGGGTGGAGGCTTTTCGCGCGCACGCGATCGCCGGGGGTAAAGGTGGCAATCCGGGGCGGAGCGATGTCGGCAGCGGGCGCGGGCGGGAGCCGCGCAGGCGGAGGGAGGATGGTGCCGGGGCCGATTTCTTCGGGCGTGACGGCGCCGGATTCGATGCTGGTAGCGATCAGCATTTCCAGCCATTTCTCATAGTAGGACGTGCGAAGGTAGTCGGCGGGCGGCAGGCACTCGATCTGCTTGCGGCCGGAGGCGGCGACGCGGCGGCGGACGGCGCCCAGGGTGGGTGACAGAGCGAGGGCGAGCACGCGGGATTCCCAGCGGGCGTGGAAGACGGGTTCGTTGGGCTCGACCGTGATGGATCCGAAGCCGTGCATGCCGCCCATGTCGTGGATGCCGTTCATGGAGTGGGGACCTTGGCGACGCCGATCATTGCGTCGCGGGTGACCAGGGCGGCGAGGGTGTCCTCGTCAAGGCCGTCGGTGCCGGGGGGGCGCTCGGGGAGCACGAGGTAGCGGATTTCGGCAGTGGAATCCCAGACGCGGACGGCGACGTCGTCCGGTAGGGTCAGACCGAATTCGGCCAGGACGGCGCGCGGCTCGATAACGGCGCGGGCGCGGTAGGCGTATGATTTGTACCAGGCGGGCGGGAGGCCGAGGACGGGCCAGGGGTAGCAGGAGCAGAGCGTGCAGACGACGAGGTTGTGGGTGTTTGGCGTGTTCTCCACGACGATCATGTTTTCGCCCTGGGCGCCGGAGTAGCCAAGCTCGGCGATGGCGGCGGTGGGGGTGGCGAGAAGGCGGGCCTTGTAGACAGGGTCGCTCCACGCGCGAGCGACAACGCGGGCGCCGTTGCGAGGGCCGACCTGGCGTTCGTAGTAGTCGATGGTGGCGTCGAGGGCGGCTGGATCGACAAGGCCCTTTTCCACCAGGAGCGATTCGAGGGCTTTGACGCGTAGCGCGATGTCGGAGGGGACATCGCTGTGATCGTGGTCATGATCGTGGTCATGATCGTGGTCATGATCGTGGTCATGATCGTGATCGTCGTGATCGTCGTGATCTTGGGCGGTCATGGCAAATTCCCTGCGGCCTGGGGCGGTGGGGCCACACCATCGCTTCGACGGAACGCATCAATCGGGGTCTCCCCGATGAGCGGGCACGTTGGCCCTCGCGGAGACACGATAGCCACCAAACCTGGAGTTCGGCAACCGTTGCAGGCGGGGAGACAGTTGAAGCCTTGCCAACCGGCTCGACTGCCGTGCCGGCAGAGATTTTCCTGCAAAGAGAGGCAGCAGGCCGGTCATCCCCGCAGCCGCTGCCCCACCTACACCACCGCAAACGCCTTCATCAGCCACGGCAGCGTCATCTCCTCCGGTTGCCTCACCTCTATGATTGTCTTCACGATCGTAGGCGCCAACAGCGTCAGCCGAAAGATATCGCCGGCGTATGCCCGGTCGATCTTGTCCGCCCGCGCGATATCACTGATCGAAGCGGAGCGTCCGTCCTCCAGCATCCGCCACCACCAAGAACCACGCGCCAGAGCCTCGATCAGCGTCCTGTCGATCCGAATTCACTGCGCTGTCGCGCGCCCACTGTTGGTCACTGTTGGTCGTGTCCCCGGTGGTGGTGTAGGTGATGTCCATCGCCCAGACTTGGTTCGGCCGATCCACCACCAGCCCGCGCAGCAGATACGGATAGATCTTGTGCCCAGGCGCAGGTTTGGATGTATCCGGCCGGCGATACAGCGCCTCGATGCCCATCCGCCGCATCAGCGTGACCACCGCCAGCCGGCCGATCGCGATACCTTCTGCCCGCGCAGGTCGCGCAGCATCCGACTGCCCGCAAACGGGTGTTCGAGATGCAGCGCATCGATCCGGTGCATGATCGCCTGTCGCGCCGGGGCCACCGGGCGCGGCAGGTAGTAGACGCTGCTCCGGCTCAGCCCCAGCAGCGACGCCTGCTGCACGAGCGGCAGGGCATGGACACGGTTGATCATCGTTTTGCGCTCAGCAGGCCGGCCTTGCTGAGCGCGCCGGACAAAAAATCCTTCTCCAGCGTCAGCTCTCCGAGCTTCGCATGCAGCAGTTTCAGGTCCACCACGGGTGTGGTCTCGGCGGCCGCAGGACCAGAACCGAAGACCCCGGCCGCACCCTCCTGCAACTGCGCCTTCCAGGCCGTGATCTGGTGCGGG
>JAPLOH010000133.1:0-26035 GCA_026400845.1 Alphaproteobacteria bacterium
AAAACCTAGTGGCAGGAGGCGTGCGGTGGCGTTGCGGGTGGCGGTTCAGATGGATCCGATTGAGGGCATCAACATTGACGGGGATTCCTCGTTTGCGTTGATGTTGGCGGCGCAGTCGCGCGGGCACCGGCTGTGGCATTACGAGGTGCGGCATTTGGTGCTGCGCGAGGGGGCGATGAAGCCGGGAGGGGCGCGCGAGGAGCGTTTGTTCGCCCGGGCGCGCCCGGTGACGGTGCAGCGGGTGAAGGGCGCGCACTGGAATTTCGGGCCGGAGGAGATCCTCGATCTCGCGACGATGGACGTGATCCAGATGCGCCAGGACCCGCCGTTCGACATGGCCTACATCACGGCGACGCATTTGCTGGAGCACATCCATAGGGATGATGGGTCGGGCACGCTGGTGGTGAATAATCCGGTGAGCGTGCGCAATGCGCCGGAAAAGCTGCTGGTGACGCATTTCCCGGACCTCATGCCCCCGACGATGGTGACCTGGGATGTCGAGGCGATCAGGGAGTTCCGCGCGACGCACAAGGACATCGTGGTGAAGCCGCTGTTCGGTAATGGCGGCGCCGGGGTGTTCCTGATCCGGCACGATGACCCCAACCTCAATTCCCTGCTGGAGATGCATTTCGCCCGCTCGCGCGAGCCGCTGATGATCCAGCGCTATGAGCCGGCGGTGCGCCAGGGCGACAAGCGGATCATCCTGATCGATGGCGAGCCGGTGGGCGCGATCAACCGGGTGCCGGCGGCGGGCGAGGCGCGCAGCAACATGCATGTCGGCGGTCGTCCGGAGAAGATCGGGCTCACGCCGCGCGATCTGGAGATCTGCGCGCGCATCGGGCCGACCTTGAAGGAACAGGGCCTGATTTTCGTCGGCATCGACGTGATCGGCGACTACCTCACCGAGATCAACGTGACGTCGCCGACCGGCCTGCAGGAGATTGCCCGCTTCGATGGGACGGATCTCGCTTCGGGCATCTGGGACTGCATCGAGGGCAAACTCAAGCGTTCGTAGCGTGTGATCGTCGCAGGCGGAACGCGGAAGCCGTGAATCACCCGCTCAGACAAACCACCAGCGCGTCGGCCATCACCACGCCCTGGCCGGCGCGCAACACGATCAGCGGATTGATCTCCGCCTCCACCACTGCCGCGATGCCGGCGAGGCGGGAGGCGGCGACGATAGCGGCTGCCAGCGCATCGAGATCGCCGCGCGGCAGGTTGCGGTAGCCGCGCGCGGGGGCGAGGCCCTTCACCTCCGCGATCATGGCATGCGCGGTGGCGAGCTCGACCGGCGCACGGCGCAGCGTCACGTCGCGATAGATCTCGGCCAGCACGCCGCCGGCGCCGAGCGCGATGACGGGGCCGACCAGCGGATCGCGCCGATAGCCGATGATCGCCTCGCCAACGCCCTTGGCCATGGGCTCGGCGATGAATCCGGTGATGGCGGCGCCATGCCGCGCGGTCATGTCAGCCGCGGCGGCGGTCAGCGCGGCGGCATCGGTGATGTTGAGCGCAACCAGGCCGGCCTCGGTCTTGTGTGCAATGGCGGGCGAGACCGCCTTCAGCGCCACCGGATAGGCAAGCGGCGGCGGGGCAGCGGGGTCAATGGCTTGCGCCCGGTCCGGGATGCCAAGCGCCGCGAACACGGCGCGGGCGGACGGCTCGTCGCGCGCGGGAAGCAGGGCGGCGGCGGCCGAGATGTCACCGGCGCTCACAAGGGCGGCGGGTGGCTGCCAGTCGAGATAGCTGCGCACGGCATCCGCGCAGGCCTCGGGCGTGCGGAAGGCGGCGATGCCGGCCTCGGCGAGGAGCTTCAGCGAGGCGGTGGCCTCCGGCAGCAGAAAGGCGGCGATCGGGTGGCGCCCGGTGGCGGCCAGCGCGCCGGCGATGGCATCCTGCGGGCGGAACTGGGCGGAGGAGCCGACCACGGCGATGGCGAGGTCGGCGTCATCGGCGTTGCGCGCCTCGGTGAGGGCCGCGGCCACCGTATCCTTGCGGGCGCCGGCGAGCGTGGTGTCCACCATCCCAGCCGTGGCAATGCCGAGCACGCCGAGCCGGTCCACCACCATCGCCCCGCCGCCGCCGGTGGTGGTGACGATGCGCACGGCGCGCTTCGGTGCCACCGGCGGCCGCGCGCCGATCAGCAGCGGCGGCAGTTCGAGCAGCGTCTCCAGCATGTCGACACGGATGATGCCGAGATCGCGGAAAAACGCGTCCGCCGCGGCGTCGGAGCCGGTCATGGCACCGGTATGGGTGGTCGCCAGGGCCGCGCCTTCCTCGGAGCGGCCGAGCTTGTAGGCGATGATCGGCTTGCCGACGGCATGCGCCCGGCGGGCGGCGCGCTCGAAATGCTCGGGGGCGCGGATGGTCTCGAGGAACAGCAGGATGGCATCCGTCTCCGGGTCATCCACCAGCAAATCCGCCACCTCGCCGGCGGTGAGATCCGCCTCGTTGCCGGTGCCGATGATTTTCGCGAAACCGAAACCGCGCGCGGCGGCGCGGGACAGCAGGGTGCCCATGACAGAGCCGGATTGCGACACCAGCGAGAGCCGGCCGGACGGCAGGGTCTCGGCGGCGAGCGCGGCATTGACCGAGCAGGCCATGGCGGCGGCCGGGTTGATCACCCCCATGGAATTCGGCCCCAGCAACCGCATGCCGCCGGCTTGGGCGGCCGCGACGATGCGCCGTTGCAGCGCTTGCCCCTCCGGCCCCGCCTCGGCGAACCCGTCGGCCAGCACGCAGGCCACGGGAATGCCGAGCGCCGCGCAATCGGCGACGGCCTGTTCGACATGCTCGGTGCCGACCAGGATATAGGCGAAGTCGATCGCACCCTGGATGTCCCGCACCGAGGCGAAGGCCTTCTCCCCCAGCACTTCCGCGGCGCGCGGGTTCACCGGGAGAAGCTCGCCGGGAAAGCGGTGCTGGCGGAGATAGACCTGGGCGCGCGCGGTGAGGCGGTTGGCGTCGGTCGAGGCGCCGATCAGGGCGATGCGGCGGGGGCGGAACAGGCTGCTGGCAAGGGGGGCGGATGCACGGGTCATGCCCCCGGTGTACCGCCCCTCAGCCGGTCAGGGCAACCGCGGTCAGCGCCACCATTCCCAGGATTTCACCCATGATTGCCGCTCACAGCCCCGCTTCCTCCGCATGGGCGAGAGCTTCAAGGCGCGGGAGCAATGGCTTGAGGTCCTCTTCGATCGTCACGAACAACGTCTCGTCGTCGATGCCGAAATAGCCATGGATGATCCGGTTGCGCACGGCCGCCATGGTGGCCCAGGGAATGTCGGGGTTCGCCGCCTTCAATCCGTCAGGCAGATGCCGCACCGCCTCGCCGAGGATTTCGTAACCTCGCATGACGGCGAAGCGGGTCTTCTCATCGGCCAGGTAGTCATTGAGGTCCATCGCTTCAACGAAGCGCAGGATCGAACGGCAGGCCGACACCATATCGGCGAGGAAATCGCGATAATCGCGCGGCGCCGTCACAGGGCGACCGCCTCCGCGCGAATGCGTGCGCCGATATGGGGCTTGAGCGCCGCCGCCGACACAAGGTCGATACGCAAGCCGGTAAGACGGCCAAGCCGCTCCTCCAGCGCGAGAAACGCGGACAGCGGCACAGGTGTGCTGAATTCCACCAGCACATCGAGGTCGCTTTCGGCGGTCATGTCGTCGCGCATGCGCGAGCCGAACAAGGCCAGTGACCGGATCGGCCACTCGGCCCGCAACCCGGGCAGGGCCGTGCGCAACGTCGACAGGATCTCATCCGGCGATGACATAGCACAATCCATAGCATATCTGCGCCGTAAAGGCGGGCGGTTTACAGGCTTGCCGCCGCCGGTTGCCCGGCGGCGGCGGTTCAGATCAGACCGGGTCCCAGGAGAACACTTCGCCCGAGCGATCGAGCGGCATGAAGGCCGCCTTCAGCGCGGGGGCGGCGTGGTCGGCGATGGTCCAGGGGGTCCAGCCACCGTCGCGGTGGACGCCCTTCACCGGGCGCGGCGAGGACATCAGGAAGATCTCGTTGTTGCGGGTGGCAAACACCTGGCCGCTGACGTCCTTGGCGAGGTCGGAGGCGAGGAACACCGCCATCGGCGCGTTCTTGTCCGGCGTCATCTGCTTGATCTTCTCGACGCGCGCCTTCTGCTCCGGGGTATCCGCCGGGATGGAGCCGGTCATGCGGCTCCAGGCGAAGGGGGCGATGCAGTTGGAGCGCACGTTGTAGCGCTTCATATCGAGCGCGATGGACTTGGACAGCGCGGTGATGCCGAGCTTGGCGGCGGCATAATTCGCCTGGCCGAAATTGCCGATCAGGCCCGAGGTGCTGCTCATGTGCACGAAGGCGCCGCTTTCCTGCTTGCGGAAATGCTCGGCGGCGGCGCGGCTCACATAGAAGCTGCCGGAGAGATGCACGTTGATGACGCTGTTCCAGTCATCCTCGCTCATCTTGTGGAAAATCACGTCGCGCAGAATGCCGGCGTTGTTCACCACGATGTCGATGCGGCCGAACGCGTTGATCGCGGTGTCGATGATGCCCTTGGCGGAGGTCCACGAGGCCACCGAGTTGGTGTTGATGACGGCCTCACCGCCGCGCTGCTCGATGATCGCCTTGGTCTGCTCGGCCGGGGTGGCGGAGCCGCCATCGCCGGTGACGGAGACGCCGAGGTCATTGATGACCACCTTGGCGCCTTCCTGCGACATCATCAGCGCAATTTCGCGGCCGATACCGCCGCCGGCGCCGGTGACGACGGCGACTTTTCCTTCAAGCATGCGTTGGGACATGGGTTGCTTTCCTCCAGAATCGAGGGCGGCAAACTAGGCTGGGCCCAGCCCGCCGGCAATCACCCGGCAGCCGAAATCAAGCGGGTTCGAGACACTTCCGCAGAGCGATGAAGCTGTTCCCGGCCAGGTCGATCACCTCGCCGACCAGTCGTTCGAGGCGCATCGGCCCGGCTACCTTGGCCTCGCGTTCAAGCTGGGCGGCGGCGTTGCTGAGGCGGGTGGCGGCGAGATAGCCGCCGGCGCCGCGCAGCACGTGGGCCTGGAAGGCGATGGCCTTGCGGTCATCCGTCTCCATCGCTTCGCGCAACATCACCACCCGGCGCGCCTGTTCGACATCGAACATCCCCACCAGCGTGGCGAATAGTTGTTCGCCGATATCGGCGCGCATGGACGCGAGCGCGGCCGGGTCCAGCACGTCAGGCGTCGCATCGGTATCAGCCATCCTCGACTGCATCTGCACATGCCGCTCCGCACACGACCCCGCTCCACGCGGGCCGTTCACCCGGGGATCATGGTTACATCAACGTTAAGGTGGCGTTACGCGACCCGGCTCAACGGTGACCGGCCTCCTCCGCCTGGGCCAGCAGTTCTTCCTCGGCGGCGAGGTGCAGCGCGATCACCGCATCGAGCACGTAGAGCAGCCGGCGCAGTTCGCGCGCCTCGGCGGCCGAGCCGGCGCCGTCATCGAGCCCGGCGGTCAGCGCGCTGAAGCGGGCGGCGAGGTGGCTGATTTCCTCGTGCATGCGGGTCATCGCGCCCAGCGGATCGCGGCCGCCGAGCCGGCGGGCGAGTTCGGGGAAGGTGTGGCGCTCCTCCTCGCGCTGGTGCGGCAGCAGGAGGGTGTCGAGGGCACTGGCGACCTCGCGCAGCGCGTCGGCATGGACGCGCAGACCGTCATCGGCATGGATGCCATCAGCGGTGCGGCGCATCCGCTCCATCAGCGCACGCAACTGGCCGTGCTCGGCCAGCACCTGCGGTACCCCCGCCGCGGCGGGCAGCACCGCCGGCGCCGCGCCGCCGCCGAGGGCGCGCAAGGCATTGAGGATCACCGCGACGTCGATCGCCTCCTGCAGCAACGCCCCCCAGACCGGCGGCAGGTAGCCGAACGCCGCCGCCGCCATGGCGATACCGGAGAGCCCCATGCCGACGGCGATGGATTGCAGGGCAATCGCCCGGGCGCGGCGCGCGGTGACAATGGCGGCAGCGATGCGGTCGATGCGATCCACCAGCAGCACCACATCCGCCGCTTCCGCCGCCGCGGCGGCGCCACGCGCACCCATGGCGACGCCGACATCGGCCGCCGCCAGTGCCGGGGCGTCATTGATGCCGTCGCCGATCATCAGGCAGGGTCGCTCGGCGCGCACCGCCGCGATCTTGCCCTCCGGCGTGAGTTCGGCGTGCACCGCGTCGAGCCCGAGGGCCTCCCCCACCGCCTCGGCCGCGGCGGCACGATCACCGGTGACCATGACGAGCCGGCCGACCCCGGCGGCGCGCAGGTCGCGGATCGCGCGTGGGGTTTCCGGCCGGATGCGGTCGGCCAGCAGCAGCGCACCGGCGACCCGCCCGTCGATGGCGACCCAGGATGCCGAGGCGGCGGCGGCGGCGAGGCGGGCGGCGGCACCCCCGGTCGGCAGAACGAAACCGGCCGCGGCCAGCAGCGCGGCGCTCCCCACGGTGACGGCACGGCCGTCGATGACGCCCGACAACCCTCCGCCGGGGATTTCATGCACCGACCCGGGCAGGCTCAGGGGCAAATCGGCGGCGCGCGCTGCGCTCACGATGGCGGCGGCAACCACATGGACCGAGACCTGTTCCAGCGAGGCGGCGAGGCGCAGCACCTCGTCGACAGTGAAATCCCCCAGCGGCTCCACCGCGGAGAGGCGGGGCGTGCCGGTGGTGAGCGTGCCGGTCTTGTCGAACAGCGCCGTGCGCACCCGGGCCAGCCGCTCCAGCGCGCCGCCGCCCTTGACGATCACGCCGTGGCGAGCGGCGCGCGATATGCCGCAGATCAGCGCGACGGGGGCGGCGAGGATCAGCGGGCAGGGGGTGGCGACGACGAGCACGGCGAGCGCCCGCTCCGGACCGCCGCCCATCAACCAGGCGGCGCCGGCGGTGGCGAGCGTCGCGGGCAGGAACCACAGCGCCCAGCGATCGGCGAGGCGCGCCATCGGCGGCCGCTCGCCCTCGGCCGCCTCGACCAGACGCACCACCGCGGCATAGGTGCTGCGGTCGGCCGAGGCAGTGGCGCGCAGCGCGATCGGGCCGCCGGCATTCACCGTGCCGGAGCGGCCGATGTCGCCGATCGCGCGGGAAACCGGCATGGGCTCGCCGGTCAGCGCCGCCTCATCGAGGCTGGCGGCGGCCTCCTCGATCACCCCATCGACCGGCAGCACTTCGCCGGGTTTCACCAGCAGCCGATCGCCCTGGGCGATCTCGGCCACCGCGACATCCTCCAGCCCGTCGCCGACACGGCGGTGGGCGATGCGGGGAATGCGGGAGACCAGCGCCATCAGCTCGCGCCGCGCCCGGGCTTCGGCGAATTCCTCCAGCGCTCCGCCGCCGGCGACCATCAGCGCGATCAGCGCGGCGGTGAAATGCTCGCCGAGGGCGAGGGCGGCGAGGATCGCCACCAGGGCCACGATATCGACACCGAGCGAACCGCCGATCAGGGTGCGCAGCGTGTCGCGGCCCACGGTGTAGGCGATGGGCAAGGCGGCAATGCTGAACACCGCCGCCGCGACGCCAGCCCAGCCGGCCCACCAGCCGGCCCCGCCGGCGAGCATAGCCAGGGCGACGAAGGCGAGGACCAAGCGACGCTGCGGCATGGCGCTCGCCCCCGGGCTCAGGCCGGTGGGCGCACCGTCTCGGCCATCGCGCCGGGAAGGTCGACGTCGAACACCTCGGCGCCGTAGCCGGCCGCGAGCGGGATGCGCAGGCGGCGGCGGCCATCCGGCGCCTTCTCGGGCTTCGGCTCGACGGTGATCACCGGCGTGTCGAAGGCCGTCTGCAGGGCGGTCTCGACGGTGGTTTGCAGGGCCAGCTTGGCGAGGTTGAGGTCGGTGGCGAACACCATCGTGAAGCGCTTCTCGGCGGCACCGTCGCGGGCGGCCTGGGGGGTGAGCCACAACGAGTCGATCGACTCGTGCCCGTCATGCAGGCCCTTCTGGCCCCATGGCATGGCGACCGCGAAGAAATGGGTGTCGAACCGCTTGGCCATGGTGGCCGGGGTGATCCAGTGCGCGAACGGCACCAGCGCATCGCAGGCGAGCTGGAAGCCCTCGGCGGCCGCCACCTCGGCCATCGTGCGTTCGCTCTTGTGCACGGCGGCACGATGCCGCTCGGCGATCGCCGCCTGGGTCTGGGCGCCGTACATCACCGGACAGCCGGCGGGGCGGGCGAGCAGCACGCCGCATTCCTCGAAGGTCTCGCGAATGGCGGCCACCCGCAGCGCCATGCCGGCCGCATCCACCCCCGCGATCGGCGGGCAGATCGAGGGGTCGGCGGCGGCCTCGCGGTCCTCGGGATCGACGCGGCCACCGGGGAACACCAGAGCGCCAGATGCGAAGTCGATCGCGTGGCTCCGCTTGACCATGAACACCTCCATCCCCGCCGCGCCATCGCGCAACAACAGCACAGTGGCGGCAAGACGCGGAACGGCTGGGGTGTCGGACATCGACGTCTCCTGAAAAGGAAATCGTCATATCGCCGAAAGGTGCCGGGCGTCGAGCCGGTTCGGGTGCATATCTCAAGCGCGGGGCGCGGCGTTTCGTTGCCTCCTATCGCCCCGGGCCCGACCGGCTTTCGGCCAGATGGTCGAACTGCCGACGGTAGGAGCCGAGGCCCATCGTCTGCGAGCGCAGTTCGATGATGAAATCGTGAAGCTCCGCCTGCGGCACCAGCGCCTCCACATCGTCCCAGCCCGGCGTGCCCTCGGCCGCGGTGAAGCCGAGGATCTGGCCGCGCCGCCCGCTCAGCAGCCGTTGCGCGCGGGGGGTGAATTCGCTCGGCACCCGCACCGTCACCTGGTCGAACGGCTCCAGCAGCAGCGGCTCGGCCGCCGCCAGCCCCTCGGCCATTGCCGCGCGGGTGGCGGATTTGAACGCCATGTCCGAGCTGTCGACCGCGTGGTACGAGCCATCCACCAGCGTCACCGAGACATCGACCACCGGGTGCCCGAGCGGGCCCTTGCGCGTCGCCTCCTCGGCGGCCTCGCCGACGGCGGGGATGTAGTTGCGCGGCACGGTGCCGCCGACGATCTTGTCGACGAACAGGAACCCCTCGCCACGGGCACGCGGCGCGATGTCGATCTTGATGTCGGCGAACTGGCCATGCCCGCCGGTCTGCCGCTTCAGCCGGCCGTGCTGGTGCACCGCGCGGCGGATCGTCTCGCGATAGGCGACCTTGGGCGGCGCGGTGGTGACGCGCAGGTTGTGCGCCTTGGCGAGCCGTTCGATCGCGGCATTGAGATGCATCTCGCCCTGCCCGTGCAGCACGGTCTGCGCGAGATCGGCGTTGCTGGTGACGGAGAGGGCGAGGTCCTCCTCGATGAGCTTATGGAGGGCGCCCGAGAGCTTGACGTCGTCATGGCGGTCGCCGGTGGCGATCGCCAGGGCGTAGACCGGCGGCGGGGGGGCGGGAAACGGCAGGGACTCCATCGGCCCGGTGGAGACCGTTGCTCCCGTCGCCACGCCGTCGAGCCGCCCGAGGGCAACCACCTCGCCGGCCTCGGCCTGAAGCATTTTCGCCGACTCGCCGCCGGGGTAGCGGTAGATGCCGCCAAGCCGGGAGCCGCCGAGCGTCACGCCGTCCTTCACCGTGCCGCGCCAGATGCGCGCGATGGAGAGCTTGCCGGTGTGCCCGGCATGGACGCTGCGCACCACCTGGGCCAGCGGCTCCGCGCCCGCCGGGATGCCGCGGCGCGCGGCGGTCGCCTCGGCCAGCGGGGTGTCGTGGCGCAGCGCCTTCCACAGGCGCTGGATGCCGTTGTCGGTTTCGGCATTGCCGAGCAGCACCTCTACCACGGCGTCGTTCGCAAGGTCGGCGCGGAGCTGCGCGTAGATCTCATGGGTCGAGGGCGCGACCTCCTCGATCAGCTTCTCCAGCAGCGCGTCATTATGGTCGGCGAGCCGCTCCAGCAGCACGCCGCGGACCTCCTGTTCGCGCGCCTGCATGTCGCCGGGCAGGGCGATCAGCTCCGATTCCTGGCCCTTGCGGTAGCGATAGGCGCGCTCGCTCACCACATCGACGTAGCCGGTGATCTTGGCTCCATCGCGGATCGGCACCTGGCGCAGCACCAGCGGCACCCGCGAATGGCCCTGCAGGGCATCGAGCACGGTTTGCGCACGGCCTTCCAGCGTTTCGATCTTGTTGATGAACACGATATGGGGGATGCCGCGGTCATCGAGCTGCTTGAGCAGCGGGGCGGCGAGCATCGCCTTGGCGGCCACCGGTTCCACCACCACCACCGCGATATCGACGGCACTCAGGGCGGCCGCGGTCTCGAAGGCGAATTCCACCGAACCCGGGCAGTCGATCAGCGACCAGGAGTCGCCGAGGAAGCTGCAATGGCCGAGCCGGAGCTCGGTGCCCATGCGCCGGCTGCGGGGGTCGCCGCGTTTGATCTGGGCGCCACCGGTGAGCATGAGGGCTTCGAACAGGGTCGATTTGCCACTGCCATAGGGGCCGATGATGGCCGCGGCGCGGGGGCGATGCGTGCCGCCCCCATTGGATTGTCCTGACATAAGACGCCTCCGTTCGGGCCGCCTGCGCGGCCTCGTTGCTTGTCCCGGCGCCATTCGGCACGAGAGAATGCGTCGGCGAGGCGCCGTGCGGTGATGCTAGCGGGAATTCACGGCAAAGCGAGTCCCCGCGTGCCCTTGCCGATTCCGGCCTGGGCGGGCACATCCACCGCATGCTGCACATCGCCAAGCTCTCGGTCGGCACCAAGGACCTCGACGACATGCGCGCCTGGCAGGCGGAGCGGCTGGCGCGCGGCGAAGTGCTGCGCCACCGCACCCGCAATTTCCCGCGCCGGACGGCGGACGTCCTCGACGGCGGGTCGATCTACTGGGTGATCTCCGGCAGCATGCTGGTGCGCCAGCGTGTGACCGACATCGTCGCCGCCACCTGGGAGGACGGCACCGCCTGCGCGGCCATCCACCTCGACCCCGAACTCATCCCGCTGGCCGGCCGGCCGACCCGGCCTTTCCAGGGCTGGCGCTACCTGGAGCCCGCCGCCGCCCCCCCCGATCTCACCGCGGTTGCCGCGGCGTCAGGGGTGGAGGCGCTGCCCGAAGCACTGCGCCGTGAACTGGCCGCGCTCGGGTTGTTGTAATGCGCACGGGCGAAATTCTCGGGAGTTCGAAGCAGGACCCGCTTCGCCTACTGTGCCAACCACACCGATCCCGCGGCCGAGATCACGGCTGGTGGGCGCGCAGGAAGGTCTGGATGTGGCGGACCGCCAGCGGGATCAGGTCTGGCGGGTCCTTCCACGGGTAGAGGCTCACTTGGGCGTTGGGCGCCAGCCGGGCGCTTTCCATGGCGACGGCATAGGGATGAGCCGGCACGTCATCGGGCAGGATGAGCAGTGGCGTCGGGCAGGCGCGCACGAAATCGCGGGTGACGGTGAAGACGAAATCGGGGTCGGTGCGATACATCCGGGTGAGGAAGGCCTCCACGTCGGCCATGGTGACCTCCGGCCGGCGCGCGCACAGGGCCGGGCCCCAGCCGGCCATGTTGTTGTTGAAAAACAGGTCTCGCATGTCCGGGCGCGAACCGCTGGGCTGGGTCAGCACCCCCGCCACCACGCGCTCCGGCACCCGGCGCAGCAGGTTCCAGATGAACGGGCCGCCGATGCAGAAGCCGAGAACCAGGAATTCCTTCACCCCGAGATGATCGAGCAGCGCGAGATGGTCATCGGTGTAGGCATCCCAAGGCCGCTCGATCTCGAGCGGTCCGCTGGACTGGCCGCCATCGGCGTTGCGCAGGTCCATGGCGATGCAGCGATAGTCGCGCTGGAAGATCTCCATGGCGTTGAACGGCGCCTTCTCGGCCACGAAGGGGAGCGTGGAGTTCAGGCCGCCACCGGGGATCAGCAGCAGCGGAAAGCCCGAGCCGGCCTCCTTGTAGTGGATGCGCACGTCTCCGCGGTCGTAGAATGGCATGGATCGGTCCTCCCTGGCTGACGGATTGTTGTCACACTTGTCGCGCGCGGCATAGTCGGCGGGTTGGTGGGCTCCGAAGCAAACGGATAAAAGTTTTTTGGTTCTTTTTTTCAAAAAAAACCGCTTCCTTCCCGTCAATCCAACGTCACCCGATACCGGGCCAACGCCAACGCCCCCACCAGGCCGAGCAGCAGAAGCAGGGCCGCGAGTTCGGCGGCGATATCGGCGAGGCCGGCGCCTTTCAGCATCACGGCGCGCACCACGCGCAGGAAATGCGTCGCCGGCAGCGCCTCCCCCACCAGCTGCGCCCAGCCGGGCATGCCGCGGAACGGGAAGGCAAAGCCCGACAGCAGGATGGAGGGCATCAGGAAGAAAAACGACATCTGCATCGCCTGCAACTGGTTGCGCGCGACGGTCGAGAAGGTGAAGCCGATGGCGAGGTTGACGGTGATGAACAGCAGCGTCGCGGCGGAGAGCAGGGCGAGGCTGCCGATCATCGGCACGTCGAACAGCAGCTTGGCGGCCACCAGCACGACGGCGACCTGCACGCTGCCGATGGCGATGTAGGGCGCGATCTTGCCCAGCATCACCTCGATCGGGCGAATGGGCATGGCGAGCAGGTTCTCCATCGTGCCGCGCTCGTATTCGCGGGTGACGGCCAGGGCGGTCATCATCACCATGGTCATCGTCAGGATCACCGCGAGCAGGCCGGGCACCACGTTGTCGCGCGTGCTGCCCTCCGGGTTGTAGCGGCGGTGCAGCACCACCTCGACCGGCCCGGCGCGAGGGGCGAGGCCCGCCAGCGGGCCGGTGAGTTCGCGGGCAAGGGCACGGGCCACCGCGGGTTCGACGGCGGCGAGCGCGTTGCCGGTGGTGGTCGGGTCGGTCGCGTCGGCCTCGACGGCGATTTGCGCCCGCTCGTGGCGGATCACCCGGCGGGTGAAGTCGGCGGGGATGGTGACGACGAACTGCACCTCGCCGCGTTGCAGCAGCGCGTCGGCCTCGGCCTCGCTGGTGACGCTGTGGCTGATGGCGAAGTAGCCGGTGTTGCCGAGTGCCGCCACGATCGCGCGCGGCATCGTGCCATGGTCGGCGGCGAGCAGCGCGGTGGGCAGGGCCTTGGGGTCGTTGTCGATGGCGTAGCCGAACATGACGAGCTGCATGATCGGCAGGCCGAACATCATCGCGAAGGTGAGACGATCGCGGCGCAGTTGCAGCACTTCCTTGCGGATGATGGCGCGCATCCGACGCAGCGTGCCGCGCATGGTTCAGCCCTGCCCGGCGTTGTCGGGCACCTGGCGCATCAGGTGGATGAACACGTCCTCCAGCGTGGCGGGGGCCTCCTGCCAGACGATGCCGGGCGCGCCGCGCAACGGCGCGATCGCGGCGGCCAGGGCGGCCTGGTCGGGTCCGCAGACATGCAGGCTCGCCCCGAAGGCCGCGGCCGCCGTCACCCCCGGGGCGTCACGCAGCCGGATGGCGAGCCGGTCGGCCCCCTCCCCGGTGGCGACCCAGGCGACCAGGCCGGACGCGGCGATGACCTCGGCCGCCGAACCGCGGGCGAGCAGCTTGCCATACGCGATATAGGCGATCTCGTGGCAGCGCTCGGCCTCGTCCATGTAGTGGGTGGAGACCAGCACGGTGATGCCGGTCGCGGCGAGGGCGTGGATCTCGTCCCAGAAATCGCGCCGTGCCTTGGGGTCGACGCCGGCGGTCGGCTCATCGAGCAGCAGCAGGCGGGGGGCGTGCAGGACGCAGGCGGCGAGTGCCAGGCGCTGCTTCCAGCCGCCGGAGAGCGCACCGGCGAGCTGGTGCTGGCGGGCGGCGAGGCCGAGCCGGTCGAGTGCCGCGTCGACCCGGGCGCGAAGGTCGGCGATGCCATGGACGTCGCCGGCGAATTCGAGGTTCTCGCGGATGGAGAGATCCTCGTAGAGGCCGAACTTCTGCGTCATGTAGCCGGTCTGCCGCTTGATGGCGGCGCGGCCGGCGATGAGGTCCTCGCCGAGGCAGGTGCCGCTGCCGCCATCGGGGGTGAGCAGGCCGCAAATCAGCCGCAGCGTGGTGGTCTTGCCGGAGCCGTTGGGGCCGAGAAAGCCGCAGACCCGGCCGGGCATCACGGTGAGGTCCACGTTGTCCACCACCGTGCGCCGGCCGTAGCGCTTCACCAGGCCGCGCACCGCGATCGCCGGGGTCATGGCCGGGCCGGCAGGGGCGCGACCTCGATGGGCAGGCCGACCGGGAGCGGCGTGCCGCCCTGGGGCGCCGCCTCGACGAGATGGACCAGCTTTTGCCGGGCCGCGCGCGAGTAGATCACCGGGGGGGTGAACTCGGCGCGCGGTGCGACATGGGTGATCACCGCGCCGAGCCCGGCGGGGCAGCCGTCGCAGGTGAAGCCGATCCTGGTGCCCGGCACGGCGCGCGCGAGGTCGCCTTCCGGCACGAAGAACCGCAGGCGGACCTTGCCGGGGGGCAGCAGGGCGGCCACCGGCTGGCCGGCCGCCACCCATTCGCCGGCGTCGAAAAACACGTCCTCCACCACGGCATCGAGCGGGGCCACGGGCGCGAGGTCGTCGAGATGGGTGCGGGCCGCGACCAGGCTCGCCTCGGCGCCGATCACCCGTGCTTCCGCCGCCTGGATCGCGTGCGGCCGGGCGGCGAGGTCCCCGGCGGCCTCCTGCGCCTGGAGCTGCGCCACCCGGGCGTGGCGCTGGTCGACCTGGGAGGCGTTGAGATCGAGCTGCGAGCGGGGGGCGGCGCCGGTGACGACGAGTTGGCGAGTACGCGCGAGGTCCTTTTCGGCGAGCCCGAGCGCGGCCTCGGCCTCGCGGCGCTGGGCACGGGTCACCTCCTGCTCCTCGGCGCGCTTGCCGGTCAGCAGATTGGCCTGCTGCGCCCGGCTCTCCGCCAGCGCCGCCGCCGCGCGGGCGAGTTCGGCCCGCGCGGCCGCGGGGTCGAGCCGGAAGACGGTCTCGCCCTTGCGCAGTGTGGCGCCGCGCTGGGCCGGGCGCTCAACGAGACGGCCGGCGACGGGGGCGGCGATGTAGAGCGTCTCGCCCTCGACATAGCCGAGATAGTGCGGCGGCCTGGCATCGGCCCCCAGCATGGCGCCGAGCAGCGGCCACCAGGACGCGCGCGTCACCACGGCGGCCAGCACCGCGAGCCCGGCCAGCACGGCGAGGATACGGGCGATCATCGGCGGTTCAGATCGGTCATCGCCGGATTAGCACGCCGGTGCACGCGAAACGTCAACCCGTGACGCTTGTTCCCGTCGCACGGCTTGCGCATGATGGCGCCAACGCGCCGGGAGGATCACGCCACGCAACCCCAGTCACCATCAGCCGAGGTCCTGCGCGTCCAGGGCCTGCGGGTCGCCTTCGACCATCCGCTCGGCCTGGTCCGCGCGGTGGACGATATCGCCTTCTCGCTGCGTGCCGGGGAGCGCCTGGGGCTGGCCGGCGAATCGGGTTCCGGCAAGTCCACCATGGCGCTGGCCATTCTGCGCATGATCAAGCCGCCCGGCCGGATCGATGGCGGTCGGGTGTTCTTCGACGGGCAGGACATCACCGATCTCGGGATCGAGGAGATGCGGCGCCTGCGCCTCGCGGGGATCGCGATGGTGCCGCAGGGCTCGATGAATTCGCTCAACCCGGTGCTGCGGATCGGCGAGCAGATCGCCGATGCGCTGCGCGACCATGACGTGCCGGGCGCCGAACACGCCGCGCGGATCGCCGAGCTGCTGCCGCAGGTCGGCCTCAAGCCCGAGATCGCGCGCGCCTACCCGCATGAGCTGTCGGGCGGCATGAAGCAGCGCGCCTGCATCGCCATCGCCATCTGCCTCAAGCCCAAGGTGATCATCGCCGACGAGCCGACCTCGGCGCTCGATGTGGTGGTGCAGCGCCAGGTGATGCAGACGCTGGCGGAGGTGCAGCGCAACCTCGGTGCCGCGGTGATCCTGGTCGGCCACGACATGGGGCTGATGGCGCAGTTCGTCGACCGGCTCGGCGTGATGTATGCCGGGCGGCTGGTGGAGCTGGCGCCGATCGCCGACATCATCACCCGGCCGCGCCACCCCTACACCAAGGCGCTGATTTCGAGCCTGCCTTCGCTGGAACGCCGCGCCCCGATGCTCGGCATCCCCGGCCTCGCGCCGCTGCTGCGCGACCTTCCCACCGGCTGCGCCTTTCATCCCCGCTGCGCCGAGGTGTTCGACCGCTGCCGCGGCGCGAAGCCCGAGGTTCGACAGGTCGCCGACGAGGTCTGGGTGGCCTGCCACTTGGTGGAAGCTCTGCCATGAGCGTGCTTCTCCAGGCCGAGCACGTCAGCAAGCATTTCCCCGGCGCCGGGTTCGGCAGCCCCGGAACGGTGGCGCTCGACGCCGTCTCGCTCGGCATCGACAGTGCCCGCCCCGCGATCACCGCCGTGGTGGGCGAAAGCGGCAGCGGCAAGACCACGCTGGCCCGCGTGCTACTCGGCCTCATCGCGCCGACCTCCGGGCGGGTGCTGTACCACGGCCAGGACCTGACGACGCTCGACAGCGAGACCCGCCGCAATTTCCGCCGTGACGTGCAGGCGATCTTCCAGGACCCCTACGAGGTCTACAACCCGTTCTACCGGGTGGACCACGTGCTCACCACGCCGGTGCGAAAATTCCGCCTCGCCCAATCCAAGGCCGCCGAGCGGGACCTCATCGCCATCGCGCTGCGCAGCGTCGGGCTGCGGCCGGAGGAAATTCTCGGCCGCTACCCGCATCAGCTCAGCGGCGGCCAGCGCCAGCGTATCATGGTCGCCCGCGCGGTGCTGATGCGCCCGAAACTGATCGTCGCCGACGAGCCGGTCTCGATGGTCGACGCCTCGCTGCGGGCGACCATCCTGGGTTCGCTCGCCAAGCTGAACCAGGAAATGGGCATCTCCATCATCTACATCACCCATGACCTCGCGACCGCCTACCAGGTCAGCCACAACCTGCTGGTGATGTATCGCGCCGCGGTGGTGGAGGCGGGGGATGCCGAGCGGATCGTGCAAGCGCCGCAACATCCCTATACCCAGCTGCTGATCTCCGCGATCCCGCAGGCCGATACCAACCGGGTCTGGCTCGACAGCAACCGCGAGGCCGCCGGAACCGCCGGCCCCGCCGGTTGCCGCTTCGCGCCGCGCTGCCCCCGCGCCGACGCCACCTGCATCGCCGCTGCCCCGCCATTGCTGAAAGTGGCGCCGGATCGGGCGGTGGCCTGTTTCCGGTATCCGGACGGGGCGGTGCTAAGCGAGTTGGCGGAGGTACTTACCGGGCACGACAAGGCGGCAGTGGAGGGGTAGGAGGGCGTTTTTTTGCACCTCCGCAGCTAGGCGCGATCGATGTGCGGCTAGAGTCGGGACTTTGGGCATCGGTCAAATTCCCCATGGCGCGGCCTATTGGGGACCCGCGGTGAGATCGGGGTCGATCGGTTCGCGCGCGCCGGCATAGGCTCGCGCCACGGCGTCGCCCCAGCGCCGCGCCCAATCCGTCGCGCGCGCCAGATAGGCCGCGCGGGCCGGATCGGCGGCGAGGCGGGCGGGGTCTATCCAGTCGATCGCGCGCGGCGTGGGGTCGGGCACGGTGGGCACGAAGTGATAGATCGTCTGCAGCCAATGCGCGCCGTCCCGGAAGGAGGTGTTGACCTTCAGCATCACTGGGGGCAGCGCGATCGCCTCCTTCTGCAATGTCGCGATGCTGTCCCGCATGATCTGCGGCGCCGTCCCCGGCAGCGGAGGGATCGGCGCCCAGTTCAGCGCGAAGGCGACCGGGCGGAGGAGGACACACACCGCATGCGTGCCCTCGATCTGCTCGCGCAGGACTGGCCAGGGGAGGTTCGCGCAAGGTAACCCGGCGAGGGTGTCGCCAGCGGGATCGATCTCGGTGCTGCCCTGCAGCAGAATCGCCCCGGTGACGCGCCGGCCCGCGAACCGCAGCAGTGTGAGGCCGCCGAACTGTCCCTTGCCTGTGCCGGAATGGTAGCTGTTCAATTGTCGCCAGGTGCCTGACGGCAGCGGGACCACCATGCCGCCGAATGCGATACTCCCACTATAGGAAGGCGCGTTGGGGAACGGCTCGGGGAGCGGCGGCGGTGGCGCGTAGCTGCCACCGCTCAGCGCGGGGGCGGGTGGCGCCGGCGGGTAGGCGATGGCGAGCGCCGTCAGCAGCGCCGCCAGCAGCACGGTGCCGCGCCACGCCGGCGCGCGGCGCCACAGCCAGGCGGCCGACGTCATCCCGCCGGTTCAACCGCGATGCTGCCGTCGCGCATCGCGAGCCGTACCCGCTTGGCGCCGCCCTGCCGCGCCTCGATCAGCCCGTCGCCGATGGTCTCCTCGATGGCACGCACCAAATCCCGCGCCGAGGCGGAGGGGCCGAGGCGGGATTGCCGGCGCATCATCTCGAACAGCAGTTGGGCGTCGATGCCCCCCTCGCCCACCGCGAGCCCGTACCCTGGATCATCGCCTCGATCTCCAGCGCCGCGACGCGCGCGACGTCGAGCCCGGCGAGGGCGCGGAAGACGAAGATGCGATCGATGCGGTTCAGCACCTCCGGCGCGAAGCCGGCACGCCGCAGCGCCTCCACCGAGGCGCCGCGCAGGGCCTCGGCATCCTCGCCATGGCGGGACTGGGCCAGGGCCAGCTCGTCGGTCGCGGCGTTGGAAGTCAGCATAAAAATGGCGCGCGACGTCGAGACCTGAGCGCCATCGGAAGCCTCGGTGATGAAGCCGTCATTCCAGGCGGTGAGGAATTTCTTGTGCACCTCCGGGTGCGCCTTCTCGATCTCGTCGAGCAGCACCACCGCATCCGGCGTCTCCTTCAGCGCCGCGGTCAGCCGCCCATAGCTGTCGGAGCCGACATAGCCCTTGGGTGCGCCGAACAGCTGGGAGGCGGCATGGGGGGCGGCGAATTGCGCCATGTCGAAATGCAGCAGCTTGCGGCCGAGCCCGTCGGCGAGACATTTGCCGAGCCAGGTCTTGCCGGTGCCGGGCGGCCCGGCGAGGAGGAACACGCCGACCGGCTTGCCCCGCTGCACCAAGGCGAGGCGGCGGCGGATCTGGGCGGCGAGGTCGTCGCACACGGCGTCCTGGCCGATCACCCGCGCCTTGAGCACGGCGGCCAGCGCCACTGCATCGATCACCACGCCGGTATCCTGCGCCGCCAGCAGCCGCTCCAGCTCCCCCCGGTTGGTCAGCCGGTCAAGAATATCCTTCATCCAGCCCCTCCGCGCAGTACCGCCGCGCCGTTCCCCACTGTGCCGTTCCCCACTGTGCCGTTCCCCACTGCGCCATTCATAGTGCAGCCCGATCGCGGCGGTCGTCCAATCCGGCCATCAGCAAGGGCGCGTAGCGGTTGAGGCCGGCGAGCAGCTTCTGCATGGGCAGGGCGCGTAGACCGGGAGGGCCACGCTTTCGCCCACCGCCAGCGGCGCAAGACCGAAGGGCCCCTTTTGGGTGACCACGCCCACGGTCACACCACCGCCGCCGCCATCCACCAGCCCGGTCAGCCGCACAAGCCCGTCCGCCGGCACCGGCAGGGCGATGCGGATGGGCGCGAGGCCGAGGAGCACCGGCAGTTTGAGGCCACCACTGGCGACCTCCACCACGTCCCCATCCTCAGCCGCAGAGTCATAAAGGGTGAGCCAAGCCAGCGGAACGCGGCGCTCGGCGACCTGTTGGGCGAGCTGCCGGCGGTCCACTTCCGGCAGGTTGAGCGCCTGGAGTGCCGCAGCAGTCTCGGCCTCCGGCACCCGTTCAAGCCGCACCGGCCCGTGCACCGCGAGGGCCACGCTGCGCCGCGCGGCCTCCTCGGGGGAGACCGCATCGCCGCGGGCCGGGCCGATCCGCCCGGCCACCAGCAACCGCACGCCGAGACCGGCGGCGATCACCCCGGCGGCCGCCGCCAGCAGGACATGCCGCCGGCCGGCCGCCGGCCTTGCCATCGGGCCGGCGGCTTCAGCCTGCATCCCGCCTCCCGCTCACTGCGGCGGGCGCGGCGGTGCCGGGAAGCCGGGCAGGTCCGGCGGTGGGTAGTACGGCTTGTCACCCAACGCCCGCACGCGCGCCCAGAACGCCGCGCCGCCGGAATTGCCGACCGCTTCGAGATCGGCCGCCTGGCGCCAGATGTTCCAGCTTTCGGGATGCAGCCGCGCTGCCTCCTGCAGATGGGAATCGCCTTCCGCCGTCCGCCCGGCTTCGCGCAACCACAGCCCGAGGCGGAAATGCGCATCTGCCGCGGTTGTCGCCGCGGTTACGTCCGGCAGGGCGGTGCGCGCCGCGTTGGCATCGAGCGCATGCCGCCCGGTCCGCACCCAATCGCGCACCGCATCCATATAGGCGATCCGCGCGGCGAGGCGGGCCTTCTGGTCCTCCGGCGTCATGGTGCGGGTCGCGAGGTCCATGCGGCGGAAATGGTCGGTCGAGCCGGCCGTCTCCGGCGGGCGGACGATGCGGCCATCCTCGCCGATCCACACCGCCTGCGGCACGTTGACCATGCCATAGCGCGCGGCGACGACGTGTTCCTCATCGATCAGGCAGAGATAGTCGGGGCTCGCCTGCTCGATCCAGGGCCGGGCACTTTCGGCGCCGCGGCTTTCCTCGGCGACGGCGATGATCTGGAAATTCTGGTCCTTGAGATCGGCGTAGAGTTGCTGCCACACGGGCAAGTCCAATCTACAGCCTCACCAGGACGCCCAGGTGACCAGCAGAACCTTGTTGCCGCGCAGATCGGCGAGGCGATGGGGCTGACCGGCGAGATCGGGCAGTTCGAAATCCGGCGCCACGAGGCTTTCCAGCGCCTGCCGCCGCTCCAGCGCGGCGACGCCGAGCGACCATACCGTGCCCGTGCTGTCGGACACCGCCGGCGCCTCGATCAGCCGCCAGAACGCCGCGACATCCACCGCGTCGCCGCGACGCATCGCGGACGGCAGGGGGATGCAGATCTCGCCGCGGCACATGCCCTCCGGCTTGGCTTCCCAGCCGGTCGCGGCGAGGCAATCCGCGGCATCGAGCCACAGCCCCTGGCCATCAGGGACGTCTCGCGCCCCCGACTCGGTTAAAACAATACGCACCATCACTGGTCCTCCTTTGCGGGGACCAGGATGGCGCATATCGGATCGTCTTGAAAGCCGCGCGTATGGGCGGTGACGGTTTCGAACCGCCGACCCTCTCGGTGTAAACGAGACGCTCTACCGCTGAGCTAACCGCCCGCGCGAGCGGTGCCTAGACCAGCGCGTCCTTCAGGCCCTTGCCGGCCTTGAAGCGCACCGAGGTGGTCGCGGCGATGTCGATCTCCGCACCGGTGCGCGGATCGCGGCCCTTGGAGGCTTTGCGCTGGGTGACGGCAAAGGTGCCGAAACCCACCAGGCGCACTTCCTCGCCGGCCTTCAGCGCGCCTTCGATGGCGGCAAGCACCGCATCGACGGCCTCGCCGGCCTTGGCCTTCGGCATGTCGCCACGCGCCGCAACTGCGGCGATAAGATCCATTTTGTTCACGTCAAAGCCCCCTGGACTGGTCGATAAGGCGAGAAGCCGATGTGTTTATCGCCAATTACATGGATGATTACAACCGCGAGTAGCAGCCCTCGAAAACGAGGGCTGCTCCCGGGTCAATGCGGCAGGGCCGGGGTGGCCGCCGCCGGCTGGGTGACCGCCGGCTCGGGCGGCTCCACCCATTCGATCGCCTCGGGCTTGCGCACGAGGGCCTGGCTGATCACGTCGTCGACATGGGCGACGGGGATCAGTTGCAGGTGTTTCTTCACGTTATCAGGAATCTCGGCGAGATCCTTCTCGTTGTCCTTCGGGATGAAGACCGTCTTGATGCCGGCCCGCAGCGCCGCCAGCAGCTTCTCCTTCAACCCGCCGATCGGCAGCACACGCCCGCGCAGCGTGATTTCGCCGGTCATCGCCACGTCACGCCGCACTGGAATCCCAGTCAGCACGCTGACGATTGAGGTCGCCATCGCGATTCCGGCCGACGGGCCGTCCTTCGGAGTCGCGCCTTCTGGCACGTGGACATGGATGTCCCGCTTCTCGAACAGCGTCGGCTTGATGCCGAAGCTGATGGAGCGGCTGCGCACGTAGCTCAGTGCCGCCGAGACGCTTTCCTGCATCACGTCACCGAGCTTGCCGGTGTTCTTGATATTGCCCTTGCCCGGCAGCATGACACTTTCGATGGTCAGGATCTCGCCGCCGACTTCAGTCCAGGCGAGCCCGGTGACCACGCCCACCATGTCCTCCGCCTCGGCCTCGCCGAAGCGGAATTTCCGCACGCCGGCGTATTTCTCGAGGTTCTTGACGGTGATGGCGACTTTCTTGGACTTGGAGGTGACAATCTCCTTCACTGCCTTGCGGGCGAGGTTGGCGATTTCGCGCTCCATGTTCCGCACCCCGGCCTCGCGCGTGTAGTAGCGCACGAGATCATGCAGCGCGTCCTCGCTGATGGAAAATTCCTCGGCCTTCAGGCTATGGGCGGCGATCTGCTTGGAAATCAGATGCCGTTTGGCGATCTCCACCTTCTCGTCCTCGGTGTAGCCGGCGATGCGGATGATCTCCATGCGGTCCATCAGCGGCTGCGGCATGCGCAGGCTGTTGGCCGTGGTGACGAACATCACGTCCGACAGGTCATAATCGACTTCGAGATAGTGGTCGGCGAAGGTGCTGTTCTGCTCGGGGTCGAGCACCTCGAGCAGCGCCGAGGAGGGGTCACCGCGCCAATCCGCGCCCAGCTTGTCGATCTCGTCGAGCAGGAACAGCGGGTTGGACGTCTTGGCCTTTTTCATCCCCTGGATGACCTTGCCCGGCATCGAGCCGATATAGGTCCGCCGATGGCCGCGGATTTCCGCCTCGTCACGCACGCCGCCGAGCGACATGCGGACGAAATTGCGGCCGGTGGCCTTGGCGATCGACTTGCCGAGCGAGGTCTTGCCGACGCCGGGCGGGCCGACCAGGCACAAGATCGGGCCGCGCATCTTGTCCGAGCGGGACTGCACGGCGAGGTATTCGAGGATGCGCTCCTTGACCTTGTCGAGCCCGTAGTGGTCGGCGTCGAGCACCTTCTCGGCGGCGTTGACGTCGTTCTTGACCTTGCTGCGCTTCTTCCAGGGGATCGACAGGATCCAGTCGAGGTAGTTGCGCACCACGGTCGCCTCGGCGCTCATCGGGCTCATGCCCTTGAGCTTTTTCAGCTCGCCCAGCGCCTTCTCGCGCGCCTCCTTCGAGAGCTTGGTCTTCTTGATCTTCTCCTCGAGTTCGGCCGTCTCGTCCTTGCCGTCCTCGCCCTCGCCGAGCTCCTTCTGGATCGCCTTCATCTGCTCGTTGAGGTAGTACTCGCGCTGCGTCTTCTCCATCTGCCGCTTCACGCGGCTGCGGATGCGCTTCTCCACCTGGAGCACGCCGATCTCGGATTCCATGTGCGCGAAAACGCGCTCCAGACGGTCCCCGATGCCCTGGATTTCCAGCAGCTCCTGCTTCTCGTTGATCTTGAGGTTGAGGTGGCAGGCCACCGTGTCGGCGAGTTTTGACGGCTCCTCAATCTGATTCAGCGAGACCAGAACCTCGGGCGCGATCTTCTTGTTGAGCTTGATATACTGCTCGAACTGGGTGACCACCGTGCGGCCAAGCGCCTCCAGCTCCTTGGCCACGCCGCCGATATCCGGCATCGGCTCGGCGAAGGCCTCGAAATAGCTTTCGGTCTCCTTGAAGGCGGTGATCCGCGCCCGCCGACCGCCCTCAACGAGCACCTTCACGGTGCCGTCCGGCAGTTTCAGCAGCTGCACGATCGTGGATACCGTACCAAACCGATAAATATCGTCGACCGACGGATCGTCCTGCGCCTCGTTCTTCTGCGCGACCAGCAGGATTTGCTTGTTGTCTTTCATCACCGCTTCGAGCGCGCGGACGGATTTCTCGCGGCCGACGAACAGCGGCACGATCATGTGCGGGAATACCACCATGTTGCGCAACGGCAGCACCGCCATCAGCTCGCCAACCACCGGCGCTCCATCACCGGCCGGTTTTGTCGCCCCACGGGCGGCCCGCGCGGCGCGTGCCTTGGGAGCAGCCGCTTTGGGCTCCGCGTCCGGATTTGCACCGTCCTCGGCGGACTCGGGCTTGGGCTTCTTCTGATCCGACATAACTCGACCTCCTACAGGACAGTCCCACGCAGCACGCCCTGCCATCAGGCACGAACCGCATCTCCGATGGCACGCAACCGGCGCCCCACTGGGCGCACCGGAAAAGTCAGCCACCGGATCGAACAGCCCGGATATCGGCACGCCCCGGACGCGCCACAAGACCTAAATATCAGCGCTGCTGCCATGCCGGGACATGAAAACAGCTTGGGCGGAGCAGACCGGCGGCTCAGGCGCTTTCTTCGGCCTGCTTGCCGTAGACGTATACCGGGTTGGCACGCGCCTCAGCCACTTCGCGGTTGATCACCACCTCCTCGACCGAGTCGAGGCCGGGAAGGTCGAACATCGTGGTCAGCAGGATGTTCTCCAAGATCGAGCGCAGGCCGCGCGCCCCCGTTTTGCGGCCGATCGCCCGGCGCGCGACGGAGGACAAGGCGTCCTCGGTGAAGTTGAGCTTCACCCCTTCCATCTCGAACAGCCGGCCGTACTGCTTGACCAGCGCGTTCTTCGGCTTGGTGAGGATCTCGATCAGCGCCGCCTCGTCGAGGTCCTCAAGGGTCGCGATCACCGGCAGACGGCCGATGAACTCGGGGATCAGGCCGAAACGAAGCAGATCCTCGGGTTCCACCTCGCGCAGAATCGCCCCGGTGCGCCGTTCGTCGGGGGCCACCACCTCGGCGCCGAAACCGATGCCGGCCCCCTTGCCGCGGGCGGAGATGATCCGCTCGAGCCCCGAGAAGGCCCCGCCGCAAATGAACAGGATATTGGTGGTATCGACCTGCAGGAACTCCTGCTGCGGATGCTTCCGCCCGCCTTGCGGCGGCACCGAAGCAACCGTGCCTTCCATGATCTTCAGCAGCGCCTGTTGCACGCCCTCGCCGCTCACATCACGGGTGATGGAGGGGTTGTCGGACTTGCGGCTGATCTTGTCGACCTCGTCGATATAGACGATGCCGCGCTGGGCGCGCTCGACGTTGTAGTCGGCGGCCTGGAGCAGCTTGAGGATGATGTTCTCGACATCCTCGCCGACATAGCCGGCCTCGGTCAGCGTCGTCGCGTCCGCCATGGTGAACGGTACGTCGATGATGCGCGCCAGCGTCTGGGCCAGCAGCGTCTTGCCCGAGCCGGTGGGGCCGAGGATGAGGATGTTGGACTTGGCGATCTCGATGTCGTTGTTCTTCGCCCCGTGCGGCAACCGCTTGTAGTGGTTGTGCACCGCCACGCTCAGCACCTTCTTGGCGTGGGCCTGGCCGATCACGTAGTCATCGAGAACCTTGCAGATCTCCTTCGGCGTCGGCACCCCGTCGCGCGATTTCACGAGGTGCGTCTTGTGCTCCTCGCGGATGATATCCATGCAGAGTTCAACGCACTCGTCGCAGATGAACACCGTCGGGCCCGCGATGAGTTTGCGGACCTCGTGCTGCGACTTGCCGCAGAACGAGCAGTAGAGGGTGTTCTTGGAATCGCCGGATTTGCTCATGGGCACCCCTGGCCCGGCTCTCCGGGCGCGCAAGACGGCGAGTGTAGCCGCCCCTTTCGTAGGGCAGCAAGGATTGTAAGCGGCAACGTAATCAGCTTTTCGTGTCCGCGTCGGCCGGCACGGGGCGGCTCTCGACCACCTCGTCGATCAGACCGAAAGCCTTGGCCTCCTCGGCGGTGAGGTAGGTGTCGCGCTCCATGTTCTTCTCGATCTCCTCGATGCTCTGCCCGGTGTGATGGACGTACATCTTGTTGAGACGCTCGCGCGTCTTGAGGATTTCGCGAGCCTGGATGGCGATGTCACTCGCCTGGCCTTGGGCGCCGCCGGAGGGCTGATGGATCATCACCTGGCTGTTCGGCAGCGCGAAGCGCTTGCCCTTGGCGCCGGCGGTGAGCAGCAGGCTGCCCATCGAGGCGGCCATACCGACGCACAAGGTCGATACCGGGCTGCGGATGTACTGCATGGTGTCGTAGATCGCGAGCC
>JAPLOH010000133.1:26107-31867 GCA_026400845.1 Alphaproteobacteria bacterium
AGCAGCTGCGCGCACAGCAGGCTCGACACCTGGTCGTAGGCCGGGCCGGTGAGGAAGATGATGCGCTCCTTCAGCAGGCGCGAGTAGATATCGTAGGCGCGCTCACCGCGAGCGGTCTGCTCTACCACCATGGGTACGAGGCCGTTGTCGTAGATCTCGATCGGACTGCGATCCTGCATGCTCAAACCCCTGACTCCGCCAATACCCGCAACGGCGATGCACCAATGTCGTGCACACTAGCCGAATGGGGTCAATGCACCGTAAATAGGGGCCCGATCGCGCCATGTCAGCCCGACGGCGCCCCGCCCCGCCGTTTGTCCGGGCGGTTGATCAGCCCGCGGGCTCGGGCTCCTTGGTGAGTTCTTCAATGGAAACAACACTTTCGGTGACTTTGGCCAGCTCGATCACGAAGTCGACCACCTTCTCCTCGAGCAGTGGTCCACGCAGAGACTCGGCGGCCTGCGGATTCTTGCGGAAGAAATCCATCACCATCTGTTCCTGGCCCTGGTAGCGCCCCGCTTCCATCCGCATCGCCCGCGTCATCTCCTCGGGCGCCACCTTGATGTTGTGCACCTGGCCGATCTCGGACAGCAGCAGGCCGAGCTTCACGCGCCGCTCGGCGATGGCGCGGTACTCCGCCTTCAGCGTGTCCTCGTCCTTCGCCTTGTCGGCCTCATCGCCCTCGCCCTGCGCCTTGTCGGCCTCGAGGCGCTGCCAGATGGTGTCGAACTCGGCCGTCACCATGCTTTCCGGCGCCGGGAAGGTCGAGAGTGCGGCCAGCGCATCCAGCAGCGCGCGCTTGATACGGTTGCGCGAAACGTTGTCGTATTCGCGCTGCATCTGCCCGCTGATGAGGTCCCGCACGCGGGCGATCTCGTCGAAGCCGAGTTTCTTGGCCAGATCGTCGTCGATCGCCGGCACCGAGCGCTGTTTCAGGGACTTGGCCGAAATGTCGAAGGTCGCGGCCTTGCCGGCCAGTTCCTTGGCGCCGTACTCTTCGGGGAAGCTCACATTGATCGTCCGGCTCTCACCGGGCGACATGCCCTCGACCTGTTCGGTGAAGCCCGGGATAAAGCCCTCGCCGGCCACCTCGACGTCGATCCCCTCGGCGGTGCCGCCCTGGAACGGCTCGCCGTCGATCTTGCCGATGAAGTCGACAGAGAGGATGTCCCCCTTCACGGCGGGGCGGACCTCCTCGATCACGACCAATTCGGCATTCCGCGTCGCGATCTCGCTCAGCGCCTTGTCGATCGCCGCGGCCTCGGGCGCGGCCTTCAGGCGGGTCAGCTCGATCATGCCGAAATCGGGCAGCTTGATCTCGGGCAGCAGCTCGACCTCGACGTTGAACGCCAGGTCCTTGCCCTCGTCGAGCGAGACCACATCGACCTTGGGCTGCTGCGCCGGGCGCAGGCCGCGATCGGTGAGCACTTGCTGGGTCGCGCTGTTGACACTCTCCTCAAGCACCTCAGCCATGACGGCGGTGCCGAACCGCTTGGTGATCACGGTGGCCGGAATCTTGCCGGGGCGGAAACCCGGGATATTGGCGGTGCGGCCGATCTCGGCCAGCCGCTTGGCGCGGCGCGCGCCGATGTCCTCGGCGGGAACGACCACACTCCAGGCGCGCTTGAGCCCGTCGGAAAGCGTCTCGGTGACCTGCATGTCCTAGAAAACCTTCAGTAATAACGCCCGGAACGGCCACGGTGGTGCGGGCGGAGGGACTTGAACCCCCACGGCTTGCGCCACCAGAACCTAAATCTGGCGTGTCTGCCAATTTCACCACGCCCGCCCGCGAAAACCATGCCCGCATCCGTGAACGGGCGCATCTAGCGCAGCGGCGCCGGTGTCACAAGGGCATGCGGGCCGAATACCGCTAATCCGACGCGGTCTCCGGCAACATGTCGGCCAGCAGAACCGTGCCGCTCCACTCCCGCATGACGGAAGCGGCGGCATCGCGCTCCTCGGGCGTGCCCTTGACCACCACATCCGGCCTGAGCATGCGGATCATCTCTTCCGCCGCCTCGGCGGTGTCGACGACCACGAGATCGACCGAGGGCAAGCTCGCCAGCCGGGCCGCGCGCACCGCCTCGGTCTGATGCGGACGGCTCTCGCCCTTGGCACGGCGGACCATGGCATCGCCCTGCACGCCGACGACGAGACGGTCGCAGGCGCCATGGGCCTGCTCGATCAGGTGGACATGGCCGGGCTTCAGCGGATCGAAAGCGCCATCGGTATAGCCGGTGCGCCATCCGCTGCGCCGCCAGCGCTCGGTGAGCCGGCCGGCCACCTCGCGGGTGACGATCTTGCGCAGCGCGCCCGCCGAGGGCGAGATCGCGGCCAGCAGGTCGCTCTCGCGCACCACCGCGGTGCCGATCTTGCCGACGACGACGCCGGCGGCGATGTTGGCGAGGCGGGTGGCGAGCCGCAGCGACAGGCCGGTGGCGAGCCCGGCGCCGAGGGTGGCAAGCGCCGTATCGCCAGTGCCGGCGATGTCGAACACTTCGGCCGATTCGGCGGGAAAATGCACCGCGCCCTCGGCATCCATCAGCGTCATGCCGTCCTCGCCCCGGGTCACCAGCACGGCGCCGAAGCCGTGCCGGGCGCGCAGGGCGGCCGCCGCGGCCGCCACCGGCGCGTCACCCTCGGTCGCCATGCCGGTCGCGGCGCCAAGGTCCCGCGCGGCGGCGAGCACGACGTCCACTCCGGCGTAGCGGGAATAATCCGACCCGTGCACGTCGGCCACCACGCGGCGCCCGACCGAGCGCGCGGCGGCGATGATGAGGCCGGGCGTCTCGCCGGCGAGCACGCCTTTGCGATAGTCCGACAGGATGACCAGCGAGGTCGCCGCCATCGCGTCCCGCGCGATCTTGAGCATCCGTTCGACGAGTTTAGGGTGCACCGCCCTGCCGTCCTCGCGGTCGGCGCGCATGATCTGGTGGCCCTGCACGGTGCGGCCCTGAGCGACGAAACGGGTCTTGAGCGTGGTGATCCGCCGTCCCTGCACCAGCATCCAGGGCTCCACCCCCTGCTGGCCGCCAATCAGGCCAGTAAGGTCACCGCCCGCCTCGTCATCGCCGATGATCGACACGAAGGCGACCGCGGCGCCGAGCGCGCCGAGATTGCGCACGACGTTGGCAGCACCGCCGGGCAGCGCGAGTTCATTCTCGATCTTCAGCACCGGCACCGGCGCCTCGGGGCTGATCCGGTCCACCGCGCCGTAGATGTAGCGGTCGAGCATGGCATCGCCGACCACCAGCACGCGGGCGTTGGCGAGGCGGCGTACCCCGGCGGCCAGTTCGGCGGTATCGGCATCGCTCGCGGCGGTTGCGTTCATGGTCCGGCCCCTTTCGGCGGTCGGGAAGTCGAGCTGAGCGGCGCTGACACGTGCCGGTCTCCAGGTCGATACCCTTTTATTACAGGCAGTTGCCGGCCTGCCGTCATCACGCTGTAACCCTCCGCGCCGACCCTGGCAAGCGCCGCGTCAGCTCCGCAGGAACGCGACGTCGCGGCCTTGCAGCACCGCGCAGGTCAGATCGCCACCCAGCACGGCGCCGGTATCGATGCCGATCCGGTGGCGACGGACGGTGGGCTCGTGCGCCGGCGTATGGCCATGCACGACGACGCATTCCATGTCGCCGACATGCGAGAGGAAGGGCTCGCGGATCCACAACATGTCCTCCCGCGTCTGCGCATGCAGCGCGACCCCCGGCCGCAGCCCGGCATGGACAAATACATAAGTACCGACGCGCAGCAGCGTCGACAGCCCGCGCATGGTGCCGAGTTGGCGCGGCGGAATGCCGGCCTCCCACGCCGCCGGGGGATCACGCCAGGAGAGCCCCCAGCGCGCCAGGGTCTCGCCACCGCCATTCTGCAACCAGTGGCTCGCCTCCTCGCGGCGGCCGCTGCCGAGCGCGGTGAGGAGCATGTCCTCGTGGTTGCCCATCAGGTTGGCGACCGTGAGGGCGGGTGTCCGGGCTGGCGGGCGGGCGATCCGCTCCAGCACATCGGCGGAATTGGGCCCGCGGTCGATGTAGTCGCCGAGATGGATCAGGAGCGGATGCCCTATCGGGTGGGCGGCAAGGTCGTCGGCAATGGCGTCGTGCATGGCGGCCAGCCGGTCGTCGCAGCCATGGACGTCGCCGATCGCATAGACGCGAACACCGGCCGGTAGCCATCCGGTGAAATCTGCGTCCAGGGGCAACGTCTCTGGGGGTAGCGTCTCTGGGGGTAACGTCTTGGTAACCATCAGGCTGCAACCTAGCGCCGCGATCCGCCCGGCGCGAGTGCCAGAACGCAGCGGATGCTTGAAACGAGGCCGCATATGACACACCAGCCGGAAAATCCGGCCCGCCCCGGCTGCCGCCCGGCATGAACGCCTGGCAGGGAGCAATGGCGCTGCCACCCGCCTTGCGGGGCGAGTCCCATGCGGACTACGCGCCCGGTGAACGTCAGCTGCTCGAAGCCACACGGCGGGCGACCACGCCCGGCTGGGCCGCGCTGGTGGTCCATCTCGGCGAGCGGGCCTCCCCGCGGCCGCATCATCGGCGCATCGCCCAATCGCTGCTGGATGACGCGGCACAGCGCCATGGCGGCCAGGTCTTCGCGCTGCGCAACGGGGACCTCGTGCTGCTCTGCCCCACCGCCACGCTGCGTGCGCCAGCCACCGCGCGGTCCGGACAATCGGCGAACGAGACATTGCCCGAACTCCTCGCCCGCCTGCTGCGCCCCGACGGCAGCGAGCCGGTGGCGCCGTTGACGATCTGGCAATTGCCCGAGGCCCGGGATCGCCTGCTCGCCTATGCCGCCGAGCGCCTCGCCGATGGCGGGTTGACCCCGCTCGACCAGGCGATGGCCGAGACCGAACTGCCGATCGCCCTGGCCGCCGCCGAGGCCCGTCTGCTGCCGGATCTGCTGCAACGGCAGACCGCGGTGCAGATCGGCGGCGGTGGCGGCATGCGCATCCAACCGCTGTTCCGCGAAATCATCTACGCCAACGCAGCCCTGCAGGCGCAGGCCGGCGGCGAGGCGGTCGAGCCGGATCCGTTCCTCGTGCACCATTTCGCGGCCAAACTGGAGGAGCGAGTGGTCGTCGCGCTGCCTGCCGAGATCGGCCGTCACGGCGCGCTGGACCCTGCCGCCGGCGCCCCGCTGCATCTCAACCTGGCACCGGCGACCGTCAACGGCCTGGCATTCGCGGAATTGCTGGCGGCCTGTCAGCGGAACGGTATCGGGCTCGGCGTCGAGTTCAGTCTCGTCGAGGCGGCGGCCGATCCGGAGGGGTTCGCACTCGCGCGCGGCTTTCTTCGCGGCGCCGGGATCACCTGCGCGATCGACGGCGTATCGCCTCTCGCGCTGCGGCTGACGGCGCCGGCGACGCTGGGGGCGGACCTGGTGAAGATCGACTGGTCGCCCCGGCTGGCCCGTCTCGCCGCGCCGGAACTGCGGGAGGTGAAGGCAGCACTGGGCGAAATTGGTGCCGAACGCCTGCTGCTGGCCGGGGCGGACCAGGAGGAGGCCGTGCATTGGGGCCTCCTCCAGGGCTTCCGAAGGTTCCAGGGCCGCCATGTCGATGCGATGCTGGCCGCGAGCCGGCTCGCCACCTGCCCGCACGCATCGGGCTGCACGCTGCGCCAGTGCAGCGAGCGCGCACTCGCGGTGGCGATGGCCGGACGGCTCGGTTGCCTCGATGCGGCCCGGCTCGACGGCGTCTCCCAAGCCCGGGGGGGGGCGCAATGATCGCCGCGATCGCCCGCCGCGATTTCC
>JAPLOH010000133.1:31902-32994 GCA_026400845.1 Alphaproteobacteria bacterium
CGCGATTTCCCGGCCGACCTCGCGCGCGATCCGCGCGAGGCGAACCCCGAGGATGCCCGCCGCCTCGCCACCCTGGTGCGCGAATGCGCCAACAGCGGCATTGCCCGCCACGTCCTCCTGCTTCGCCTCTCCGAATTGCCGGAGGCCCGCACCCGGCCGCATCACTTTACCCTTGCGCGCGAGGCCCTGCTGCCCCTCACCGGCGCGGCGCGTGCCCAGTTGTTCCAACTGCCCAACCAGGACCTCGTCGTGGTCTGGCGCGGCGAAACCACGGCGCTGCGCACCAGCCTCGCCACGCTCGAGCATTTGTTCTCGGACGATCCCGCCTTCGGCGCCGACCCGATGGCGCTGGCTTCGGTGCTGGCGCTGCCCGACGATACCGAGCTCATCCTTGGTGCCGTCGAGGAAAGCCTCCGCCCCCGCCAACCGCCAGCGCCGCCGCGCAGCCCCGGGCTACCGCTCGACCCGGCGACCCTGCACGCGCTGGAACGCGCCATCGCCCAGGCCGACATGAGCCGCTTCGCGCGGCGCGAGCCGATCTGCCGCCCCTGGCCCGAAGGGTTCCGCCTCGCCTGGGAGCGCCGCTACCTCTCCGATGCCGAGCTGTTCGACACCATCCTGCCGGAGCGCGCCCCGCGCGCCGATCCATGGCTGTTCCGCCGCCTCACCCGCACGCTCGACCGGCGGATGCTCGCCTTGCTTTCGGCCTCCGAGGAGCTGCGCGGCGTGCCGCCCTTCAGCATCGACCTCAACGTCGGCAATCTGATTGGGCCGGAATTCCTCCGCTTCGACGCCAATCTGCCCGCCGGCCTGCGCGGCCGGGTGGTGATCAACCTGCGCGCGGAGGACATCGTGGCCGACCTCGCGACCTTCTGCTTCGCCCGCGATTTCGCCACCGCCCGCGGCTACCGGCTGCTGCTGGAGGACATGGTTGCCGAGCAGGTCGCGCTGCTGCCGCCGGATCGGCTGGGGCTCGACCTGGTGCAACTCCGCTTCACCCAGGCGCTGGCCGCCGCGCGCCTGCCGGCCGCGCTCGCGCCCGAGACCGTGGTATTGAGCCGGGTGGATGGCGCCGGCGCCGTGGCCCGGGGC
>JAPLOH010000133.1:33005-37993 GCA_026400845.1 Alphaproteobacteria bacterium
CTGCTGTTCCAGGGCCGCGCCGCCCAGCCTGCGGGCCGCGGCGCGCGCTGAGCCGGACAGGCCTGGCCGGATTCATACCAACCGCCGCAAAGATTGACCCATGAAGAATGGGTCAACGGCGGCCGGTATGAGTCTTTTTTGGCGCGCCGCCGCCCACCAACCCGGCGCGCGATACCAACCCGCGCAAAGGCTGGAAGAGGCAGCCTTTGCGCGGGTTGGTATCAGGTGTCAAAGAACAGCAGGCGCACGTTCGCATCCGCGCAACACCACTCGGCGAGGCGGGCTTCAGGCGACAAACGGGATGCCGCCGGCCGGCGGCGCACGCACCCGCGCCGCGCGCGGTCCGCACCGGTACGGACTCGCCGCCATATGCGCCCCGCGACGCGGCTTCACCCACCAAAACCCTGCCCGCCACGGCGCCGGCACGGCAATCCACTCCTCGTAGGGGACGGTTTCCGGCATCGCTTCGATCGGTCGGATGCAGCCGTCGAGCGCGCGATGATCGCGCGGCTTCATCGCGGCCGCACCGAACACCGCCGCCAGCAGCGCGCGCAGCACCACCGCGAGGGTGCTGAGCACCTCTCGGCCGGGCGGCAGGGCGATGAAGGGCAGGGGGTACATCGGCGCTGATGATCCTTGTTAGGGAGAAGTCTATTTAACGAACCATCGCGTGAAATGCAAGCGCAATTTCCTGAAAAGAGAAAAAATATCTAAGTCTCCGCGCGCAGGAGAATCCGGATGGCCGATACCGCGCGCCTCGTCATTTCATGCGCAGCCGAAGCGATCCAGGGGGGGCGGCTTATCCCGCGCGCCCCAGGTGATAGACCGGCGGCCGCTTACGGCTTATAGGGTCCGGCCCTTCCACCACGGCGAACCGGCGCGAGGCAGCATGGACGCGATTACCGTCGAGGCGTTGAGCAAGCGCTACGGCGACACACTCGCGGTGGACGATATTTCCTTCGCCGTCGCCCCCGGCCGCACCATCGGGCTGCTCGGGGGCAACGGGGCGGGCAAAACCACCACCATTGCCATGCTGCTCGGCCTGCTGATCCCCAGCTCCGGGCGCATCACCGTGCTTGGGCATGACATGGCGACCGACCGCTTCGCGGCGCTGGCGCGGATGAACTTCTCCTCGCCCTATGTCGCGCTGCCGCACCGCATCTCGGTGTTCGAGAATTTGATGGTCTATTGCCATCTCTATGATGTGCCGGACGCCAAGCGCCGCATCGCCGAACTGGCCAGCCAGCTCAACCTGCACGACCTGCTGCGCCGCCCGGTCGGCGATCTCTCGGCCGGACAGAAGACGCGGGTGGCGCTGGCAAAATCCCTCATCAACCGGCCGGACGTGCTGCTGCTCGACGAGCCGACCGCGAGCCTCGACCCCGACACCGGGGACATGGTGCGCTCCTGGCTCGAGCGCTACCGCGCCGAAAGCGGCTGCGCCATCCTGCTCGCCAGCCACAACATGGCCGAGGTGGAACGGTTGTGCGACGAGGTGCTGATGCTGAAGCAGGGCCGCATCGTCGATCGCGGCAGCCCGGCCGACCTGCTCGCCCGCTACGGGCGGGACACGCTGGAGGCGGTGTTCCTCGATATCGCGCGCAATACGGGTACCCAGGCAACCGGGGCGACGGCATGAGACCGGCGCTGCGGCGTATCTGGGGCATGATGTACCGGCATCTCTCGCTCTACCGCCGCTCCTGGCCGCGGCTGCTGGAACTCGCCTATTGGCCGACGCTGCAAATGTGCATCTGGGGCTTCACCGCGAGTTTTTTCGCCGGGCGGATGGCCAACGCTGGCACACCGGGCGCCGGCGCGGTGACGCTCGGGATGCTGCTCGGCGCCGTGCTGCTGTGGGAGGTGGCACTGCGCAGCCAGATGGGGGTCGCGATTTCCTTCCTGGAGGAAATCTGGTCGCGCAATCTTGGTCATGTCTTCGTGAGTCCGCTTCGTCCGTGGGAACTGGTGGCGGCGCTGCTGGCGATGTCGGTGATCCGGATGCTGGCCGGCGTGTTGCCGGCGGTGCTGCTCGCCTGGCTGCTCTATGCGTTCAACCTGTTCGACCTTGGCGCACCGCTGGTCGTGCTCGCGGTCAACCTCATGGTGATGGGCTGGTGGGTTTCGCTCGGCATCGTCTCGCTGATCCTGCGCCACGGGGCGGGGGCCGAGGCGCTGGCATGGTCGGTGCTGTTCGGCATCACCCCGTTTGCCGCCGTGTTCTATCCGGTTTCGGTGCTGCCCCCGGTGCTCCAGCCGGTTGCGCTGGCGCTGCCGGCCGCGCATGTGTTCGAGGGCATGCGCGCCATCCTCGCCGGATCGGGCTTCCCGTGGGAGAGTCTCGTCGCGGCGACCGGGCTAAATCTGCTGTGGCTCGGCGCCGCCACATTACTGTTCGCGCGCCAGTTCCGTGCCGCCCGCATCCGGGGCGCTCTCATGTCGATCGGGGAATAGACGATGTCGCAAACCAATTTCTGGCTGATCCGCCACGCCCTCGTGGAGGAGAACGCGCGCGCCTACAACTACGGCGCCACCGACGTCGAGCTGTGCCCGCATACGCTGGAAAGTGCGCGGCCGACCTATGCGGCGCTGGCGCGGCGCCTGCCGCAGCCCGCCGTCTGGGTGATCTCGCCGCTATCCCGTACCCGGCGCACCGCGGCGGCGATATTCCGCGATGGCTACCCGGAGCAGCCACTCGCGGTGGAACCGGCGGTGATCGAGCAATCGATGGGCGACTGGCACGGGCTGCCGCACGCCGACGTGCCGGGGCGGCTGACCATGCCGGCGCATCCGTTCTGGCCGCTGGCGGGGCAGGAGCGGCCGCCGGGCGGCGAAAGCATGGCCGACGTGATGCTGCGCGTCGGCCCGGCGCTGGAACGCCTCGCCACCGCCCATGCCGGGCGGGACGTGGTGGTGGTGAGCCATGGCGGCACCATCCGCGCCGCCATTGGCCATGCCCTCGGCGTCGGGCCGGATGCGGCGCTGCATTTTTCTGTGCACAACCTCGCTCTCACCCGGCTGGAGCGGCATCCCCGCGGCTGGAGCGTGGTCTGCGCGAACGAAATCGCGGGTGCGTAAACTTGTCCGGCACATGAAGCTTTGGAGAGGCTGCGCGAGACGCTTGAACCGCGCCCCAAAGCCGCCGCAGTGTGCGCGATATTGTGCCGCCAGCCCCGAGTCGCGCTTCGCACCGGCTTGCTTTGCCGGGCGCATATAGCCCGGCTTACATAGACACACGGAGACACACCATGGCCCGCTTCCTGCTCCTCGCCTTGCTCGCACTGTCCGCCTGCGCCGGACAGGCGCAATCGCAGACCGAGCAGCAAACGCTGGTCGACCGCTCGACCCTCGTGGTGCAGGAAATGCTCGGCGACCAGCAGGCGACCGAGGCGCGCAGCCTGATGAAGCGGGCCAAGGGCGCCATGGTGTGTCCGCGCATCTTCAAGGCCGGCTTCTTCATCGGCGGCCAGGGCGGCGGCTGCCTGCTGGTCGGGCGCAACAGCAACGGCGCCTGGTCCGGCCCGGCCTTCTACAGCATGGGCAGCGCCTCCCTCGGCCTGCAGATCGGCGTGCAGGATGCCGAGATGATTTTCATCGTGCTGACCGAGAAGGGCCTTCAGGCGCTGCTCGACAGCCAGTTCAAATTCGGCGCGGATGCCTCCGTCGCGGTCGCCAGCATCGGCGCCGGCGTCTCGGGCGCGACCACCGCGGCGCTGCGGGCCGATATCGTCTCCTTCGCCCAGGCGCGCGGCGCCTTCGCCGGCATCTCGCTGGAGGGCAGCCTGATCTCCAACAAGTCCGACTGGAACGCCGCCTATTACGGCAAGCCGATCGGCGCCCAGCAGATCGTCATCGGCATGGAAGGCCAAAACCCCGGCGCCGCGCCATTGCAGGAAATCCTCGCCCGCTACGCGCAGTAAACCACTCCACCCCCTGGTCCGCGGCGTGAACGGAGGAGAAGGAAGCAAGTTTCACCACCCGCTTCGCTAGAGGCACAGAGACACGGAGAAGAAGGTCTGTTTTCCGCTTCGCTACTGCCCGGAGAATCCACACTTCGCTTCTCACTGCCTCTGTGCCTCTAGCGAAGCGGGTGGTGAATCTGCCTTCCTTCATTCCCGCCCAGCGCCTGGCCTTCGTCAGATCGGCAATCACCGCCCCCCGGTAGCAACGGCGCGTCAGGGCGGCTAGATTACCCGCCATGGCGCCGCCGATGCCCTTCTGGAAGACCAAGACCCTCGCGGAGATGAGCGTGGAGGAGTGGGAATCGCTGTGTGACGGCTGCGGCCGCTGCTGCCTGCACAAGGTGCGCTACGAGGAGAGCGGCGGCCTCGCCTTCACCAACGTCGCCTGCCGGCTGCTGAACCTCGAAACCGCGCAATGCTCGGACTACACCAATCGCCGCCGCAAGGTGCCGGATTGCGTGCAACTCACTGTGGGCGACATGGACCACATCGACTGGCTGCCGCCCTCCTGCGCCTACCGGCTGATCGACGAGGGCAAGCCGCTGGCGTGGTGGCACCCGCTGGTCTCCGGCGACCCGCAGACGGTGCATGAGGCCGGTGTCTCCATCCGCGGCCGCGCGCTGTCCGAAAAGCGCGCCGGCATGCTCGAACACCACCTCGCCGAATGGCCCGGCCAGATGCCGCGACCAAAAAAGCCCCGCCCCCAAAAGCCCACCGAGGAACCCTCTCCATGATGTCCAACGCCATTTACGGCGGCGTGAATGCCGCCGTGCTCACCGCGATGAACGCCGATCTCTCGATCGATCTGGATCGCATGGCCGCCCACAGCAAGTGGCTGCTGGCCAATGGCTGCAACGGCCTCGGCGTGCTCGGCACCACCGGCGAGGCCAATTCGCTGGGGATCTCCGAGCGCATCACTGTCATGGAGGGCCTCGTCGAGCGCGGTGTTCCGGCCGCGGTGATGATGCCGGGCACCGGCACCACGGCGATCACCGATACCGTGCTGCTGACGAAAAAGGCCGAGGCGCA
>JAPLOH010000133.1:38013-39303 GCA_026400845.1 Alphaproteobacteria bacterium
CTGGGCTGCCGCGGCGCGCTGCTGCTGCCGCCGTTCTTCTACAAGAACCCCAGCGACGACGGGCTGTTCGACTATTTCTCCGAGGTGATCCAGCGGGTTGGCGGCGACATCAAGATCTATCTCTACCATTTCCCGGCGCAATCCGCCGTGCCGTTCGGGATCGACCTCATCGGCCGGCTGCTCAAGGCCTATCCGGGCAAGGTGAAGGGCATCAAGGACAGCTCGGGCGATTTCGCCAATACCAAGTCCTACGCCGACCACTACGCCAAGGACGGGTTCGAGGTGTTCTGCGGCGATGACGGCGCGCTGCACAGCCTGCTGAACGCCGGCGGTGCCGGCTGCATCACGGCGGCGGCCAATGTCGGCAGCGCGGTCAGCGCGGTGGTCTACGCCAACTGGAACAACGCCTCCGGCGCCGAGGCGCAGGTGACGTTGTCGGCGATCCGCAAGGCCGTGGTTTCGGCGCCGCTGATCCCCGGGCTCAAGGCGCTGATCGCGCGGCACACCGGCAATCCGGCCTGGCAGAATATGCGCCCGCCGCATATGCGCCTGGGCGCCGAGGCACAGGCCAAGCTCTATGCCGCCTTCGATGCCTGCGGCGTCAGCCTCCGTAAGGCGGCATGACGCGAGGGCAGCAACCGGGGGGGCAGATGTCGCTGTGGCGGCTGATCCGGGAGACGTTCTCCCCGACTTCACCCGCCCCGACTTCACGTGCCCCGGCTACACGTGCCCCGGCCCCGCGCGCGCCTGCCCGCACGAAACCGTCAACCGAACCCGCCACCACCGAGATCATCGACCTCCCGCACGGCCCGGCCGAGGTGGAGTGGCGGCGCAGTGCGCGCGCGCGGCGGGTGTCGCTGCGGATCGACCCGCGCGGTGGCGCCGTCATCGTCACTTTGCCCGGCCGCACCTCGCGCAAGGCCGGGCTTGCGCTGCTGATGGACCATGCCGGCTGGGTCGCCGAGCGCCTCGCCGCTTTGCCCGGCACCATCCAATTCGCCGACGGCGCGACGATCCCGCTGCATGGCATCGACCACCAGATCCGCCACACCGGCACTGCGGGACCGGCGCGGCTTGAGGGCACCACCCTGCTGGTCGGCGGCGACATCGCCTTCCTGCCCCGCCGCGTCGGCGATTTCCTGCGGGCCGAGGCGCGGCGCGAACTTGCCGGGCTCGCCATGGCCAAGGCGGCGATGGTGGGCCTGCATCCCAAGCGGGTCAGCGTGAAGGACACCAAGAGCCGCTGGGGCAGTTGTGCCTCGGATCGCAGCCTCGCCTTCTCCTGGCGCC
>JAPLOH010000369.1 GCA_026400845.1 Alphaproteobacteria bacterium
ATGCCGCTGGAAATGGGCCAGACCGACCCGATCCTGCACAACTCCCTGTTCTATGACGACAAGCTGCTGCTGCGCATCCGCGTCGAACGGCTCAAGGGCGCCAAGACCTACAGCCAGAAACCGAAAAGCCGCTGCCATCATCTGATGCAGGCGCCGATGGTGGAGGCGCGGGACGATGCGACGGGGGAATACGCCACCTGGGCGGCGTTCCACTACGTTGAAACCCGGCTCGACGAGCAGACGCTCTATGCCGGGTGGAGCCGCCATTCCCTGGCGCTCATCGACGGCCGATTGAAAATCAAACTGAAACGGGTGGACCTGGTGAACTGCGACAGCGCCTTCGGCAACATCCAGTTGTTCATGTGATGAGCGATCCCGTCTCCATCCACGCCGCCTTCCAGGACGCCGCCGCGCGCTGGGGCGATCGCCCGTTCCTCGACATCCTGCCGGAAACCGCTGCCGCCTATGGCATCGCGCCTTGCAGCATCACCTACGCCGAGGCCGCTGCCCGCATCGCCCCGCTCGCCGATTCCTATCGCGCCGCCGGCTATGGGCGCGGGCACCGGGTGGCAATGCTGCTGGAGAACCGGCCGGATTTCTTCCTCCACTGGTTCGCCCTCAACGCCGTGGGTGCCTCGCTGGTGCCGATCAACCCCGATCTGCGGGCCGCCGAGCTAGAATATCTGCTCGCCCACTCGGAAACCGTGCTGACGATCGCCATCCCGGCGCGACAGGCGGAACTACGGCGCGCCGCGCCGAACGTCCCGGTGATCGGCCCCGCCGACGCCCCGCCGCCCGCGCCGTACCCGGGCGGCCCGCCCGGCGGCAGCCCGGAGGCCGAGGCGGCGCTGCTCTACACCTCCGGCACCACCGGCCTGCCCAAGGGCTGCGTCGTCTCGCAGACCTGGTTCATCGAAAGCGGCCATTGGTATGCCCGCATGGGCGGAAGCTGCACGCTCTACCCCGGCACCGAGCGCATGCTCACCCCCCTGCCCTTCTTCCACATGAACGCCATGGCCTGCTCCACCATGGCGATGGTGATGTCCGGCGGCTGCCTCATCCCGCTCGACCGCTTCCATCCCTCCACCTGGTGGGACAGCGTGGCGACCTCGCGGGCCACCATCGTGCACTGCCTCGGCGTGATGCCGGCGATCCTGATGAAGCTGCCGCCGAGCCCGGCCGAGCGGGCGCACTCCGTGCGCTTCGCCTTCTGCCCGGGGCCCGACCGGCAGATGCACGCCGAAGCCGAGGCGCGCTTCGGCATTCCGCTGATCGATGCCTGGGCGATGACCGAGACCGGCACCGCCGCCGCCATCACCGCGCAGCACGAGCCGCGCATCATCGGCGCCTCCTGCTTCGGCCGCACCGAGCCGCACATGGAGGCCCGCATCGTCGATGACGCGGGCGAGGATGTGCCGCCCGGCACGCCCGGCGAGCTGCTGGTCCGCCGCGCCGGGGCGAACCCGCGCTACGGCTTCTTCACCGAATACCTCAAGGACCCAGACGCCACCGCCGCGGCCTGGGAGGGCGGCTGGTTCCACACCGGGGACATCGTCAGCCGCAACGAAGATGGCGACATGTACTTCATGGATCGCAAGAAGAACGTGATCCGCCGCAGCGGCGAAAACATCTCGGCCGTCGAGGTCGAGGGCGTGCTGTTGCAGCACCCGGCGGTGAAGGCGGTGGCGGTGGCCGCGGTGCCCGATGCGCTCCGGGGCGATGAGGTGCTGGCCTGCATTGTGCCGCAGGCGAAAGTGACGGATGGCGCTGCACTTTCCGCCGACATCACCGCCTGGTGCCTCACCCGGCTCGCCTATTACAAGGCGCCCGGCTACGTCGCCTTCCTCGACGCCCTGCCGCTGACGGCGACCAACAAGGTGCAGCGCGGCGTGCTGAAGGAGATCGCGCTCTCCCTGCAAACAGCGCCCGGCACCATCGACACGCGCGGCCTGAAGAAGCGCGCGTGAGCAGGCGCGCCGCCTATGACGGGGTGGTGGCGGCAGTTCCCATCACCATTCCCTATGAGCGCTACTCGATCCAGACCGCGCATTGGTGGATCGGCCGAGCGCTCGCCGAGACCATAAGCCGCGCCGGCATTCGCAAGCGCGATATCGACGGGCTCTGCGTCTCGAGTTTTACCCTCGGCCCGGATACCGCGGTCGGCCTCACCCAGCATCTCGGCATGTCACCGCGCTGGCTCGATCATATCCCGATGGGCGGCGCGACGGGGGTGGTGGCGTTGCGCCGTGCCGCCCGGGCCGTGCAGGCGGGGGATGCCGATATCGTCGCCTGCGTCGCCGGCGACACCAACGGGCCGGATAGTTTCCGCGCGCTGGTGGCGGGGTTCAGCCGCTTCGCCGCCGATGCCACCTACCCCTATGGCGCGGCCGGGCCGAATGGCAGCTTCGCCATCCTCACCGACGCCTATATGCGCCGCTACGGCGCCACGCGGGAGGATTTCGGGCGCATCTGCGTCGCCCAGCGGCAGAACGCGCTCAGCTTTCCGCACGCGCTGATGAAGCGGAAGCTCACCATGGAGGAGTATCTTGCCGCCCGCATGGTCTCCTCTCCCGTGGCATTGTTCGACTGCGTGATGCCCTGCGCCGGGGCCGAGGCCTTCCTGGTGATGCGGGACGACACCGCCGCCTCGCTCGGCCTCGCTTCGGCCCGCGTGCTCTCCACCATCGAGCGCCACAACGCCTTCCCGGAAGACCCGATCCAGCTGCGCGGCGGCTGGGCGCAGGACATGCCGGAGCTCTACGCCATGGCCGGAATTACGCCCGCTGGCATCGATCTCCTGCAGACCTATGACGACTACCCGGTGATCGTGATGATGCAGTTCGAGGATCTCGGCTTCTGCGCCAAGGGCGAGGGGCCGGATTTCGTGCGCAGCCATGACCTCACGCTGGCCGGCGATTTCCCGCACAACACATCGGGCGGCCAGCTCTCCGTCGGCCAGGCGGGTGCGGCCGGCGGCTATCTCGGGATGACCGAGGCGCTGCGGCAGATCACCGGCGCGCCGCTCGGGCCGCAGGTTGCCAATGCGCGGACCGCCCTGGTCTCGGGCTTCGGGATGATCAACTACGACCGCGGCCTGTGCTCCGGCGCCGCGATCTTGCAGGCCGCATGAGCCCGCCCCTCCCCCCCCGCCGCAAGGCCGATCCGCTCGCTCTGCCGCGCCAGGCGCTGATGCCGCAGGGCGGCCGCAGCCGTGCCGCGCTTGGCCTCGCCGCCATGGCCGCGCAGGGCCGCTTCGCGCTGCAAATCTGTGCCGCCTGCGGCGCCGCACAATACCCGCCGCGCGACGTCTGCCATGAGTGCCTCGGCACCGAGTTGCCGTGGCGGGACGTGCCCACGGGCGCGGCGCTGCTCGGCGAAACCACGGTGCATCTCAGCGGCGATACCTATTTCCGTGTGCGCACGCCCTGGCGCACCGGGCTGGTGGCGCTCGATTGCGGGCCGAGCGCGGTGGCACATGTCCACCCCGATGTGGCGCCGGCGGGGCGGGCGCGCATGAGCCTGCGGCTCGATCGCTCCGGCCAGGGCGTGCTGCTGGCGCTGCCCGAGCGCGATTCGCCGAACATGATGGATGACCCGATGATCCGTGAGATGACCTGCGACCCGCGCGGCCGGCGCATCCTCGTCACCGACGGGCGCTCCGCTTTCGGCCAGGAGGCCGCGCGCAGCTTGCTGGCGGCCGGCGCTGCCCAAGTGTTCCTCGGCATCGCCGATGGCTGGAAGCCCTTCAAGGGCCAGGACAATCTCCCCGGCGACGCTGTGCAGCTCGACCTCACGGACGCCACCAGCGTCAGCGAACTCGCGGCCGAATTCGGCGGGCGGATCGATATCGTGGTCAACACCGCGCTGCACATTCGTCCCGGTGGCCCGCTTGACCGGCGCGATCTGGTGAGCGCGCGGGAGGAGATGGAGGTCGCCTATTTCGGCCCGCTGCGCCTCGCCCAGGCTCTCGGCCCGACGCTCAGGGCCCGCGCCGCCGATGGCCCATATGGCGCCTGCGCCTGGGTGAATATCCACGGCATCGACGCGCTCGCCCCCGCCCCCGGCTTCGCCCTCACTGCCGCCGCCCAGGCCGCCGGGCTGTCGCTGTCACAGAGCCTGCGCACCTCACTCGCCCCGATCCGCGTGCTGACCGCCTTCGTCGGCCCGCTTGAGGATGAGTGGCACCAGGCGATCCCGCCGCCCAAGGTGACGCCCACCGCCCTCGCCGCCGCCATCGTCCGCGGCTTGCGCGAGGGGTTGGAAGAAATCACCGTCGGCGATATCGCCATGGACGTCATGCGCCGCTGGCGCGACAATCCATCAACGCTGGCCCGCGAGCGCGCGGGCTGAACCAGGGAGCCTGATATGAGCACACTCGCCGCCTTCGCTGCTGACCTGCTGGCCGGGAAGATCAAAGTGATCGACCTCACCCAAACCCTTTCGCCCGAATTCCCCACCATCGCTTTGCCGCCGATGTTCGGCCAATGCGCGCCGTTCCGCCTGGAGGAAATCTCGCGCTACGACGAGCGCGGGCCGGCCTGGTACTGGAACAACTTCTCCTGCGGCGAGCACACCGGCACCCATTTCGACGCGCCGATCCACTGGGTCTCCGGCAAGGACCTGCCGAACAACACCACCGACACCATCGACGCGCAGAACTTCATCGCGCCGGCCTGCGTGATCGACTGCTCGGTGCAATCGGCCGAGAACCCTGACTTCATTCTCACCGTCGACGTCATCAAGGCGTGGGAAGCCAAGCACGGCCAAATCCCGGCGGGGAATTGGGTGTTCCTGCGGACGGACTGGTCCAAGCGCTCGGGCGCCGACTACGCCAACGTGAAGGAAGATGGTGCCCACACCCCCGGCCCCGACCCCGATGCCGTGAAGTTCCTGGTCGAGGAGCGCGACGTGATCGGCTTCGGCGTTGAGACCATAGGCACCGACGCCGGCCAGGCGCATGGCTTCACGCCGCCCTATCCCGCGCATTTCTTCATGCACGGCAAGGGCCGCTTCGGCCTGCAATGCATGGCCAACCTCGACAAGCTGCCGCCGACCGGGGCGCTGATCGTCAGCCCGCCGCTGAAGATCAAGGGCGGTTCCGGCTCGCCGCTGCGGGTGCTGGCGCTCGTCGGCGCCTGATGCCAGCGGCCATCGTCACCGGCGGATCCTCGGGCATCGGCGCCGAGATCTGCCGGCGGATGCTGGCGGCGGGTTTTCGCGTGTTTTCGCTCGACCGCGCGCCATGCGAGGCGCGCGGTGGGGCTTTCACGGCCGTCACGGTTGATCTCACCGACGCCACCGCAACCGCGGCGGCGGCGGCGCGGATCGTGGCGGAGACACCGATCTCCCATATCGTGCACAATGCCGGGATCATCCGCCCGGCTTTGCTGGCCGACGTGACGGGCGAGGACCTGCACATCCTCACCCAACTCCATCTCGGCGCGCCGACCCTGCTGGTGCAGGCCGCCCTGCCCGCCATGCGTGCGGCCCGCTTCGGCCGTGTGGTGCTGCTCTCCTCCCGCGCCGCGCTCGGGCTGCAAACCCGCTCCGCCTATTCCACCACCAAGGCGGGCATGATCGCACTCGCCCGCACCTGGGCGCTGGAACTCGCCGCGGACGGCATCACGGTGAACTGCATCGCCCCCGGCCCGATCGCCGGGACCGCTATGTTCCATGACGTGGTACCCGCAGGCAGCGAGCGGCAGGCCGCACTTGCGCGCGCCATCCCCGTGCAGCGCCTCGGCACCCCCGGCGATGTCGCCCATGCCGCGATGTTCCTCGCCGATGACGCCAGCGGCTTCATCACCGGGCAGACCTTGTTCGTCTGCGGCGGCAGCAGCGTCGGCAGCCTGGCGATCTGATCGGGACGGTCATTTGCGGTGGGGCGAGGCATTGGCTAGCCTCTCTTTGGCTGGCGCTCCCGGCCCGGGACTCGCAAGGGTGGAACCGCAGAGATGAACAATCAAAACAGAGACCACCCTGGCCGGGGCGGCAGGGCGCGTCCATCGCCCAAAGGGCGGCAGATCGACCAACGCGCGCTCGACGCCGTGCGCGCCGTCCTCGCCGGGCAGGAGTTGCGCCGCGATTTGCTGATCGAGCACCTCCATCGAATCCAGGACCGTTGGGGCCAGATCTCGGCCCCGCACCTCGCCGCGCTCGCCGATCTGATGGGCCTCGCCCAGGCCGAGGTATTCGAGGTGGCGACGTTCTACGCCCATTTCGACGTGCGTAGGGAAGGCGACGCGCCGATCCCCGCACTCACCATCCGCGTGTGTGACAGCCTCTCCTGCGAAATGGCCGGGGCCGCGGCATTGCGCCAGGCGATCGAGGCGGGGGTGGCGCCGGAGGTGGTACGGGTGGTGCGTTCGCCCTGCGTCGGGCTGTGCGACCGCGCGCCGGCAGTGGAGATCGGGCATCAATTCATCGCTCCCGCCAGCGTTGAGGCGGTGCTGGAGGCGGTGACCAGGGATGACACCCATGCCGTGATGCCGCCCTATATCGGCTACGACGCCTACATCGCGGCCGGCGGCTATGCGCTGCTCGGGCGTATCCGATCGGGAGACATGCCGATCGAGACTGTGCTCGCCGGACTCGATGATGCCGGGCTGCGTGGCCTCGGTGGCGCCGGATTCCCGGCTGGGCGTAAATGGCGCTCGGTGCGCGGCGAGCCCGGGCCCCGCTACATGGCGGTCAACGCCGACGAGGGTGAGCCCGGCACCTTCAAGGACCGCCACTATTTGATGACCGACCCGCACCGCTTCCTCGAGGGTATGCTGATCGGCGCCCACGCCGTCGAGGCCGCGCGCGTGGTGATCTATTTGCGCGATGAATACCCGGAGGCACGCGACATCCTCACCCGCGAGATCGCCCGCCTGCCCGCTGGTGGCCCGGTTGTGGAGCTACGGCGCGGGGCCGGCGCCTATATATGCGGCGAGGAGTCCGCGATGCTGGAGAGCATCGAGGGCAAGCGCGGCATGCCCCGCCACAAGCCGCCGTTCCCGTTCCAGAAGGGCCTGCTCGGGCGCCCGACGCTGATCAACAACGTCGAGACGCTCTACTGGGTGCGGGACGTGCTGGAGAAGGGCGCGGCCTGGTGGAGTGGCCATGGCCGCAACGGACGCAAGGGGCTGCGCAGCTTCTCGGTCTCCGGGCGGGTGCGCTCGCCGGGTGTGAAGCTGGCGCCGGCCGGCATTACCGTGCGGGACCTCATCGAGGAGTATTGCGGCGGCATGGAAGACGGCCACAGCTTCGCCGCCTATCTCCCTGGCGGCGCCTCGGGCGGCATCCTGCCGGCCAGCATGGGCGACGTCCCGCTCGATTTCGGCACGCTGGAACAGTACGGCTGCCTGATCGGCTCGGCCGCGGTGATCGTGCTCTCCGGCCAGGATGACGTGCGGGCGGCGGCGCTCAACCTGATGCGCTTCTTCGAGGACGAAAGCTGCGGCCAGTGCACCCCCTGCCGCGCCGGCACCCAGAAGGCGCGCATGCTTATGGAGCGCGGGGTGTGGGACCGCGACCTGCTGGAGGCGCTGGCACAGGCAATGCGTGACGCCTCGATCTGCGGGCTCGGCCAGGCCGCCGCCAATCCGCTCACCTCGGTGATGCGCTTTTTCCCCGAACTCTTCCCGGAGACCGTGGCATGAGCACCAGCTTCACGCTCGACGGGCGCAGCGTTGAGGCCCTGCCCGGCGAGACCATCTGGCAGGTCGCCCAGCGCCTCGGCACCGATATCCCGCATCTCTGCTACACCCCCGAACCCGGCTACCGGCCGGACGGCAATTGCCGCGCCTGCATGGTGGAGATCGCCGTCATGGTGGAGATCGAGGGCGAGCGCGTGCTGGCGGCCTCCTGCATGCGCGAACCAGTGGCGGGCATGAAGGTGCTGACCGCCAGCCAGCGCGCCGACAGCGCGCGGAAAATAGTGATGGAACTCCTGGTCGCCGACCAGCCGGCCCAGGCCACCTCGCATGATCCGGACTCCAAGCTCTGGGCCTGGGCGGCGCGCGAGGGGATCACCGAAAGCCGCTTCCCCGCTGCCGCACACCGCCCCGCGGTCGATGACAGCCACACGGCCATGCGCGTCAACCTCGATGCCTGCATCGCCTGCGGTCTCTGCGTGCGCGCCTGCCGCGAGGTGCAGGTGAACGACGTGATCGGCATGGCCTATCGCGGCGCCGAGGCGCGGCCGGTGTTCGATTTCGACGACCCGATGGGCAACTCCACATGTGTTGCCTGCGGCGAATGCGTACAGGCCTGCCCGACCGGGGCGCTGATGCCCGCCGCCTATCTCGACGCGGCGCAGGTCCGCACGGTGTTCCCCGATCGCTCGGTTGATTCGCTGTGCCCGTATTGCGGCGTGGGCTGCCAGGTGTCCTACAAGGTCGCCGGCGATCGCATCGTCTACGCCGAGGGGCGCGACGGGCCGGCCAACCATAAGCGGCTCTGCGTGAAGGGCCGCTTCGGGTTCGACTACATCCACCACCCCCACCGCCTCACCGTGCCGCTGATCCGCCGCGATGGCGTGGCGAAGGACGCGCATTCCCACGTCGACCCCGCCAACCCCTGGACGCATTTTCGCGAGGCGACCTGGGAGGAGGCGATGACGCGCGCCGCCGGTGGGCTCACGCGCATTCGCGACCAGCATGGCCCGAAGGCGCTGGCCGGGTTCGGCTCGGCCAAGGGCTCCAACGAGGAGGCGTACCTGTTCCAGAAGCTGGTGCGCACCGGCTTCGGCTCCAACAACGTCGATCACTGCACACGGCTGTGCCACGCCTCCTCGGTGGCGGCGCTGTTCGGGGCGCTGCATTCGGCCGCGGTCTCGGCGCCCTCCGAGGCCGCGCTCGATGCCGAGGTGATCATCATCATCGGCGCCAACCCCGCGGTGAACCACCCGGTCGCCGCCACCTTCATCAAGAACGCGGTGAAGCAGCGCGGCGCCAAACTGATCGTGATGGACCCCCGCCGCCAGTCGCTGAGCCGGCTCGCCACCCACCACCTCGCCTTCAAGCCGGGCAGCGACGTCGCGATGCTGAACGCGATGCTGCACACCATCGTCACCGAGGGGCTGGTCGATCGCCAGTACATCGAGACCTGGACCGAGGGCTACGCCGAGCTTGAGGCCCGCGTGCGCGCCTTCCCGCCGGAGGAAATGGAAGCGGTCTGCGGCATCAAGGCCGCGACGCTGCGCGAGGTCGCCCGCCTCTACGCCAAGTCCCGCGCCTCGTTGATTTTCTGGGGCATGGGCATCAGCCAGCATGTGCACGGCACCGATAATGCGCGCTGCCTGATTTCGCTGGCACTCACCACCGGGCAGATCGGCCGCCCCGGCGCCGGGCTGCACCCGCTGCGCGGGCAGAACAACGTCCAGGGTGCTTCGGACGCCGGACTGATCCCGATGTTCCTGCCGGACTACCAGGGCGTCGGCCTCGACGCCCTGCGCGGACGGTTCGAGGCGGAATGGGGGATGAAGCTCGACCCGGAGCGCGGGCTCACCGTGGTGGAGATCATGAACGCGGCCAAGGCGGGCAAGATCAAGGGCATGTACATCATGGGCGAGAACCCCGCGATGTCCGACCCCGACCTCAACCACGCCCGCGAGGCGCTCGCCGGGCTGGAGCATCTTGTCGTGCAGGACCTGTTTCTCACCGAAACCGCCTTCCATGCCGATGTGGTGCTGCCGGCCTCGGCCTTTGCGGAGAAAGTAGGCAGCTTCACCAGCACCGACCGCCGGGTGCAAATCGCCCGTGCCGTCCTGCCGCCGCCCGGGCAGGCGCGGCAGGACATCGCGATCCTGCAAGATATGGCCGCGCGGATCGGCTGTGACTGGCACTATGACACGGTCGCGGAGGTGTTCGCCGAGATGGCGCGCCTGATGCCCTCGCTGCACCACATCACCTGGGATCGGCTGGAGCGCGAGGGCGCCGTAACCTACCCGGCCGAGGCCGAGGGAACGCCGAGCCATGACATCATCTTCCGCGAGGGCTTCCCCACCGCGACCGGCCGCGCGCGCATGGTGCCAGCCGACGTGCTGCCGCCCGACGAGGTGCCGGACGCGGCCTACCCGATGGTGCTCTCCACCGGACGCGTGCTGGAACACTGGCATACCGGCTCGATGACCCGGCGCACCGCAATTCTCGACCAGCTCGAGCCCGAGGCGGTCGCCTTCCTCGCCCCGCGCGAGCTGAAACGGCTCGGCCTCGGCGCCGGCGCGATGGCCCGCGTCGAAACGCGGCGCGGCGAGGTGGAGATCCGCGTGCGCGAGGATCGCGACGTGCCGGACGGCATGGTGTTCATCCCGTTCTGCTACGCCGAGGCGGCGGCCAATCTGCTGACCAACCCGGCGCTCGATCCGTTCGGGAAAATCCCGGAGTTCAAGTTCTGCGCCGCCCGGGTCGCGCCGGTCATCCCGGAAAAGGGAGCATGATGTGATCAGGACGGATTGGCTGCAACGGGAACACATCGTCGCCAAACCCGGCTTCAACCGCTGGCTGGTGCCGCCGGCCGCCTTGGCGATCCATTTATGCATCGGCATGGCCTACGGGTTCAGCGTTTTCTGGTTACCGCTGACCCGCTCGCTCGGCATCACCAAATCGGTCGCCTGCCCCGACCTGACATTGCTCGCAGCCCTCACCACCACCACCTGCGACTGGCGGGTTGCCGATCTCGGCTGGATGTACACGCTGTTCTTCGTGCTGCTGGGCTCCTCGGCGGCGATCTGGGGCGGCTGGCTGGAACGCTCCGGCCCGCGCAAGGCCGGGCTGGTCTCGGCGATCTGCTGGTGCGGCGGGCTGCTGATCTCGGCTGCTGGCGTCGCCACCCACCAGTTGTGGCTGATGTGGCTCGGCTCCGGCGTGATCGGCGGCATCGGGCTCGGCCTCGGCTACATCTCCCCGGTTTCGACGCTGATCAAATGGTTCCCTGACCGGCGCGGCATGGCGACCGGCATGGCCATCATGGGCTTCGGCGGCGGCGCCCTCGTCGGCGCGCCGCTGGCGGAGTGGTTGATGGGCATGTTCCGCTCGCCGACATCGGTCGGTGTGTGGCAGACCTTCGTGACCATGGCGGTGATCTATCTCTGCTTCATGGTGCCTGGCGCGCTCGGCTACCGCGTGCCGCCCAAGGGCTGGGTGCCGGATGGCTGGACACCTCCGGCGCGGCATGACGCGATGATCACCACCGGGCATGTCCATCTGCGCGACGCGCACAAGACGATGGCGTTCTGGATGATCTGGATCGTGCTGTGCCTCAATGTCAGCGCCGGTATCGGGGTGATCGGCGTGGCCTCGCCGATGTTGCAGGAGATTTTCGGTGGCACCTTGATCGGCCAGCCCGCCACGGGCTTCACCGCGCTCGATGAGGGGCAGCGCCGCGCAGTGGCGATCGTCGCGGCCGGGTTCACCGGGCTGCTGTCGCTGTTCAACATCGTCGGCCGCTTCTTCTGGGCCTCGCTATCGGACAAGATCGGCCGCAAGGCGACCTATGCGACGTTCTTCACCCTCGGCATCGCGCTCTATGCCGGCGCTCCCTGGGCCGCGCATTTCGGCGGCATGGCCATCTTCGTCGCCTTCATGTGCATCATCCTCTCGATGTACGGCGGCGGCTTCGCGACCATCCCGGCCTATATCGCGGACATCTTCGGATCCATGGCCGAATCCTCACGGCGTGGTCCACTGCCGGCATCGTCGGGCCGGTGGTGGTGAACTATGTGCGCGAGGCGCAACTCGCCGCCGGCGTGCCGCGCAGCCAGGTCTACGACCGGACGCTCTACATCCTCGCGAGCTTCCTGGTGGTCGGCTTCATCGCCAACCTGCTGATCCGCGCGCTGGCAACGAAGTGGTTCATGCCGGAGGCCGAAGTGGCTTCCCTCCAGGCCGACCTCGCGACCGCCAGCACCGGCTCGGCCGGCATCGGGCGCGGCGGGTTCGATGGCAAGGCGGCGCTGGCCTGGGCGGCGGTAGGCATCCCGCTACTCGCCGGCGCGATCGTGACGCTGAATTCGGCGGCAGCGCTGTTCCGCTGAGGCGTGCGGATCAGGCGATGAATTCCCGCTGCAATTCTGCGATGCGCGCGAGTGCCGGTCCCGGCAGCGGGCCTTTCAACACCGCTTGCGCCGCCGTCTCGAACTGCTCGTAGGTGGACATGCCGATCAGCACCGTGCTCATCGCGTCGCTCGAAATCGCGTAGCGCAAAGCCGCCTCGACCAGGCTGCCAACATGCCCTTCGCCGACCAGCGGCAGGAAGCGGCGGGCGCGGGCGACGTCTTCGGCATAATCAGCGCCCGACGCGATCGGCGCGACATCGGCCATGCCGATCGGGTGGCGCTCCATCGATGCGGAGAGGGTTCCGGCGGCGAGCACGCGGATTCCGATCACGCCGACGCCGTGGGTCTTGGCATGGCGCATGATCTGACCGAAATCATGCGCGGGATAGCCCGGCGGCAGGGCGGCGTCGGCGCTGGGGTTGAGCAGGTTGTAGGGCACCTGGGCGCTGGCGATGGCGCCCGATTCCGCGAGGGTGCGCAACGCCACTGCATCACCGATGCCGGTGATGCCGAAATGCCGCGTCTTGCCCGCGCGTTGCAGCGCCTGCATGGCGGGCACCACCTCCTCCAGCACCGCCAGCGCCGAGAGATCGGGCGCGGCGCCGGCATCGGTGACGGGATTGTGGAGCTGGAAGAGGTCCACCTGTTCGCGCCCCATCCGCCGTAGGCTGGCATCGAGCGCGGCGGTAATGCAGGCGCCAATCCGCCCACGCTCGGCATCCGGCACCCGAATTTTGGTGCCGACCAGGGCGTCGGATTTCAACGCACGCAGAATGCGGCCGATATTCTGCTCCGAGACGCCCGCGCCGTAATCGGCCGCGGTATCGAAATAGGTGACGCCGAGTTCGAGCGCGCGGGCCACGGTGCGCTCCTGCTCGGCCGCGCTGCCCCGCACCATCAGCCCGCCCACCGCGCCGCAGCCGAAGCCGAGCACCGAGACGTTGAGGCCGGAGCGGCCGAGCGGGCGCTGCTGCATGCTCATGCTCCCTGCACCTTGATCTCGTTCCAGCTCTGCCGCAGCCACTGCGCGATGGCCACCGCGTTGTCGAAAATCGAGTATTTCGCGCCGGCGCCGTAGTCCACCGCCGGGATCATCTCCACCGTGATCTGCCGCAGCCGGCTGGCGGGGTTGGCGACGCGATGTCGCATCATCCGCCGCAGGACTTCCTTCCACGGCTCCAGCAGGCTCTCGTCCCACTCCGAATGCCACTGGCCCGGTGCGGGGCGGATGAAGGGATACTGGATGCCGCGGCCGAAGCTGCCATCGGGGTGCTTGGCCCAGACGTTCACCGGGTTGTTCGGCACCGCCGCGCGGGCATGGGCGTGGGAGACCCAATTGCGGGCGATCCAGAGGTCGCTGATGTTGCCGGGCTTGTAGGGATCGAGCTCCAGCTTGCCGGCGGCGATATCCTCGCGGTTGTTCTCGACGCCGAGCTCCTTCTCGTTGCCGATCTTGAAGATGACGTGGCTGTGGTCGAAGGTGATGTTGAACGCGCCACCGCGCCGCTCCACCAGATCGCCCACCGCGGCGACGCGGGTGAAGCGCTCAGACCACATGTTCACGTGGATCTCGAAGCAGGGCATCACGCCGAGCTTGGCGCCGATCTCGGAAATCCACAGGAACGTGTCGGCCAGACGCTCATCGGTCACCCGCTTGCCATCGACGTCATGCACCAGGATCTGCATGTTCAGCGCCCGGCCGCCGAAGGTTTTCGCGACGCGCAGATGCCACTCCATCAGCGGCTCGTCGCGGCCGAGCATGTAGAAGAAACTGCCGGCCATCAGGGGCACGCCGTGCTTCTGGGCGGCGCGGCGGAACTCGTCGATCTGCAAGGGCGGGGGTGAGCGCTCGATATAGTCGAAGGCGCCGCTGTCCTTGACCATCGCGAAAATAGTGTCGACGTCCGGCACGTGCTGGTCGGTATGCAGCACGCCGCCGCCGCTGACCCCGATGAGCAGATCTTCCATGGTGTGTTTCCTCCGTTGCCGGATCGTAGACCGCGGAACGGGAACACCGGAAGGGGCTACGGCGAGGGCAGCCAGAGCACCTGGTCGATCCGGTCCGCGCCGGCTGCGATCATCGCCAGCCGGTCGAAGCCGAGCGCGATGCCGGCGGATTGGGGCATGCCGTGCTCAAGTGCCGCGAGGAAGTCCTCGTCGAGCGGCCAGCCGACATCGCCGTAGAGCGCGGCGCGGCGGGCGCGATCGGCCTCGAAGCGGGCGCGCTGCTCGGCGGCGTCGGTAAGTTCGACGAAGGCGTTGGCGAGTTCCATGCCGCAGACGAACAGCTCGAACCGCTCGGCGACGCGGGGGTCGGCCGGATCGCGTCGGGCCAGTGCCGCCTGGGCGGCGGGCCAGTGGGTGAGGAAGGTTGGCTGGCCGCGCCCGATGGCGGGCTCGATCTTGTCGAGCAGCAGGCGGAAGAACAGGTCCTCCCAATCCTCCCCCTCGCGCAACCGCACCCCGGCCCCTGCCGCCAGCGCGGCGGCGTCATCGGCGGTGGCGAGCAGGTCGGCGCCGACGTAGCGGGCGAAGGCGTCGGTCATGCGCAGCGTCTCGGCCGCGGCGAGATCGGTGGTGATGCCGCGGCAGGTGACCATGGGGGGCAGCACGGCGCGCAGCAGGTCGTGCGTTTCGGCGATCAGGGATGCCATGTCGGCGCCCGGGCGATACCACTCCAGCATGGTGAATTCGCGGGCATGGGTGTCGCTGCCCTCGCCGTTGCGCCACACCCGGGCGAACTGGAAAATCGGCCCGGCACCGCCGACCAGCAGGCGTTTCATGGCAAATTCCGGGCTGGTGTGCAGCCAGAGCGGGAGGCGCTCGCCGTGCGGCGTGATGCGCTCGGTACGGAAGGTGGAGAGGTGCACCTCCTCGCCCGGCGCCGTCACCGCATAGGGCGTCTCCACCTCCATATAGCCGCGGGCGGTGAAGAAGGCGCGCACGGACGCCGTCAACACCGCGCGGCGGCGGAGGAACGGCAGGCGGGCTTGCAGCTGCTCGGGGTGCCATGGGGGCTGGGTCATGCCCGCATCTAGCGCGAATGGGCGGCGGCGCGGAACTCCCATGCTGCGCTCGCCTTGCCGTGGCCCCCCGATCGGTCTAGAAGCCGCGCCTTGCACCACTCCCAGTTTTGCCCGAGAGAATCCCGATGAAGCAGCAGGCTAACCTCATCCGCGCCGGCCAGGTGATCGAGCACGAAGGTCGCCGCTGGACGGTGCTCAAGCAGCAGATCATCACCCCCGGCAAGGGCGGCGCCTTCATCCAGGTCGAAATGCGTGACCTCAAGACCGGCAACAAGACCAACGAGCGCTGGCGCACCGCGGACAACGTCGAGCGGCTGATGACGGACAACCGTGAATACACCTATTCCTACACCGATGGCGAAAACCTCGTGCTGATGGATCCCGAAACCTTCGAGCAGACGATGGTGCCGGCCGATATCCTCGGCGAGCAGGCCCCGTTCCTGCAGGACAACATGATCGTCGAGGCCGACCTGGTCGAAGGCGAAGTGGTCGCGCTGCATCTGCCGCAATCCGCCGTGCTTGAGGTCATCGAGGCTGATCCGGTGGTCAAGGGCCAGACCGCGACCTCCTCCTACAAGCCTGCCATCCTCTCCAACGGCGTGAAGACCATGGTGCCGCCCTTCGTCGAGGCCGGCGAGAAGATCGTCGTCCGCATCGAGGACGCGAGCTACATGGAGCGCTACAAAGGCTGATCCCTTATGGCCATGCGCCTCTCCGCCCATATGACGGTCATGCAGAATGCCGCACAGCGCGCCTCGAAGCGCCTGCTGCGTGATTTTGCCGAGGTCGAGCAGCTCCAGGTCTCGGTGAAGGGCCCGGGCGACTTCGTCAGCCAGGCCGACATGCGCGCCGAGCAGTCGATCCGCGAGGACCTGTATAAGGCACGCCCGGGCTATGGCTTCCTGATGGAGGAGAGCGGCGCCTCGGGCTCGGAGAACTGGACCTGGCGCTGGGTGGTGGACCCGCTGGACGGCACATCCAACTTCCTGCACGGCATCCCGCATTGGGCGATCTCCATCGGCCTTGAGCGCCGACAGGAAAACGGCGACGTCGAGACCATGGCCGGCTGCATCTATGCTCCCGCTGTCGATGAGATGTTCTGGGCGGAAAAAGGCATCGGCGGTTTTCTCAACGACCGCCGCCTGCGCGTTTCCGGCCGGCGGGACTTGAAGGAGGCGATGTTCGCCACCGGCATCCCCTTCGCCGCCGTCGCGCCGCGCAACCGCCTCGCCTTCGCCCGCACTTTGGCGACTTTGATGCCGCAAGTCGCCGGCATCCGCCGCTTCGGCGCCGCGGCGCTCGATCTCGCGTGGGTGGCCGCCGGGCGTTACGAGGGGTTTTGGGAGCTCGGCCTCAAGCCATGGGACTACTGCGCCGGCGTGCTGATCGCCCGCGAGGCCGGCGGTTTCGCCACCGACCCCGATGGCGGGGAGGTCCGGGACGGCAACGTGGTGGTGGCCAATCCGCACATGCATGCCCATCTCCTCGCCGCGGTCGCCGACGGGGTCGCGGCGGCTTCGCGCTGAGTCGCATCACATTCATTGAGCGGGCGCCGCCCCTCGGCTAGGGTGGGTCCATCGATGAAAAATTCCACGCTCCTCGTTTTCGCAGCCAGCCTTGTTGCCGTTTCCGCGGCCGCGCAAGTGACGGTGAATCCCAACGCTCTCGACCCCGCGGTCAAGCCGGCGCCAAAGCCGGCCGCTCCGGCGCCTGTCACTCCAGCGCGTCCTGTTCCGGCAAAACCCGCTCCCCCTGTCGCCGCACCGGCCGTCACCATTCCAGCGACGCCACCGGCGGCGGCCAATGTGCCCGCGGCCAACCCCGCGGCAAACGCACCCTCGCCACCCGCCGCCGTCCAGCCTATCCCCGCCACCGCGCCACCCCCCCCTGCCCTGCCGCCGGCAACCCCGGTTCCGGCCCGTCCCGCCCCCGCCCCGGCGCCGGTGACCATCGCCGCCGATGCGCCCGGTAGCGTCACCACGACCGCAGACGGTGCGCGGATCACCTTTGGCGCGGGACGTGCCGACATGACCCAGGCCAGCGCCGACGCAATCAAGGCGATGGCGCGGGCCGGCCGGACGCTCAACACCATCTTCAACGTCACCGCACTGGCCGCCGGCACGGCCGATGACCCCTCGGCCGCGCGGCGCGTATCGCTCGGGCGCGGCCTCGCGGTGCGCTCCCTGCTGATCACCGAGGGCATCGCCTCGACCCGCATCTATGTCCGTGCCCTCGGCAACAACCCGGAGGCCACCGGCAACGACCCCGCCGACCGCGCCGACATCGTGGTGGTTCGGCCCGATCCGGTGAAACCCCAGCCGCAAGCGAAGCGGAGCCCATGACGCGCCCGACGCAATACCTCTACCGCATGTTGGTGTTCCTGCTCGCCGTTACCGTGCTCGGCGTGCTGCTGCGGGACGTGCTGATCGACGCCATCGCGGTCAACCCGCTGCTGAACGGGCTTATCCTTGCCGTCCTCGCTCTGGGGATATCCTGGAACATCCGCCAGGTGACCCGGCTCGCACCGGAGGTCGCCTGGCTCGAGACCTTCCAGAAATCCCGTGCGCGCCTGGCCTCGTTGCCGGCCCCCAAGCTGTTGGCGCCGATGGCGAGCATGCTGGCGCTGCGGGGGGCCAAATCCAGGGACGGGCACGAGCGCTTCACCCTCTCCGCCCCCGCCACGCGCTCCCTGCTCGACACCATCGCCTCCCGCCTCGACGAAAGCCGCGAACTCTCCCGCTACACCACGGGGCTGCTGATCTTCCTCGGCCTGCTCGGCACCTTCTGGGGCCTGCTGCTGACCGTGCATTCGGTGGGCGATGTGATCACCGGCATGTCGGTCGGCACCGGGGACATCAACGCGCTGTTCGAGCAGCTTAAATCCGGCCTGTCGCAACCGCTGAAGGGCATGGGGACGGCGTTCTCCTGCTCCATGCTCGGCCTCGCCAGCGCCCTCGTGCTGGGATTTCTCGATCTCACGGCCGGACAGGCGCAGAACCGCTTTTTTAACGAGCTGGAGGAATGGCTCGCCAGCCTCACCCGCCTCTCCTCCGGCGTGCTCGGCGGGGATGCCGAGGGCGGCGGCTCGGTGCCGGTCTATGTCCAGGCGCTGCTCGAACAAACCGCCGAGAACATGGAGGCGCTGCAGCGCACCCTCACGCGGGGCGACGATGACCGGCGCGATACCGGCAACGCCATCCTCGCGCTGTCCGAGCGCCTCGCCACCCTCGGCGACACGCTGCGCACCAGCCAGCAACTCATGCTCCGCCTCGCCGAATCGCAGCAGGCGATCGTACCAGCGCTCTCCCGCCTCGCCGACCGCACCGACGGCGATGACGTGGCGCGCGCGCATCTGCGCAACATCGAGCTCTATCTCCAGCGCCTCATCACCGAGACCGAGCAAGGCCGCACCCAGTCGACCGCCGAATTGCGTAGCGAAATCAAAATTCTGACCCGTACCATCGCCGCCATCGCCGAGGACCCGCAGCGATGAGCCGGCCGGGCCAGGACTGACCATGGCGCTCCGGCGACGCGGCGGAGGCAACGAGGGGCTGAACGCGTGGCCCGGATATGTCG
>JAPLOH010000325.1 GCA_026400845.1 Alphaproteobacteria bacterium
TCAAGGTGACCAAGCAGAATCTCGACTACAACGAGATGCTCAACAAATCCCGCACCGCCGCGCTCGGCAAGGCAGCGCCGATGGTGGCGAAATTCCCCATTCTGTGGGGCTCTGAATTCGCCGCCAAGGGCCAACTGCGCGAGTTCGGGCCGGAGGATGCCGGCTACGCGCGGGAGGAGTTCTGGCCCGGGGCGCTGAAATCGGTCACCTGGAAGGGCAAGACCTACGGGGTGCCGACCAACAACGAGACGATGGCGCTGATCTGGAACGCCGGGCTGTTCAGGGAGGCCGGACTCGACCCCGAAAGCCCGCCGGCGACCTGGGACGACCTGGTCCGCTACTCCAAGCAGATCAAGGACAAGACCGGCAAGAACGGCTACGGCATGGTCGCCCGGGTGAACGCGGGGAATACGCCGTTCCGCTACATGCCGCAGTGCTGGGCGTTCGGCGGCGGCGCGCTCGATGAGGCGGAGGCGAGCCCCGGCTACAAGGCGATCTTCGTCAACAATGCCGGCTCCAAGGCGGCGTTGCAGGCCTCGTTCGACATGTACGTGCGCGACAAATCGGTGCCGGTTTCGGCGCTCACCAACACCCAGACCGAGAACCAGGACCCCTTCATCGCCGGCCAGCTCGCGATGATGATCAGCCACCCCAGCGAATACGCCGCCATGCTCGACCGCGCCAGGAAGGCCACCGGCGAGGACAAGAAGACCGCCGACGCCGTAGTCGCCAACATGCGTTACGGGCTGATACCCAAAGGCCCGGCCCGCCGCGCGGTGGTGTTTGGCGGCTCCAACGCGCATGTCTTCAAGCCCGATCTCGTCGAGGGCGGGCTCGACCTGCAGGCCGCGCGCGCCTTCATCGCCTTCTCCACCGGGCCGGAATGGTCGACCAAGCTCGCCTGGGTCAGCTCCAACCCCGGCAATGTTCGCGGTTTCCGCACCAAATGGATGAAGCAGCGGCTCGATACCATCAAGTTCCTCAACGTCACCACCTCGATGCTGCCCAACGGCATTCCCTTCCCGGTGTTGCCGCAATCCGCCGAAATCATGAACATCATCATCCCGAACATGCTGCAGAACGCGCTGACGCGGAAAATGTCGGTTTCCGATGCGGCCGATGACGCGGCGAAGAAGATCAAAGAGTTGCTGGCCGACCTCTGATCCCCTGATGACCGCACGATCCGACGGGCTGCTGCGCCGCATCGTGCGGCATCGGGCCGATTACCTCTACGTCGCGCCGGCCCTCGGCGTGATGCTGCTGGTGATCGGTTACCCGATCTACGACACGGTCTATCTCTCCTTTTTCAACACCCCGCCCAACCTGGCGCTCGAGGACAAGATCTTCGCCGGGCTCGACAATTACGGACGGATCCTGTCCGCCGACAGTTTCCATGAGGCGACATGGAACACCCTGGTGTGGACAGTGTTCTCCACCTTCTTCGCCTTCGTCCTCGGGTTCGGCGCGGCGTTGGCATTGAACCGGGAGTTCCGCGGCCGCGGCCTGCTGCGCGGCATTTTGCTGATCCCCTACGTCATCAGCGCGGTCGCCGCCTCCTACGTGTGGCGCTGGCTCTACCACTCCGATTTCGGCGTGATCGGAGCGATCTCGGTGGCGCTCGGCTTCACCGACACCCCGATCAACTTCCTCGACAACACCACCGTCGTCATGCCGGCGCTGATCGTGGTGAACGTGTGGAAGGAATTTCCTTTCGCGATGATCATGATGCTGGCGGGATTGCAGACCGTGCCGGACCATCTGCTCCGCGCCGCACGCGTCGATGGCGCCGGCACCTGGGAGAGCTTCGTGCACATCACCCTGCCGCATCTCAAGGGCGTCACCTTGGTGACGGTGCTGCTGTTGCTGGTGACCAACCTCAACAGCTTCACCATCCCCTACATCATGACCGGTGGCGGCCCGGCGGGGGCGTCGGAAATCTGGATCACCCATATCTACCAGCTCGCCTTCGGCCGCATCCGTTTCGGCCTCGCCTCGGCCTATTCGGTGATCCTGTTCATCGTGATGATGGGGCTCGGCTACTTCTACGTCCGCGCTCTCACCCAGGGCGACGAGCGGAGGGGCGGATGAAGGAGCATGGGTTCTGGCGGCTGGGCGGCAAGCTCTACCTCGCCGCGCTGGTGGTATTCACCATGCTGCCGATGGTGTGGATGGTGATCACCTCGCTGAAGACGCAGTTCGCAGCCCTGCAGTACCCGCCTGAATGGATCCCGCGCAACCCGACGCTCGACCAGTATTGGCTGTTGCTGTCGCCGGCCAACGCGGTCGGGCGGGAGTTTCTCCGTTATTTGTTCAACAGCGTTTGGGTGTCGGCCGCGAGCACGGTGCTGGGCGTGGCCGTTGCGGTGCCGGCGGCCTATGCTTTCTCCCGTTTCCGCTTCCCTGGCCGCAACCTGCTGTTCTACTCCGTTCTTCTACGTAACATGTTCCCGGCGGTGGTGTTCCTGATGCCGCTGTTCATCATGATGCGCTGGCTCGGCCTGGTGAACACCCAGGCCTCGCTGATCCTGACCTACCTGACCTTCGGCCTGCCATTGTCGATCTGGCTGCTGAAGGGGTTCTACGACAACATCCCGGTGCAGCTCGAACAAGCCGCGCGGATCGACGGCGCCTCGCGTTTCCAGGCCTTCCTGCTGATCGTCATGCCGCTATCGGCGCCCGGCATCACCGCCACCGCGATCTATTCCTTCATCATGGCATGGAACGAATACGTCTACGCGCTGACGTTTCTCAACGACAAGGATCGGCTGACCCTGCCGGTCGGGCTGCAAAGGTTCTTCACCGAGTACGCGACGAACTGGCCCGGGCTGATGGCGGCGTCCTTCATCATGAGCGTTCCTGTCGTGGCGCTGTTCCTGGTACTGCAAAAGTATTTCGTCCGGGCATTGACGGACGGGGCGGTGAAATCGTGACGGACAGGACACCCCCATGGCGCAGGTAAGGCTCGGCAACATCGTCAAGCACTATGGCGACAGCATCGCGGTGGATGATGTCTCGCTCACCGTGGAGGACGGCGAATTCGTCGCCCTGGTCGGCCCGTCGGGCTGCGGGAAGACCACCACGCTCAATCTCGTAGCCGGTCTGCTTGAACTCACTGGAGGAACGATCCACATCGGCGACCGCCAGGTCAACGAGCTCGACCCCAAGGACCGGGACATCGCGATGGTGTTCCAGAACTACGCGCTCTACCCCAACAAAACGGTCTACGCCAACCTCGCGTTTCCGTTGCAGATGCGCAAGACCGCGAAGGCCGACATCGACCGCAAGGTGCGTGCGGCCGCCGCCTCGCTCGACATCACCCACCTCCTGCAACGCCGCCCGCGCGAACTCTCCGGCGGCCAGCAGCAGCGCGTCGCCCTCGGCCGCGCCCTGGTGCGGGACCCCAAGGTGTTCCTGATGGATGAGCCGCTCTCCAACCTCGACGCCAAGCTGCGCGTGCAGATGCGTGCGGAGTTGAAGCGGTTCCACCAGGACCTCAAGGCGACCATCATCTACGTCACCCACGATCAGCTCGAAGCCGTCACCATGGCGGACCGCATGGCGGTGATGAACCATGGTGTTCTGCAACAATATGACACGCCGGAGGTGGTATTCAACGCCCCGCTCAACCTCTTCGTCGCCGGCTTCGTCGGCAGCCCGGCGATGAACCTTTTCCCCGCCGAAGTAGCCGACGGCGGTGCCTCCCTGCTAGGCCCCGAGGGATGGCGCCTCACCCTTTCCGAGCGCAATGCGGCCCGGGCGCGCCGGGCCACAGGCGGCGTCATCCTCGGCGCGCGGCACTCGATGATCGGCCTGCATGGCGAGCCCGCCACCGACCGCATTCCCGGCCGTGTCTATACCGTCGAACCGACCGGCGATATCACCTTCGTGCATGTCCGTATCGCCGCCGCCAATGTGATCGCCAGCGTCGGGCCGGATATTCGCCTGCGGGCGGATGACGCGGTGTGGCTCAGCTTCGATCAGAACAAGCTGCATCTGTTCGACGTCGCCAGCGGGCAGGCGCTGCGGGACTAGAAGGAGCACTTCCTTGAAAATCATCAACGTCCGCACCGCTATCATCGAAGGCAACTTCCCCTGGGTACTGGTGAAGGTCGATACCGATCTTGGCATCTCTGGCCTGGGCGAAGCCTATTGGGGCGCCGGCGTCGCCGAGCTTGTCCACCAGGCCAAGCCCATCCTGCTCGGCGAGGACCCGACCAACATCGCCCGCCTGGTCGAGATCATGATCCGCTGCCTCTCGGGCGAAGGCTCCCAGGCCGGCGCCACGGTGACGGCGATCAGCGGCATCGAGATCGCGTTGTGGGACCTGCTGGGCCGTGTGCACAAGATGCCGATCTCGACCTTCTTTGGTGGCCGCTTCCGCGACAGGATACGCATCTACGCCGACTGCCATGCCGGCGAAACGCCGGACCCATTGGACTACGGCCGCAAGGCGCGCGAGGTGGTGGCCGAGGGTTTCACTGCCATCAAGTTCGACCTGGACACCCAAAACCCCTATACGCTCGATATCACCGATGACTCGCACCCCCGCCGGCGCTGGTTCGAGCCATTCAACCGTATCATCGGCTCGCGCGAAATGGCCTGGATGGTCGACGTGGTGCGATGCGTGCGGGAGGCAGTCGGCCCCGATATCTGGGTGGCCATGGATATGCACTGGAAGTTTAACGTCAACGACGCGATCAAGCTCGCCCAGGCGCTCGAACCCTTCGATCTGATTTGGCTCGAGGACCCTGTTCCCCCCGAGAACATCGAGGCGCAGCGGCATGTGACACATTCGACGAAGACGCCGATTTGCACCGGCGAGAATCTCTACCGCAAACATGGGTTCCGCGAACTGATCGAGAAACAAGCCGCCCGCATCATAGCGCCCGACATCCCCAAGATGGGAGGGCTCGCCGAAGCAAAGAAGGTCGCCGACCACGCCGACCTCTACTACATCCCGATCGCGCCGCATAACGTGGCCAGCCCGATCGGCACGGTCGCGGGTGCGCAGGTGTGTGCGGCGATGAACAACTTCCTGGTCATGGAATACCACGCCCTTGACGTGCCGTGGTGGGGCGACATGGTGGTTGGCGGCCAACCCATCATCGACAGCTACATCCATCTCAACGACAAGCCAGGCCACGGCCTTGAGCTGAACGACGATGTTGCGCGGGCCCATGTGCGGCCCGGCACCTCTTACTTCGGGGACGAACCATGACCCATACGCCCGACATCACCCGCCCCGCCCCTGCCCTGGTCGAGGCACTCCGCGGTATCGGCGCGGCAGCGGCAACCTCCTCTCTGGCCCGACTCGGGGTGCGCAACGCCCATATCGTCGGCCCCGTCGCCTGGACGACCGGGCGCGCCATCGCCGGCCCGGCGCTCACCTTGCAATTCATGCCAAAGCGTGAAGACCTCTACGGCGAGGACGAATACGCCGACCCCGAGAAACAGCCCCACCGCCACGTCCTCTACCACACCCAGCCCGGTGACATCGTCGTCGTCGATGCCCGCGGCGACATGAGGAGCGGTATCTTCGGCGAGATGATGCTGACCTATTTCAAGGGCCGTGGCGGCCAGGGCGTGGTAATCGACGGCTGCATCCGTGACTGGCCGAACGCCAAGGACCTCGGCCTCGCGATGTGGCTGCGCGGCCTCACCCCCAATTTCCACACCCAGACCGACCTCATGCCCTTTGCCGTCAATGTGCCTATCGCCTGCGGCGGCGTTACCGTGATGCCCGGTGACATCATCGTCGCCGATGACGACGGCGCGGTAGTGGTGCCGGCTGCGATGGCAACGAAAGTGATCAACTATGCATCGCAGCACCATGAATGGGAGGATTTCTCCCGCGAACGCCTCGAACAAGGTGGTGATCTGCGGCGCTATTACCCGCTCTCCGATGCGGCGCGGCCGGAATATGAGGCTTGGAAGAGGGGCAAGGTGAAGTAAGTGACTTCCTTCTTTGATGTGAAAGCAACACAGAATCCTTGTCCCGTCGGTTTGGCTTCGCCGATTTACAAATACCGAGCCGCTTTGGGTGAATTGAGGAATGTGGCGATCTCCCATTGCTAACGCCGTGCGTTTGTGGAGTGTATCTGCCGAATGGCGCAACGGTAATCGCAACAGGGAACGCGACGATGGACGAAACACACGATCTCTTCGAGGTTATCCGCACCACCCGCTCGATGCGGCGGCTGAAGGCCGATGCGGTGCCCAATGCGTTACTGAACCAGGTGCTGGAGGCCGGCACCTGTGCCGCGAGCGGCGGCAATCAGCAGGAGTGGCGCTTCCTGGTGATCCGCGATCCGGCGGTGAAGGCGGCGGCGGCGGCGTTCTATCGGCGGGGCTGGCATGAGGTGGTCGGTCCGCGCTATCGCGCCGGCGGTTCGGCGCCGGGCACCTCGCAGGAGGCCTTCGAGCGCATGCTGGCCGCGGCCGAGCATCTCGCGGACCATATCCACGAGGCTCCGGTGTGGATCGTGCCGTGCCAAAGCGGGCCGCGCGGATCGGGCGCTTCGATCTACCCGGCGGTGCAGAACATGCTGCTGGCGGCGCGCGCACTCGGGCTCGGTGCCACGCTGACGACGCTCTACCTCATCCACGGCGCCGAGGCCGAAGCGGCGATGGGAATTCCCGAGGGCTACCACTCCTACGCGATCCTGCCGATCGGCTTTCCGCGCGGGAAGTTCGGGCCGGTGCGGCGGTCGCCGTTGTCGGAGGTGGTGTACGACGACGCCTGGGGCACGGCGTGGACGGCTGGCTGATCCAGCCGTCACCGCTTCGCTTAGAACGTGCCGATGAACCTTTCCGGCAGCCGCCACAGGTCACGCGGCCAGATGCCGAGGTCGAGCTTGTAGACCTGGTCCTCGCGTCCGATGCGGGAGGCCTGCACCTGGTCGATGAACGCCTTGACCGGTTCGGCCGCGGGGTCGAATTCCAGCCCATCGCGCGGCTGCAGGCGGGCGAAACCCATATGGGCCGAGGTGAACTTCTCGTCCTCGAAGCGCTGATGGGCGCCGGCTTCCAGGCTGGCCCAGGCCATTTCGCGCGTCTTGCGCAGGCGGCGCAGGCCGTAGGGCAGGTCGAACCAGCGGAGATGGAACATGTAGAGATGGTCGAACACCATCGGCGCGTCGCTCGAATGCGATCCGGGCGACCAGGTGATCGGGTTGCGGATCAGCAGCGGCTTGCACATCGATGAGGCGAGAAAGACATAGGGCCGCTGGGTGCTGACCGGGCGGGCGGGGTCGAACGCGGGTTCGTGGTCTGGCCGATGGATGATGTTGAGGCCGATCGCGGTGACGACATCGGGCAGCGGGCGGCGGCAGTATTCGGTGAGGTTGGGCGCCACCTTGGGGTCGGCCAGCAGGATTTCATCGACGTCCGAATAGATCACCCGGTCGTACCAATGGGTCATGCTGGAGCAGAACAGCGAGTTGAACGCGGATTGCTTGTGCGGGTCGTAGGGCGAGCGCGGGATGCGCACGACGTTGCAGCCCTTGAGCCCCTCGGTGCTGCCGTCGTCGGAGCCGTGGTCGACAACGTAGCAGTTCTCGATGCCGACCTGCGCGCCGTAGTGTTTCAGCCAGATCGGCAAATAGACCGCCTCGTTGTAGACCATGGTCACCGCGGCGACGCGCGGGCGGGTCGGCGATAGCTCCACAGCCGCCGGCCGGAGGACCTCGGCCGTCTCGCCGCCGGTGCGCCACAGCCGCAGGTTCCAGATGGTGAAGCCGAGCACGCGGACGTCGTTGCTGTCCGACACCGTGCTCGGCGCGCGTGCGGTGGGGCAGATGAAGCGGATGTCCAGCCGCGATCCGCCGGCGAAAATCTCAGCCGGCAGCCCGAAGACGATGTTGCGGTTGCCGCGCAGATAGTCGGCCCAGACCAGCCGGCCGTTGATGATGATCTGCAAGTTCTGCTGCACGATCATGGGCGGCAGGATGAAGGGGCCGAGGTTGAGCGAGACCTGATAGTCGCCGGGCGCCAACCCCTCGACGGCGAGCCGGCTTTCCTGCCCGGCCGACCATCTGCCGTGCCGCTCCGGCTGGGCCCAACCGCCCTGCGCAAACGCCTCGCTGTTGCCGCCGGCGGCAAAGGCGATGTCGAGTTCGGTGATCAGTGTGGCAGATGTCGACACGGCGGACTCCCCGAGCTCCGGGGCGTTCGTGCCCGCAGCGATGCCAATACCACCAGCGCGCCCCGCGGGGCCAGTTCTCTCGATACCCTCATCACGATAACGTTCCTGGCCGGGCAGCATTGACGGCCGGATGCCGGCCTGGGCGAGGTCCCGCAGGATCGGCGACAGCATCGCGGCGGCGGTGCGGGCCATCCTGGCGTATCCGGCGTCGGTCGGATGGATGCCGTCGCGGCAGAATTCCACGCGCAGGCGCGCCGGTTCCGCCTGGTCCGAGACGGCGGAGTCGAGGTCCCAGACCGCCAGGCCAAGCGTGGCGAGGCGGCGGATTTCGCCGGTCACCGCCAGCCGTTCCGCCTCGGTTGCCGCGGTCGTGCCGGACCACGCGAGCGGGGGGGTGAGCACCGGCAGGCAGCCGGATGCCGCCGCGTCGTCCGCCAGGTCGATTGCCAACCCGAGGCCATGCTGCCAGGGCAGCGGCGGGGCGGCGATGTCATAGGTGTCGTTGGGCGAATACGGCGCGATCACCAGCACGTCCGGCCGCGCCACTGCCAGGAAGCCGCGCGCGGCCTGGTGGAACACGCCGGTTCGCGCGCCATCCCGACCGGCGTTGATGAATGCCACCGGCCGGTCCGGATGTGACAGGGCGGCGATCGCACGCAGCCCCCATGGCGCATAGTGCGACCGGCTTTCGCGGCCGCGGGTGATGCTGTCGCCGACGCACATCACCGTCACCCCGGCCGTGCGGCTGCGATACTGTACGGCGACCGGCGCCAGGAAGCCATACGGTTTGGCCCCCTCCATCGAGGCCGGCCGGCTCACCCAGTCGCCGTCCAAATGGAACGCCTCGATCCGGCGTCCCTTGCCCTGATCAGGCGCGTTGAAGAGATCGAGCGTCAGGTCATCCACCAGCACGCAGCGGCCTTCGCTTGCCATGAAGCTGCGGGTCATCAGCCATGGCAGCCCGTCCTCCTCCACCGGCGGCACGCTGTCGAGCGCCATCCAGTCCGAGCAGGCGAAGACGGGGATGCCGGGTCGCGCGGCGCCAGGGACGGTCAGCCCGGCTGACGCGCCGCCGAAGGTGACGGGGATCCACCCCATCGCCGCCCCCGCCGCCCCCGCCACATCGAGCGGCACGCAGCCGGCGCCGGGTGCGGCCGCGGCGGCGATACAGGCGGCGGCGATGTGGAAGGGCGCGGGCTGGTCGTTGCCGTAGATCAGGCGAACCTGATCGAATGCGGCTTCGAGTTTGAGCGCAACCGCATAGGTGCGCTGCCCCGGCAGCCGGCCGAACGGCTCCGGGAACGGCCGGTGGGTGAGGACATGCCCCATCCCGAACGAAGCACGGCCGAGCGCCGCAATCAGGCGCCCGGCCGCGTCCGGTAGATCAGGCGTGGTGCTGATGCCGTCGCTCAGATGAACTTGATGAGCTGGCGGACGTTCGGCGTGGTCTTCATCACGGCATAGGCATCGTTGATCTGATCGAGCTCGATGTGGCCGGAGATCAGGTGGTCGAGCTTCAGGCGGCCCTGTTTCCACATGTTGAGCAGGCGCGGCATGTCGACGCGGAAGCGGTTGCCACCCATCGAGGTGCCCTGGATCTTGCGGTCGGAGAGGAAATCCGCGCCGTGCAGCTCGATCTTGGTGCCGAAGGGGATCACGAAGCGGTTCTTGGCGCCGCCGAACATCTCCTTGATCGCCATCACCGGATCGACGTTGGAGGCGTTGATGGTGTCGGTCGCGCCCATTTGCAGCGCGATTTCGAGCTTGGCGGGGTTGGTGTCGATGGCGACGATGCGCTCGGCGCCCGCGAGTGCGGCGCCATTGACCGCCGACAACCCGATGCCGCCGCAGCCGATGACGGCCACCGTCGAGCCGGGCTCGACGCGCGCCGCATTGAACACCGCCATCACCCCGGTCACCACGCCGCAGCCGACGAGGGCGGCGCGGTCCATCGGGATGTCCTGGTCGATCTTCACGATGGCATGCTCATGCACGCACATCAGCTCGGCGAAGGCGGAGAGGTTCATCATCTGATGGACCACGTTGCCCTTCCATGACAGCCGGCGCGAGGCACCCGGGGTCAGCTTCACCTCGGTGTTTTCGCACAGGTTCATTTTGCCGGTGACGCATTGCGGGCAGTCGCCGCAGAACACGGAGAGGCAGGTGGTGACGTGATCGCCCTTCTTCACATAGGTCACGTCCTCGCCGACTTCCTCGACGATGCCGGCCGCCTCGTGGCCGAGCACGCAGGGCAGGGGGGCGGGGTAGAGGCCTTCCATGAAATGCAGGTCGGAATGGCACAGCCCGGAGAAGGCGGTGCGGATCAGCACCTCGCGCCGCTTCGGCTTGGTGATCTCGATGTTCTCGATGGTCATCGGCGTGTTGGGGGCGTGCAGAACGGCGGCGCGCATGGTGGTTTCCTCCGGGTGGATCGTTGGTGTTGTGCCCAGCCTATGGTGGATCGGCGGTGCTCGTCCAGATGCGGCGGTTGCGAACCGGGCGAAGCGCTTCTTTTTGAAAAAAGAAGCAAAAACTTCTCATCCACTCGCTTCGTCTCTCCGCTGAGAGGGCGGAGCAAGCGTGTGAAAGTTTTTTGGATCTTTTTTTCAAAAAAGAACCGCTTCCTTTCTCTACGAACGCCCGAGATGCACCAGAATCCCGCGCAGCGCGAGATCATAACCGGCCACCCCGAACCCGGTAACCACGCCCTGGCAGGCGGTCGCGATGTCGGACGGCAGGCCGCGGCGGGCGGGATTGGAGATATGCACCTCGAAGGTCGGGAATTTCACCATCGCCAGCGCCGCCACCAGCGCGCCATAGCCACGGGTGAAGCCGGAAGGGTTCAGGATGGCGGCGTCGACCCCCTCGTCATGGGCTGCGTGCAGGCGATTGATCACCTCGCCCTCGATATTGGAGAAGAATATCTCGATCTCGACGCCGAGGGCGGCGGCATAGCGCTGGATGTGCACGTCGTATTCGGGCAGCGTCATTTTGCCGAAGGTCTCGATCTGCCCCTTCCCACGCATGTTCATGTTGGCGCCGTGGATCACCAGAACCTTGGTCATTGCTTCCCTCCTGCTTGCGATGGCGCCAGGATGCGTGGGACCACGCCAAGCCGCAAGCCAGCCGAAAGGACATCCCCATGAGCGACCTGCCGATCCTCACCCAGCGCCGCATCGAGGCCGCCTTCGCCAAGGGCATCTACGAGGAGATGACCGCCGAACTCGGCGCCGAGACGGCCAGGCGCATCCTCACCAACGCCGTCGTCAAGCTGGCGAAGTCGACCGCCGCCGAGATGGCCAGGCAGATCCCGCCCGGCCAATCCTCCCTCGATGGGTTCCGCGCCATCCAGCCGCGCTGGACGGCGGAGGATGCGTTGCGCACCGAGACGATCAAATCCACGGATAGCGAGTTCCATTTCAACGTCGTGCGCTGCCGCTATTCCGAGATGTATCGCGAGATGGGGCTCGCCGAACTCGGGGCGATCCTCTCCTGCAACCGCGACGGTGCATTTTGCGAGGGTTTCGACCCCAAGCTCAAACTCGCACGCACCCAGACCCTGATGGGCGGGGCCAGCCATTGCGATTTCCGCTACACGCTGGAAAAATAGGCCAGAGGAGTCCCATCGAATAGCCCTCGCGGTTGGCGCCGCGGAATGCTGGTGGCATAACAGCGGGATGCGAATCCTTTATCATCTCCCTTTGTCCCCATCCTGCCGCAAGGTGCGACTGGCGTTGGCCGAGAAACGATTGCCGTTCGAACTGGTGGTCGAGCGGGCCTGGGAGCAGCGCGATGAATTTCTCGAAATCAACCCGGCCGGCACGGTGCCGACGCTGATCGAGGACAACGGCTTCCCGGTGCCGGACTCCGGCGTGATCTGCGAATACCTCGACGAAGCCTACCCCGACGCCCCGCTGATCGGCGTCACGCTGGGCGAGCGGGTCGAGGTTCGGCGCCTGGTGGCCTGGTTCGACGGCAAGTTCGCCGAAGAGGTCAGCGTCAAACTCGCCGGCCAGAAATACCTCAAGCGCGTCGCCGGCCGTGGCGAGCCCGATGCCGCCGGGCTGCGGGCGGGGTATGCCGCATTGCGCGGGCATCTCGACCATATCGGCTGGCTCGCCGAGAACCGCCGCTGGCTGGGCGGCGACAATTTATCGCTCGCCGACCTCGCGGCGGCAGCCCATCTCTCGGTGCTCGACTTTTTCGGCGACGTCGACTGGACGGCCAACGAGGCGGCCAAGGAGTGGTACGCGCGCATCAAGTCCCGCCCGAGCTTCCGCCCCTTGTTGCAGGACCGGGTGCCCGGCATGTTCCCCCCGGCCCACTACACCAATTTGGATTTCTGAGCCCGGGGGTTCAACCCTTGAAGTGCGCGGTGAAGGTTTTGGTCGGCATGCCGCGCAACGCCGGGGACAAATCGCCCGCCGCGAGGCTCGCCAGCGCGTCGTTGAGGCCGGACATCGCGATCCGGTAGAGCGAGCCGCCGAGGCTGATCCGCTTCGCGCCGGCCGCGGCGAGTTCGGCGAGCGGAACCGGGCCGGAGCGCGGCGCGATCAGCACGTTGACCGGCTTGGGCGAGACCGCCTTCACTACGGCGCGGATGGCGTCCATGTCGGGCAGTGCGGGGGCGTAGAGCACGTCGGCGCCGGCCTCGGCGAAGGCGACGAGGCGGCGGATGGTGTCGTCGAGATCGGGCCGGCCGTGCAGGAAATTATCGGTCCGCCCGGTCAGCAGGATGCGCCCCTTGGCCGCCTTGGCGGCGGCGCGGATGCGCGCTACCGCGGCATCGAAGCCATGGATGGGGTTGGCGGGATCGGCCGTGGTGTCCTCGATGCCGAGCCCGGCCATCCCGCCGGCGATCGCCGCCTCGACGGTGGCGACGCAGTGTTCCGGGCTCGGACCATAGCCGTCTTCGAGGTCGCCGTTCACCGGCAGGCCGGTGATATCGGCGATCAGCGTGCCATTGGCGACCGAATCGGCGAGGCTCATCGCATGGCGCCCGTCGAAGCGGCCGAGGGCGAAGGCGATGGCGGCGGAGGAGGTGCCGATGGCCTGAAACCCGGCCGCCTGCATCAGCGCGGCCGAGGCGCCGTCCCAGGCGTTGGGCATGATGAAGGTGGTGTCGTGCAGGGCACGAAAACGCGCATAGGCGGCGGCCTGGCTCATGGCGGTTCCCCTCGGTTGGTTGGCGCGAGGTTACCGCGGATCGCCCGGCGCGGCTAGCGCATCACGGCGTGGCGGCGCACCCAGGCGATGAAGCTCGCGTCATCGATCTCGCCGGCGGCCATGCCGAGCGTCATCAATACGCAATCGACGTCAACGGCATCGAACGCGTAGCCGTTCAGGGCGAGAAAGAGTTCAAGCGCGACGTAGGCCGTGCGCTTGTTGCCATCGATGAACGGGTGATTGCGGGCGATCGCGATGGCGTAGATTGCCGCAAGCTCCGCGAGATCGGGTTCGCCATAGCCGGCACGGTTGAGTGGCCGTGCCAATGCACTCTCCAGTAACCCCGGATCGCGCACGCCGCTTCCGCCACCATGTTCGGCAAGCTGGTTGTCGTGGATGGCAAGAACCAGGTCACGCGACAGCCAGACCGTCATTTCGCGAGCTCGCGCAGCACGGCGCGCCGCTCCTTCATGATCCGCTTGGCAACCTCCAACTGCGCCTCGAACTCCGGGTCCGCCGTGGTGAGGCGCACGCCGTCCGCGGTTTCGATGGCGTAGAGCGTGTCGCCCTTGCCGACGCCGAGTTTCACGAGCAACTCCTTGGGCAGGGTGACGCCAACCGAATTGCCGATCGAGATGAGCTTGAGCGCGGACATGCGGGACCCTCCGTTACTACGGATGTTCTAACACAAACCGTCGCCGCGTCAAAGAATGAACCGGCTCAAATCCCCCCGCGCCGCCAGCGGGGCCACCCGTTCATTCACGTAGGCGGCGTTCACCGACACGCTTTCACCACTGCGGTCCGAGGCGGTGAAGCTGATTTCCTCCAGCAGCTTCTCCAGCACCGTGTGCAGCCGCCTTGCGCCGATGTTCTCGATGCGGTCGTTGATGTCGGCGGCGAGATCGGCGAGCGCGTCGATCGCGTCCTCGGTGAAATCGAGCGCGACGCCTTCGGTGGCGAGCAGCGCCTGGTACTGCTTGACCAGGCTCGCCTCGGGCTCGGTGAGGATGCGGCGCAAATCGGCGCGCGATAGGGGCGCGAGTTCCACGCGGATGGGCAGGCGGCCCTGCAATTCGGGCAGCAGATCCGAGGGCTTGGCGAGGTGGAAGGCGCCGGAGGCGATGAACAGGATGTGATCGGTCTTCACCGGGCCGTGCTTGGTGGTCACCGTGGTGCCCTCGATGATCGGCAGCAGGTCCCGCTGCACGCCCTCGCGGGAGACGTCGCCGCCGCGGAAGCCGCCCTCGGAGGTGCGGGCGCACACCTTGTCGATCTCGTCGAGGAAGACGATGCCGTTGTTCTCGGCGTGCGCCAGGGCGTCCTGGGTGAGGCGATCGCCGTCGAGCAGCTTGTCGGCCTCCTCGCGCTCAAGTGCCGCGCGAGCGGCGGCGACCTTCATGCGCTTCTCGGCGGTGCGCCCGCCGCCGAACATGCCCTTCATCATCTCGCCGAGATTGATCATCTGCCCGGGCGGCATGCCGGGCATGTCGAGTTGGCCGATCGGGTTGCTGGGCGCCTCGGTAACGGAGATCTCGATTTCCCGGTCATCCAGCTCGCCGGTGCGCAGCATGCGGCGGAAGCGCGAGCGGGTGTCGGCGGCGGCGTGTTCGCCGCACAGCGCGGTGATCAGCCGCTCCTCGGCGGCCAGTTCCGCCTTGGCGGCGACCTGCTTGCGCTCGATATCGCGCAGCATGGTGATCGAGACCTCCACGAGATCGCGCACGATGCTCTCCACATCGCGGCCGACATAGCCGACCTCGGTGAACTTGGTGGCCTCCACTTTGATGAAGGGCGCCTGGGCCAGCTTGGCCAGGCGGCGCGCGATCTCGGTCTTGCCGCAGCCGGTGGGGCCGATCATCAGGATGTTCTTCGGCACCACCTCCTCGCGCAGCGCACCGCGGAGTTGCTGGCGCCGCCAGCGGTTGCGCAGCGCGATGGCCACCGCGCGCTTGGCGTCGTTCTGGCCGACGATGAAGCGGTCGAGTTCGCTGACGATTTCGCGCGGCGAAAAAGTGGGAACATCCATGGCTCAGCCGATCGTTTCAACAATGACGCTGTGATTGGTGTAGACGCAGATATCGCCGGCGATTTTCATCGCCCGCCTTGCGATCTCCTCGGCGCCCAGCTCCTCGATGGTGAGCAAGGCGCGGGCGGCGGCGAGGGCAAAATTGCCACCCGAGCCGATGGCGATCACCCCGTCCTCGGGCTCCAGCACGTCACCATTGCCGGTCAGCGTGAAGCTGCGGTCCTGGTCCGCCACCGCCATCATCGCTTCCAAACGGCGGAGGTAGCGGTCGGTCCGCCAGTCCTTGGCGAGCTCCACGCAGGCGCGTTCGAGCTGGTGGGGGAAGCGTTCGAGCTTGGCCTCCAGCCGTTCCAGCAGCGTGAAGGCATCCGCGGTGGCGCCGGCGAAGCCCGCCAGCACCGCGCCGCCGCCGATGCGGCGCACCTTGCGGGCATTGCCCTTGATGACGGTGTTGCCGAGCGAGACCTGGCCGTCGCCGGCCATCGCGACAGTGGTGCCGCGGCGGACGCAAAGGATGGTGGTGCCGTGCCAGCCCACCGGATCGTGCGGGGAAGGGGAAATGTTCATGATCCAGCTAGATGGCCCGCCCGCCCGGCCACGGCAAGCCGCCTCCTGGGATGACGGGGAGCCGCGGCCACTGGCCGAAGCCGGTGCAGAACGAAACAAGGGAGGTTTTCACCACCCGCTTCGCTGCAGACAACAAGATGCTGCATGGAGAGATGGTGCAATGCCAATGCGCGTTGCAACCTACGGCTTGCCGACCTCGGTTGCCAGGAAATGTCCGGCGATCTCCGCCCCCGTTGCCACCCAGACATCCCCCTTGTCGAGGGCGCGCGTCAGAAACTCCCGCAGCAACCGTAGCCGCATCGGCCGCCCGCTGACTTGCGGGTGCAGCACGGTGGTTAGCATCGCCGCCCATTCGACGACTTCGTCCAGTTCGTCGTTCCACATCGCCAGGACATCCCGCGGCGCCATGACGCTACGGGGGCTGAAGCGGGCGGACAGGCCGAGCATCCAGTCATCGAAGTTGGCACTGACCGGCAATTCGATTGTTCCAGGGGCGCCGCTTGCCAGAAGGTGCCGATACGGCCTGACATCGTCACGAAACGAGCTGGAATACAGAATACCATCCCGCGCCAGCGCCACCCGCAACGCTTCGCAGAATTCTCCGCCCGGCGCCCGATAGCCGAGCGGACGCACGCCCAGCCGGCGCTTCAGCGTCTCGAATCCGCGCGCCAGTTCATCCTCGATGAATGCGCTGCCCGGATCGGGCCGCAAATGGTGATAACCGTGATGCCCGATCTCATGCCCATCCTTCAGCACAGCCTCGGCCATCGCCGGATAGGCGTCGACCACCCAGCCGGGAATGAAGAACGTCGCCTTCACCCCAAGCTGGCGAAACAGTTCCAGCATTTTGGCCGTCCCGACGCGGCCCTCATAGCCGCCAAACGAAAGGCTGACGAGATGATCCGTCCGCGTGGGGTCATCATCGGTCCAGGCGGTCTCGGCATCGACATCGACGGAGAGAAACAATGCGGCGCGCCGTCCACCGGGCCAGGCCAATGGCGGCGCGGCCGGCGAGGGGTTGGAGGGGTGGGGCGGAATACCCTCCCAGGCATGCTTGCGGGTCATTCGTACCTCCTCGGCGCTACGGCGCGCGCCTTGAGCGCCCGCACGAACTATTCCTCGACGCCACGAACGAGGAGGTCGGCGTGAAGGCATCCGCGGTGGCGGCGGCGGCGGCGGACGCAAAGGATGGTGGTGCCGTGCCAGCCCACCGGATCGTGATTGGGGTTTGCGTATTCATGATCCTGCTAGATGGCCCGCCCGCCCGGCCACGGCAAGCCGCCTCCCCAGATGACGGGGAATGGGCGGCTCAGCCCCGGCGCCGCGGCGGCTTCGTCGTCGCCAGGCGCCATGCCGCTTCGAGGGCGGAGGCGAGTTCGTCGGGGGCGACGGAGGCGAACGTCACGGTGGTCCAGCCCATTTTTCCAAAGCCGCCCGGAACGGGCGCGAAGCCATGCGGGATCGCCTCGCAGCGGAATGTCTGGTCCTCCGGAGTGAAGCGGAGATTGGCCGTCTGTTCGTCAGGGCTGAGTGTCGCGAAGATCACCCGGGCGCGAAAGGAGCGCCGGTCAACATGCTGGGCCTCGGTGGTGCCGGGCAGCGCCAAAGCGAGGCGGCGGAAATCGGCGGCGTCGGGCATGTCTGCTCCCCGGTTGGCGTGGCCATGTTCCCGGTCGCGGCGTGGCGATGCAAGTGTGATCGTTTGCCGCCTCCCCCGGTTTTCGGCTATTGAGCGCGCCATGACCCGCAGCGCCACGATCTCCCGGAAAACCTCGGAAACCGATATCACCCTGAGCCTCGATCTCGACGGCACGGGCAATGCGAATATCGCCACCGGCATCGGCTTCCTCGACCATATGTTGACCGCGCTGGCGCGCCACGCGCTGTTCGACCTCACGGTGCGCGCCGATGGCGACCTGCATATCGACATGCATCACACCACCGAGGATGTCGGCATCGTGCTCGGCCGGGCGCTGGCGCAGGCGCTCGGCGAGAAGCGGGGTATCCGCCGCTTCGGGTCCGCCGTGGTGCCGATGGACGAGGCGCTGGCCGAGGCGGCGATCGATATTTCCGGCCGGCCGTTCCTCGCCTGGTCCGTCAGCTTCGCGCAGCCCAAGGTCGGCGCCATGGATACCGAGCTGTTCGAGGAGTTCTTCCGCGCCTTCGCCACCAACGCGCTGATCACCCTTCATGTGGTGCAGAAGGCCGGCACCAACACGCACCATGTCGCCGAGGCCTGCTTCAAGGCGCTGGCCCGGGCGCTCAGGGTCGCCGTCGAGATGGACCCCCGCATCGGCGATGCCATCCCCTCCACCAAGGGATCGCTGTGAGGACCTACACGGCGCATCTGAAGGCGAACGCGACTCCCGTGCTGGTGCCCGAAGGGTTCAGCATCGCCGCCGCCCAGTTCGGGCCGTTCTGGCTGCTGGCGCAGCGGGCCTGGATCGCCGGCGTGCTCGCGCTGTGCGCCTGGGCCGGGATCGCCCTGCTGGATCCGCCGGGCATGGCAATCGCGGCGGCCGTGCTGGCCTGGGCGCAGGGCGTTTTCGGGCGCGATCTGCTGCGCTGGTCGCTGACGCGGCGCGGCTACCAAATGGAACACGTTCTGGCCGCGCGCGACGAGGATGGCGCGCTGGCCCGGCTGCTGGCGGCGCGGCCGGATCTCGCGACCGGCCAGATATGAGGATCGCCGTCATCGACTATGGCAGCGGCAACCTCGCCTCCGCCGCCCGCGCCCTCGTGCTGGCCGCCGAGCGCGCCGGCATCGCCGCCGCGGTCACGATCACCGCCGACCCTGACGCGGTGCTGCACGCCGAGCGCATCGTGCTGCCCGGCCAGGGTGCCTTCGCCGATTGCGCGCGCGGCCTCGCCGCCATCGACGGGCTGCGCGAGGCGATCATCGCGCGCACCGACGCCGGGGCGCCCTTCCTCGGCATCTGCGTCGGCATGCAGCTGATGGCCGAGCGCGGGCTGGAGCACGCCGTTACTCCCGGCTTCGGCTGGATCAAGGGCGATATCGCGGCGATGGCGGTACCGGCGGCGCTGCGCCTGCCGCAAATGGGCTGGAACGAGCTGGAGTTCACGCCCGATGCGCACCCCCTGTTGGCGGGGCTGCTGCCGGGCGACCACGCCTATTTCGTGCACAGCTACGCGCTCACCGGCGGTCGGCCGAAGGAGTGCATCGCCACCACCGATTACGGCGGCCCGGTCACCGCCATCGTCGCCGCGGGCAACCGCGCCGGCACCCAGTTTCACGTCGAGAAAAGCCAGGACGTCGGCCTGCGCATTCTCGCCAATTTCCTGCGTTGGACCCCCTGATGAACTCCACCCCCCACCCGAGCCAGACCGTGGAGCGCGTCAGCAGCTTCACCGATGAGGAGCTCGACGATCTCTGCGAGGCGACGGATGCCGCGATCATCGGCGGCGGCGGCTTCGGCTGGGTCAATCCGCCGGGCCGCCAGGCGCTGGAGCGCTATTTCCGCGGGCTGCTGCTGGTGCCCGAGCGCGAGCTGTTCGTGGTGCGCCTCGATGGCCACATTGTCGGCTCCGGCCAGCTCGTCCGCCCGCCGCGCAACAACGAGGCGCAAGCCTTCGCCGCCCAGCTGATGCACGCCTTCATCGCCCCCTATGCCCGCGGCCACGGGCTGGCGCGGCTGCTGACCCAGCGCATCGAGGAAGGCGCGCGGGCGCTCGGCTATCACGTGCTGAACCTCGATGTGCGCGAGACCCAAACGGCGGCGCTCCGGCTCTACGAGTCACTCGGCTACATCCGCTGGGCCGTGCATCCGGCCTATGCGCGGGTCGGCGGCAAGACCATCCGCGGCGTGCACTACTACAAACTGCTCCAGCCCGGCGGGCGGATCGCCCCGTGACCGGCCGGCTGACGCTGTATCCGGCGATCGACCTCAAGGACGGCGCCTGCGTGCGTCTGCGCCGTGGCGAGATGGCGGATGCCACCGTCTATTCCGACGACCCCGGTGCCCAGGCGGCAGCCTGGCAGGCGGCCGGCTTCGCCTGGCTGCACGTGGTGGACCTCAACGGCGCCTTCGCCGGGCAGAGCGTGAACGCCGAGGCGGTGGGGGCGATCCTCGCCAACGCCACCATCCCCGTGCAACTCGGCGGCGGCATTCGTGACATGGCGGGCATCGAGCGCTGGCTCGCCGCGGGGGTGCGCCGGGTGATCCTTGGCAGTGCCGCGGCAAAGAACCCGGCCCTGGTGCGCGAGGCCTGCAAGCGCTTCCCCGGCCGCGTCGCCGTCGGGATCGACGCGCGGGATGGCTACGTGGCCGTCGAGGGCTGGGCCGAGACCTCCGAGTTGAAGGCGATCGAACTCGCGCTGCGCTTCGAGGATGCCGGGGTCGCGGCGATCATCTACACCGACATCGCGCGCGACGGCATGCTGGGCGGGCTCAACGTGGAGGCGACGCTCGACCTCGCCTTCCAGATCTCGACCCCGGTGATCGCCTCGGGCGGCGTCGGAAGGCTCGCCGATCTCGCCGAACTGAAGGACCGCGCGGCGGGTTCGGGCGGGGTGATCGACGGGGTGATCGTCGGTCGCGCACTGTATGACGGGCGGGTGGAACCGGGGGAGGCGCTCGCCCTGCTGGCAGTCTGACCGGATCAATTCCCTGGTCATCCATAGATTTTGCGGAAACTACGCATAGGTGGTGCCGGTCGCGCGATCTTCGCTTGCCCGGACGCGCCGGCAGGCCGCAAAACCGGCGTTCGCATCCCAGAAGCAATCGAGCGCCCCACCTTGCTGAAACTCCGCGTCATCCCCTGTCTCGACGTCAAGGACGGCCGCGTCGTCAAAGGCGTCAACTTCGTCGCACTGCGTGACGCCGGGGACCCGGTGGAGCAGGCCGCGGTGTATGACGCCGCGGGCGCCGATGAACTCACCTTCCTCGACATCACCGCCAGCCACGAAAACCGCGACACCATCCTCGACGTGGTGAGCCGCACGGCCGCCCGCGTGTTCCTGCCGCTCACCGTCGGCGGCGGCATCCGCACAGTCGAGGACATGCGCCGCCTGCTGCTGGCCGGCGCCGACAAATGCTCGCTCAACTCCGCCGCCGTGGCACGACCGGACTTCGTGGCCGAGGCGGCGCTGAAATTCGGCAGCCAATGCGTGGTGGTGGCGGTCGATGCCAAGCGGGTCGGGCCCGGGCAATGGAGCGTGTTCACCCATGGCGGGCGGCGCGACACCGGCATCGAAGTGATCGGCTGGTGCCGCCAGGTGGTGGAGCGCGGCGCCGGCGAAATCCTGCTCACCAGCATGGACCGCGACGGCACCGGGGCGGGCTTCGACCTTGAGCTGCTGCGCGCCGTCTGCGGCGCGGTGCGAGTGCCGGTGATCGCCTCGGGCGGCGTCGGCACCCTCGATCACTTCGTGGAAGGCGCCCGCGCCGGGGCCACCGGGCTCCTGGCGGCGAGCGTATTCCACTTCGGCACATTCACGATAGCGCAGGTCAAATCGGCGCTGGGCGAGGCCGGTCTGCCCGTCCGCCTGCCGCGCGCCGGGCTGCTGGCGGCCTGAGGAGGGCGCAATGGCAAAGAGCACCAAGAAAGCCGCGGCGAAGAAGGCTCCCGCGAAGAAGGCGGCGGTGAAGAAGGCCGCCGGCAAGAAAGCCGCCGCCAGGAAGGCCACCCCTGTCGCCGTGCTGGCCCCCATCGCGCCGCCCCCCCCGCGCGCTATCGGTACCTCCTCCGCGGTGCTCGATCGGCTGTGGAACGTGATCGAAAGCCGCCGGAGCGCGGACCCGGATGTGAGCCATTCCGCCCGTCTGCTGTCGCGCGGCACCGCCAAGGTGGCGCAGAAGTTCGGCGAGGAGGCGGTGGAGTGCCTCATCGAGGCGACGCTCGGCAATCCCGAGGGCGTTGTCGCCGAAAGCGCCGACGTGCTCTATCACTTGCTGGTGCTGTGGGTGGATGCCGGGATCAGGCCCGAGGACGTGTGGGGCGAATTGCTGCGCCGCGAGGGGGTTTCGGGCATTGCCGAAAAGGCCTCCCGCGCCAAGTCGCTTCCCGGGCAGCTCGGCCTCGAGACCTCGAAAATCCCGTGATCTTGCCCCGCCGCGCCGCTGCCGGCACCATGAACGCAGCAACATGGGAGAGACCGCGATGCCGGTGAAGGGGCTCGGCGCCTACGACGACACCAACATCTTCGCGCGCATCCTGCGCGGCGAGATACCCTGCCGCAAGGTGTTCGAGAACAACTGGGCGCTCGCCTTCCACGACATCAACCCCCAGGCGCCGGTGCATGTGCTGGTGATCCCCAAGGGGCGAGGTCGCGCGGGATCTCGGGCTCGACGATCCCGGCTACCGGCTGCTCGCCAACATGGGCGAGCATGCCGGCCAGGAAGTGCCGCACCTGCACATCCATTTGTTCGGCGGCGCGCCGCTGGGGCCGATGCTGGCACGATAGGCCGCCGTTTCCCCCTCGACGCCGGGGCAACAATATCGCAGGCTATCACCATCAGGGGTGAACAAGCGCCCCGGGAGTCCCGTGTCCGAGCGGGATGCCAACAGGAATGGAGGACGACCGATGCGTTTCACCTGGTTCAACCTGATGCCCTGGCCCTATCTGCCGGACGATTTCCGCGAGAAAAACCGCTCGGTGTGGGTCGACATCGACCAGGACCTGTTCGACCCCGAGAAATGCCACGAGGTCTACGCCAACTACCTCGACCTGCTGGAATACGCCGACCAGCTCGGCTTCGACGGCGTCGGCATCAACGAGCATCATCAGAACGGCTACGGCCTGATGCCCTCGCCCAACATCATGGCCGCGACGCTCGCGCGCCGCACCTCCAAGGCCGCCCTCGTGGTACTCGGCAATTCCATCGCGCTGTACAACCCGCCGATCCGGGTGGCCGAGGAATTCGCCATGCTGGACATCCTCACCGGCGGCCGCTTCGTCGGCGGCTTCCCGGTCGGCACCTCGATGGACACGAACTTCTGCTACGGCACCATCCCGGGCCTGACGCGCGAGAAATACGCCGAGGCGCATGAGCTGATCATCCGCGCCTGGACGGAGAAGAAGCCCTTCGCCTTCAACGGCCGCTACACCAAGCTGCGCCACGTCAACATCTGGCCGAACGTGCTGCAGACGCCGCACCCGCCCATTCATATCCCCGGCGGCGGCTCGGTCGAGACCTACGACTTCTGCATCGACAACACCTATTCCTATTCCTACCTCAGCTTCTCCGGCTATTTGCGCGCCAAGGCGCTGATGGATGGCTACTGGAAGCAGGTGGCGGATCGCGGCGTCGACAACTCGCCGTATCGCGCCGGCTTCGCGCAGACCGTGTTTGTCGCCGAGACCGACGAGGAGGCCGAGCGGCTATATTCGGAATACGCCTTCTACTTCTACAACCGCTGCCTGCACGTCTATCCCGGCTTCGCCGACGCGCCGGGCTACCGCACCATCAAGACCATCCAGACCGGCGCGCTGAACCAGTACATGCGCCCGACCTACACCAACATGACGTGGAAAGACCTGGTGGACGGCGGCCACATTATCGCCGGCTCGCCGGAGACGGTGCGGCAGAAGTTCGAGGACCTCATCAAGTCCCTGCGTGTGGGCAACATCTTCCTGCTCATGCATGTCGGCAACATGCCGAAGGACCTCTGCAAGTATTCGACCAAGCTGTTCGCCGAGAAGGTCATGCCGCATCTGCAGGACATGTGGCCGGAATGGGCCGAGGACGGCCGCTTCTGGTGCAAGCCGATCGCCAACCGCGCCATCCCCGCCCCGGTGGATGCCGCGCTCGCCGCCCCCGCCACCCCCGCGATGGTTCCCGCGAAATGATCACGGCACGCAAAATCGAAACCCGCGCCGCCACCGTCAACGTTCTGGAAGGGGGAGAGGGGCCGGACCTCCTCTTCCTCCACTCCGCCGGCGGCATCACCGCCGACAACCCCTTCCTCCAGGCCCTCGCCAAATCCTACCACGTCTACGCCCCGCAGCTTCCGGGCTACGGCGACAGCGGCGACAGCGACAACATCCATGACATGCTGGAGGTGACGCTCCACACCTTCGACGTGCTGGAGAAGCTCGGCCTGAACAAGCCGCTGCTGCTCGGCCACTCCCTCGGTGGCATGATCGCGGCGGAAATGGCGGCGATCGCGCCCAACGATATCGACCGCATGGCGCTGATCTGCCCGGCCGGCCTGTGGCTCGACGACCATCCGGTGCCCGATATCTTCACCCTGCTGCCGCGGGAATTCCCGGAATACATGTTCCATGACGCCGATGCCGGCCGCGCCATGATGGCGGCCGGCCAGGGCGGCAACATGAACGACCCGGCCTTCCTCATCCCCTTCCTGGTCAACAATGCCCGCCAACTCGGCATGGCCGGAAAATTCCTCTTCCCCATCCCCGAGCGCGGGCTGAAGGAACGCGCCTACCGGATCAAGGCGCGCACCCTGCTGATCTGGGGTGCGTCCGACAAGCTGTTCCCCGCCCCCTACGCCCACGCCTGGAAAGACACCATCGCCGGCGCCGAACTCGTCATCATCCCCGAAGCCGGCCACATGGTCCCGGTCGAGAAGATGGACGCCACCCTCGCTGCCACTGCGTTGAAACCCTCCCCCTCCCGCACTCGCGGGAGGGGGCCGGGGGGAGGGTCTGCTCCCCCGTGATTTTGGAGCTTTTGCCATGGACTTCGACCTCGTCATCCGTAACGGCCTCGTCTACGACGGCACCGGGGCGGACCCCATCGAGGCCGACGTCGCGGTCATCGACGGCCGCATCGCCGCCGTGGGCAAGAACCTTGCCCCCGGCCGCGAGGAGATCGACGCCACCGGCAAGATCGTCACCCCCGGCTTCGTCGACATCCACACCCATTACGACGGCCAGGCGATCTGGGACTCCCACCTCGCGCCCTCCGCCTGGCACGGCGTCACCACCGCCGTCATGGGCAATTGCGGCGTCGGCTTCGCCCCCGTGAAGCCGAAGGACCGCGACAAGCTGATCGAACTCATGGAAGGCGTCGAGGACATCCCCGGCCCCGCCCTGCACGAAGGGCTCAACTTCACCTGGGAAACCTTCGCCGAATACCTCGACGCGCTGGAGGAACGCCCACGCGACATCGACATCTGCGCCCAACTCCCCCACGCCGCCTTGCGCGTCTACGTCATGGGCGATCGCGCGCTCCGCCTGGAGGAGGCCAACCCGCAGGACATCGCGCACATGCGCCGCCTCACCGAGGAAGCCATGCGCGCCGGCGCCTTCGGCTTCACCATCGCGCTCGGCATCAAGGACGCCGGCTCCGGCATGATCGAAATGGTGTCGGACTGGAACACGCCCGACGTCGAGACCGAGTTCGCCATGGTCCGCCGCATCGTCGAGGCCTCCGGCCGCCCCCTCGTCTTCTCCCTCGGCCAGCGCCACGACCGCCCGGATGCCTACAAGAAACTCCTCGCCTTCTCAGACCAGGCCGCCGCCGACGGCCACGCCATCCGCCCCGTCTTCCCGCCCCGCCCGATCGGCATCCTGTTCGGCCTGCTCGGCAGCCAGAACCCCTTCGCCGGCACGCCGACCTACAAAACCATCGCCCTCCTCCCCGCCGCCGAACGTGCGGCGGCCATGCGCCGCCCCGACATCCGCGCCGCCATCCTCTCCGAAGACCCCTACGAAGGCAGCAACTTCCCCCTCCTGCGCCGCCTCACCTACGAGCGCATGTTCCCCTTCGGCGAACCGCTGAACTATGAACCCCCGGCCGACATGGCCATCACCGCCATCGCCGCCCGCGAAGGCCGCACCGCCGCCGAAGTCGCCTACGACATGCTGACCGCCGATGACGGCCGCAACTTCATCTTCGCCCCCCTGGTCAACTTCGCCGACTACACGCTGAACGCCAGCCATGAAATGCTGACCCACAAGAACGCCATCGTCGGCCTCTCCGACGGCGGCGCCCATGTCGGCTTCATCTCCGACGGCTCCTTCCCCACCTTCCTGCTCACCTACTGGGGCCGCGACCGCAGCCACGGCCGCTTCCCCCTCGCCGAACTCATCCGCCGCCAAACCTCCGACACCGCCGGTGCCGTCGGCCTGCACGACCGCGGCATCATCGCCCCCGGCATGAAAGCCGACCTCAACGTCATCGACTACGAGCGCCTCGCCCTCGAACGCCCCGTCATGAAGTTCGACCTCCCCGCCGGCGGCCGCCGCCTCCTGCAACCCGCCACCGGCTACACCGCCACCATCAAAGCCGGGCACGTCACCTATCGTGATGGCGTCGCCACCGGAGCGCTGCCGGGTAAACTCGTCCGCGGGCCGCAGGCCGGACGCGCAGCGTAGCGGAGCGGCGACGGGAGCGGCAGCCCACGCCCGACAGCCGCGCCGCTTGCGCGGCGGAAAGGGGGATCGCCTTCGATCCGCGAAAGCGCTGCTGCGCGAAGCGCGTTGCAACGAGAAGGAAGCAAGCGGTCGCTTTTTGAAAAAAGCTCCGCAAAAACTTTTATCCGCTTGCCACCCCGCCCAAAGCCAGCAGCGCGAACCTCCGGCCCCACAGAGGTGGCTCTGGAAATCTGGACAGCCGGATAAGCGGCGCGCGCGTGCCTGATCAAGCAAGCTTGCTTATGAACAAGAGCGACAATGAGCAGACGACCTCGCCGGAACCACACGCCGGCCTTCAAGGCGAAGGTGGCCTTGGCCGCGACCAGGGCAGCCATTTCACCCGCGGCGGCTTCGCTGGCCTGCTGCCGGAGCAGGGCATCGCGATCAGCATGGACGGCCGCAGCGCCTGGCGCGACAACGTCTTCGTCGAGCGGCTCTGGCGATCGGTGAAATACGAGGAGGTCTATCTGCACGCCTACGACACCGTGAGCGACGCCCGAACCTCGATCGGCCGCTACCTCGGCTTCTACAATTCCAGGCGGCCCCACTCGAGCCTTGGCCGCCAGACCCCGGACCAAGCCTACTTCACCAGCATGCCGCATACCGTGGCTGCGTAAACGGCGCGCGCGGGCCACTTATCCAAACCGAAACGCCGTTCAGACGACCTGAGCCACCTCTGTGCGCTGATCCTGCCACATGACGGAGCAGGGGGATGAGGACGTGGTGGAGGTGTCCGTCACACCATCTTCACGACCCTACCGCCTAAGCTGAATCGTGTTGTTTTGCACAAAGTGCTCCCCAAGTAGATTATTTGCCACTAAAGCATGGCGAACTTGTGCGTGTTCAGCGAGTCTGTCCTTTACCGAGTGGGCAAACGACCGAACCCTTTCTCGTAGGGTCTCAATCTGCACAGCCGTCATGACCCGCATGTTGGCGGGCGGGGTTGCCAACCTATCTAGTGCCGCCGAGGGATGGATGATGACCGGCACGGCGTTGAACTCATGGTCGTACTCACCACTAAACCAGTTGGCCGAGCCGCTTACCTCGTCACAGTAGTGCTTGGAGATTGTCGGCGCCACGGCGCCACTCTTGCAGGGTAGCAGCAAATACGAACCGCCACCGATACCCCAAAGGACATCGAGGTTGGCGCCCCCCTCTTTCTCCGGCCGTTGGGCGCGGAAACCTAGATGGAATCCAAGGTCATGCAGCGCTTGCTCAAAATCCTCTGACTCGTCTCGAATGAATGTCAGGTCACCCAGAATCCCATTGATGCCGATCATCAGCTTGTTGCCGTCATTGCCATACGTCTCAGCGAGAAACTGAGCTGCTTGACGGGCCTGGTTCATGCCCGTGGTATCCACTCGCTTGTACACAATCCCGCCGATCGGTTTTGTTACAAGACCGTTTCTATCTATGGCGGAGTGCAGGATTCTCTGGCTTTGCACTTTGTCCATGTGATGTACCGCGGCCGCTATCTGGTCGAGGAGCCAGCCCTTCACCTTCCCATCAGTTTGGCCGGTTTCAGCCGCCCGGAGAGCACTCTCAGCCTGTTCAAATCGGTTTATGCGAATCGCATCAAAGGCTTCCCGCTGAGCAGCGGCAATGGGGTCGATGGTTGTCGTGGTCGGGTAGGTGACCGGGATGAGTGCGTTCCGAGCTGCCGCGACCCACCCGGGGTTACGGTCCCACAAGTCTTGAAACGCATCACCGACCGCCGTCATGCCCTTGTTCACCACCTGAGTGCTAACCTGACGCGACAACTCGACCTGAGCTGCCGTGGCTGGCGAGAAGTGGGCCGCTGCGCCGGTTGCGTAGAGCGAGCGAATCAATCCGGTGCCCATGAGGAGAATGGCGCAATAGTCATCGTTGGAGCGGATACCCCGCCCCATACCTTGCTCAATCCGCTGAATCTGGCTGGCGAGATTGCGCTCGCTATGGCGCAGAGCACTTTGATCGTGCCTGTCCATCATATTTCGTACATCAGGAACTCCGTCTACTACTAGTAGCCGACAGGCATCTTCAGGTAGATCGACCCCATCGTACTTATTTACTAGTACCGCCAAGTTCCCTATAGAGGTTTTTAGTCTCTGCACGCCGATCTGCAAGTTATTCGCCGTAAGTGTCATCCCAGGTGTCGCGACATCCGACCAATAGGTCGCGCGCTTAGTGGATGGCACGATGACCACTACATTAAGGTGTGGCTTGAAATTGGTGGCGATGTAGTTTTTAATATCGTCGTCCTTGAGTCCCGTATTAAGCTGTTGTGGAACAAGGATCATCCGTTCACCGAGGTCACCGGCAGACACTGGAGTAATTGGCTGCGACACGCTGGTAGGGTCAGCGCCAAAATTGCTGACAAGGATAGAGTCGTCCGACAAGGTAGCAGTCATATAGATGCGACGCCGCGCTGTCTCGAAAGCGGGCAATACTCCTATCGGCAGGCATCGGAAGTTGATTTCAACCCGTTGCGGGGTAAAGAAGCATCGGCACTGTGCCAAATCCTCCTTTATGAGGGGCCATGTCCACTCGAACTCCTCGTCAGTGGCATGTGGTGACAGCGCCCGTAGGATGGCAGTTTGCTTCTCAATCCAGGCGTAAAAGGGAACCTGCACCAAACCGCCGCCACTACCCTGCTCGATCTCCATAGCGCTAGTGAGAGACTGGCTTCGTAGGTCTTCATCGAGCAGGGTACGCAGTTTGCCATACGCCGCATGAGCGCGGGGCAGAGTAAGGGAAAACTGCTCCTCCGCAACCGCCAGGCAAGCGTGAGCATCGTCAATGACAAACGACCCGAGCCTTACATCAGAATAGGCGCCGTAGCCGACGCCAAACTTCGACTTCCCATTAATGAGGACATGGATCGGGGCAACCAGAATAGCGTCACCAGACTGGTACTCGACGCTGCGTGGATCGTCAGTTGTCCTGATCCCGAGGTTTGCGGCTTCGCGGACTACCTGGGAACAAAGATAGTTGTCCGGGCAAAAATACGCAGCAGGTCTTACTCCCCTCAACCATCCCCTCATTTCGATTTTGCAAACAGTCCATTAAATTGGCTGGCCTGTGACATGGCCTTGGCGAAGGCTGTCATGAGAGGGGCGAGCCTGTGCTCCGGCATGTTGGGGATAAGTTCGTAGAGCATGCAGC
>JAPLOH010000279.1:0-2134 GCA_026400845.1 Alphaproteobacteria bacterium
GTTCATCCGCCACCGCCTCGGCGCCATCGCCGGCGACGGGTTCGAGGACGGCCGCGTGCCGGACGCCCATGTGCCGCTGTTCACCAGCATCGTGCGCACCGCGACCGCCCAGCAGGAAACCATCGACGGCATGATCGCCGAAAGCCTGCCGGCCGACTGGCCGCTCGACCGGCTTGACCCGGTGTTGCGCGCCCTGCTGCGTGCCGGCGCGGCCGAGCTGTGGATGAAGGACGGGCCGCCAACCCGGGTGGTGATCAACGAGTATCTCGACGTCGCGCACGGCTTCTTCGACGGCGACGCTCCCAAGCTGGCGAACGGGGTGCTCGACCGCATCGCCCACATCCTGCGCCCCGCCGAATTCGGTGACGTGACCGCGCCGTGACCACGCGCCGGCAGGAGGCGTCCAGTGCCCTGCCGGAGGAATTCGTCCGGATCATCAGGCATTTCCGCCCACTCGCCGGCCCGGGCGCGCTCGGCCTTTCCGATGATGCCGCCGTCTTCGTGCCACCGCCGGGCCGCGAACTTGTGATCTCCGCCGATGCCATGGTCGCCGGCGTGCATTTCCTGCCCGATGACCCGCCAGACCTTGTCGCGCGCAAGCTGCTCCGCACCAATCTTTCCGATCTCGCGGCGATGGGTGCCACCCCATTCGGCTACCTGCTGACCGTCTCGGTGCCGCGCGGCACACCCGATACCTGGTTCGCCGGCTTCGCGGCCGGGCTTGCCGCCGATCAGGCCGAATTCACGATCCCGCTGCTGGGTGGCGACACCACCTCGACCTCCGGCCCGGTCAGCCTGTCACTGACCATCATCGGCACCGTCACGCCCGGCACAGCGCTCAGGCGGAACGGGGCGCGGCCGGGCGACGGTATCTGGGTCAGCGGCACGATCGGGGATGGTGCCCTCGGGCTGCTGGCGGCGCAGGGGACGCTGGCCGACTCGGACGGCTACCTCGCCGGGCGCTACCGGCTGCCGCGGCCGCGCATCGCGCTCGGGTTGCGACTTGCCGGCATTGCCCATGCGGCGATGGATATCTCGGACGGGCTCGTGCAGGATCTCGGCCATATCTGCCGCGCCTCCGGGCTTGCCGCCACCATCGAGGCGGCGCGCGTGCCGCTCTCACCCGCGGCCGTGGCCGCCGATCGACTGGCGCTGTGCCTGACCGGGGGCGATGACTACGAGTTGCTGATCGCCGTTCCCCCCGCCGCCGAACCCGCGCTGGCTGCGGCATCGCGTGCGGCGGCGGTGCCGGTCACGCGTATCGGAGCGTTTGCGGCAGGGCCTCCGGACGTAACGGTGACGCAGCCGGACGGTTCGGTGCTCCCCCTCGCCCAGGGCGGGTGGAGCCATTTCGGCTGATCGGCCGAAATCGATCAGTAGTTGCCGCTGCTCGTCCCGCTGCCGGGACCGGATCCGCCGCCGAACCCCGGCCCGAAGCGACCGATATTGCCGAACAATTGCTGGAAGAATGTCGAGTCGGTGCCCGGTGCCGGAGTGCTCCGGCTGACCACGCTGACATCGCGCGCATTTGCCTCGGTCTTGACGTCAATGGCGGTGAGCACGCCCTTAGCGTCGAAAGTGACGCTGATGGACTGCTGTTCCAGCACGTTCTGCGTCGCGCCAATCTGCGGCCTGGTCACTTCGCTGAGATAGAACCAGGTGTTCTCGTTGAACGTCGCCTTCATCGTCGGCGAACCCAGCAGGGACGTGACATCCCCCCGCGTCGAGGTGCCCGGCACCAGCTCCGCCAAGCGATCCTTGTCGATCCGGTTGCCGCGCACCTGCGGCGGGTAGGACATGAACTGCGGCATGGTGCAGGCGGCCAGCAGGCTCACGAGTGCGATGCCGGCGCAGCGCCGGACGAGCGAGGTGATCAGACGCACGAGCCGCAATCCTCCGGGACAGGCGCGTGGCGTCCCATGCCACGCAGTCCCTGTCAATCGACACCGCATACGCCTATTCTGGCGACATCGCCACCACGTCCCGCCCGCTCGGGACGCAGCCACAGGACGCCTTCATCTTGCTCGGTTTTCTCCGCCGCAACCGCCACGAGCGCCCGGCCTTTCTCATCTACGGGAGCGCGGTCGCCGCCGCGCGGGCCGAACACTTCTATGCATCGCTCGGCGTGCCCGAC
>JAPLOH010000279.1:2173-9141 GCA_026400845.1 Alphaproteobacteria bacterium
CACGCTCGATGGCCGGTTCGACCTCGTGAGCCTGCATGTCTACCTCGTCGTCCGCCGCCTCGCCGCCTGCCCGCCGCCCGGGCCCGACCTCGCCCAGGGGGTGTTCGACGCGATGTTCGCCGACATGGACGTGAACCTGCGCGAAATGGGGGTTGGCGATCTCGGCGTGAGCCGACGCAACCGGGCGATGTGGGAAGCCTTCCATGGCCGCGCGGCCGCCTATCAAAACGCGCTCGACGCGCCCGACGACGTCGCCCTGGCTGAGGCGCTGCTGCGCAATGTCTGGCGGGGGGCCGCGCCGGTCGTGCTTGATGCGCCCCTGCGCCTCGCTGCTGCCGTCCGCCGCTGTGTTTCCGCGCTGAACGGCCAGGCGATTGCCGATCTCGCCCGCGGCGTCGTCGCCTTCCCGGCGCCGCAGGTATGATCAACCCCAGCGCCGCAGGCATGCTCAACGAAATGCCGCGCCCGCAACGGGTCGACGGGATATCCGCCGCCGGCGTCACGATCGACATTGCCGCGACGACCGCGGAGTGTGCCGCCATCGCATTGCGGCTTGGGGTTCCGGGGCTGAAGAGCCTCACCGCTCGCTTCCGCCTGCACGCCCGTGGCGACGGCGTCATCTCCGCCGCGGCCACACTGTCGGCGCGGTTGGTGCGGGAGTGCGTCGTCAGCCTCGAAGCGTTCGAGGTCACACAGCGCGAGACATTCCCGCTACGCTTCGTGCCGGCGGGCAGTGAGTCTCCTGATCCCGACCCGGAGTCGGAGGACGAAATCCCCTATTCCGGCGGCACGATCGACCTTGGCGAGGCGGCCGTCGAGCAGCTTGCGCTTGATCTCGACCCCTACCCCCGCAAGGACGGCGCAACGCTGCCGGACGAGGCCGCGTCGGCACCGGAATCACCTTTCGCCGCCATCCTCAAGCTGCGGCGCGATGGTTGAACCCAGCCATGCACGCGTGCTCCGTCTGCTGACGCTTGCAGCCTCGCATCCCCTCTGCTAGACGCCGCTTCCTTGCGCTAATGCTTGTTCGTGACATTTGCGCCGGCATCGGGAGATTTCCTCCACGGTGACGGCAGGCGGGGTCACTCAGACCGGAGAGACAGAAGACCATGGCCGTTCCCAAGAGAAAGACCTCGCCCTCGCGGCGCGGCATGCGGCGCAGCCATCAGGCGCTGATCCCGGCCGCCCACGCGGACTGCAGCAACTGCGGCGAATTGAAGCGCCCGCATCACGTCTGTGCGCATTGCGGGCATTATGACGGCCGCGAAGTGGTCGGCGCCGGTAAGGCGCTGAAGGGCGCTGTTCGCGTCTGACGGCCTTGCCGTCGGGGGAACGCGATGACAGTCGTGTGGAGGAGGGTGTTGGCATGACCGAACCCTTTACCCTGGCTATCGATGCGATGGGCGGTGACGCCGCCCCCGATATCGTCGTCGCCGGGCTGGAGTTGGGGGCCGAACGGCACCCCTCCGCCCGCTTTCTGCTGGTTGGTGATGAAACGCGCCTCGGCCCGCTGCTGGCCCGCTATAAGCGGGCGGCGGCGGCATGTACGGTGCAGCACACCACCGAGGTGATCGCCGGCGATCTCAAACCGACCGCGGCGCTGCGGGTGCGCAACAGCTCTATGCGCCTGGCGATCGACGCAGTGGCCGGCGAGCGCGCCTTCGGCGTCGTTTCGGCTGGCAATACCGGCGCGCTGCTGGCTTTGGCGAAGATCGTCATCAAGACGCTGCCGGGGATCGATCGGCCGGCGATGGCGGCGATCAGCCCGTCGGCGCGGGGCGACATCGTGATGCTCGACCTTGGCGCCAACGTGAGCTGCGATGCGCGAAACCTGGTAGAGTTCGCCATCATGGGAGACGTGTTCGCCCGCACCGTGCTGGGGCTGACGGCACCTACGATCGGCCTGCTCAACGTCGGGTCCGAGGAGCTCAAAGGCGACGATCGTATTCGCCTCGCCGCCGAGACCCTGCGGAACAGCCACATCGCCAGCCAGTTCCACGGCTTCGTCGAGGGGCATGACATCGCCGGTGGGGCCGTGGATGTGATTGTCACCGACGGGTTTACCGGCAATGTCGCGCTCAAGACGGGGGAGGGTGCCCTCAAGCTGATCGGGGGGATGCTGAGGCAGGTCTTCAGTGCCTCGATCGCCGCAAAGCTCGCCTATCTCCTTGCCCGTCCCGGCCTGGAGCGGCTGCGCGAGTGGCTCGATCCGCGTCGCTACAACGGCGCGGTGCTGATCGGACTAAAGGGCGTGGTGGTGAAGTCGCACGGCGGCACCGACGCGATCGGCTTTGCCCACGCCGTCGACGTTGCGATGGATATGGTGGTGCACCGCTTCAACGACCGCATCCGCGAGGGCCTGTTGCGGATTGGCGATACCACCCCGGCGGTCGCGGTCGCGGTTCCGCAGTCGTGAGGCCCGCGCCCGCTCTCGCCAGCACCGGCTGGACCCGCTAAGAACGCCGCCATGATCCGAACGCGCGCCCAACTGGTTGGAGTCGGCACTTATCTGCCGGAGAACCTCGTCACCAATGACGAGTTGGCCAAAACCATCGACACCTCGGACGACTGGATCCGTGAGCGGACCGGGATTCGCCAGCGCCATCTCGCGCAACCGCATGAGACCTGCGCCTTCATGGCCACGCGCGCCGCCGAGATCGCGCTCGCGCGCGCCGGCATCGCCGCAGCCGAGATCGGTGCGGTCATCCTCGCCACCGCGACGCCCGACCAGGCATTCCCCGCCACGGCGACCCGCGTTCAGGCAGCCCTCGGCACCGGCGGCTTTGCGTTCGATTTGTCGGCAGCCTGCGCCGGTTTCGTGTACGCCCTCGGTGTAGCTGACGCGATGATCCGCTCCGGGCAGATCCGCGCGGCGTTGGTGATTGGCGCCGAGGTCTATTCCCGCATTCTGAACTGGGACGACCGCGGCACCTGCGTGCTGTTCGGCGACGGAGCCGGCGCCGTGGTCCTGCGCGCGGCGGAGGTGGACGAGACCGCGCCCTGCCTCATGTCGACCCATCTGCACAGCGACGGCACCCTCGGGGACATCCTCTACGTCGATGGCGCGGTTGGCCGCCATGACAAGCCCGGCCATCTCGTGATGAACGGCCGCGAGGTGTTCCGCCACGCCGTGGCGCGCATGAGCGATGCCATCGACGAGGCGCTGGCAGCCAACAACGTCGCACGCGCTGACATCGACTGGCTTGTCCCCCACCAGGCCAACCGGCGCATCATCGACGGGATCGGCAAGAAACTCGGCCTGCGTGAAGACCAGGTGGTGGTCACTGTCGATCGCCATGCCAACACCTCTGCCGCATCAATTCCGCTGGCAATGGCCGCGGCCATCGAGGACGGGCGCATCCAGCCCGGCCAACTCCTGCTTCTGGTCGCCCTCGGCGGCGGTTTGACCTGGGGATCAGCGCTGCTGCGTCTCTGATCCGCAGCGACGGCTTGACATTGCCGCCGACTGCGGGGTCGGCGATCAGGGGATCGGCCCATGACCGCACTGATCACCGGGCCGGGATATACAAACGTAAAATCAACATTGTAGCTGTAGATTCCTCATCGTTGATCGCATCCCGCGGTCCGCGACGGTCGGGCAATCAGCGTGTCGCAAGCGCTTGATATTGTGATTTCTTGACGAGTCGTTCCCTTCTGCTTAGCGTTGAGCCATGAACACGATCACCCGCGCGCATCTCACCGAGACGATCTATTCCCAGGTTGGTCTCTCCCGCAACGAGTCGGCCGATCTGCTGGAGACGGTGCTTGATCGCATCTGCGCCGCGCTCGAATCTGGCGAATCCGTTAAAATCAGCGGGTTCGGGACGTTTTCTGTCAGGCAAAAGGGCCGCCGGATTGGGCGCAACCCCAAAACCGGGGTCGAAGTTCCGATCATGCCGCGCCGCGTCCTGGTGTTTCGTCCGAGCCAGGTCCTGAAGGCGCATATCAACCATCTCACGCCACCGGCCGATGAAGGAGACGACGAATGAGCGGCGCCGTGGCGCACCTGGTGACCGACCGGGACGATGCGCGATCCAAGGTGAAAAAAGCCCCGAACGCGTTTCGCACCATCAGTGAGGTCGCCGACGAACTCCATATCCCGCAGCATGTCCTGCGTTTCTGGGAGACCAAGTTCCCGCTGGTGAAGCCGCTGAAGCGCGGCGGCGGACGGCGTTACTACCGGCCGGATGACATTGCACTGCTGCGGCGGATTTCCGACCTGCTCTACATCCAGGGCTACACCATCAAGGGCGTGCAGCGTCTGCTGCGCGAAGGCGGCGGCCGGCTTGCCGACGACATTCCACCGGCAACGCCGGACGAACGTGCCCAGGCCGAGGCCGAGCGCAGCAATGCCCTTGCCGCCAGTGCCGACGGACAATTGCCGATGCCAGGGCTGATTGCACCGGTCATGGTTCCTGCCTCCAGTCGACCGAGGCCAGTTTCCCGTCCAGCGTCAAGCGATGCCGATGCCGAGATCGTGCGACTGCGGGCCGTGCTGGGCGCGACTCTGCAAGAGCTTGAGGCCCTGCGCGCTTTGCTTCCCTGACACCTCCGATGCGGGCGGGCTTGCTCTTCCCAGCCACGCCCTTGGCTGCTACATGACCGCTACGGTCGGAGCGTAGCGCAGTCTGGTAGCGCACCAGTCTGGGGGACTGGGGGTCGTGGGTTCGAATCCCGCCGCTCCGACCAATCAAATCAATGAGTTAGCGCGATATGCTCACCTAGCGAACGGTGGCCCGGATACCAACGGGATACCAACAGCCGGCCTGAATGATATCAAACGGTTGATCGCGTTGGATTTTCTGTCTCGCCGGCAGCGAATTGCTCAACCCCGCAACGTCATTACTCAACGAAACCAGCCACATAGGAAGCCCTCCGGTTTGCCTCGATGTGGCCCGGATACCAACCGGCGCCCGGTTTCCTCTCGATTCCGGCGGCTCGCCGCCTCCTGCCTGCGAATGTCAGCCGGTCGAGTCGGCAAATAGTGGCATCGCCGCGGGTGGCTTAGCCCCGCTCGGGAGCTCTCGCGCCGCACCAGATTGCCCGCGCCATTCCTGCAAGGCAGCCACGGGATAGAGCGCCCGCTTGCCGAACACCTCATAGGGCGGCCCGCGCCCATCGCGCGCCCATGCGGCCAGGGTGCCAGGCTTCACACCAAGCAGCGCCGCCGCCTCGGCTCTCCGGATCATCGACGGGGCGGGCAGGGCGCCGAGCTCCGCACCCCGCCGGACCGCTCGAACCTCCCATGCCAATGCTGACACTTCCGCTCGCAGTCGGACCACTTCGGCCCGCAATCGGCTCACGTCGTCCATGCTCTCCCGCCTCGTTCCTCGCCCCATCTGGCGCCGGTCCCGCGCTGATTATACCCCCTATTGATAATCGTTAGTCATCATGAAATTGAGTTATTTCAATGCATTGAAGGCAAGGGGGCAGGTTTTCTCTCCTCTCCCTCCGAAATGTCCGGGGCCACCGGGGCCACCGGGGCCACCATCATTTTCGTGAATAGTATCAAAGGACTATCTGGCCCCGGAGTCGGTAAGGCGCCGGCCCCGGTCCGGGGCCTCCGGGGCCACCCTGCGCACGGTGCTGGCCACCCCCTGGCCCCGGTGGCCCCGGACGAAAAAATCTCCGGGGCCACCCCTCCGGGGCCGGATAACCCATTGAATTAATAAAAAATATTGATTTAATGAGAGAGAGTGGCCCCGGAAGCCCGGGGCCTTTGCGGTTTTGCGCCGAGAGGTCGAGCTCTGTTGGCCCTCCCCGACAAAGCAACGGCGCGGAAGAAAACCCCCGCGCCGCGCCGCCGCAACCCGCCTCGCCGGGACTTTCAGGCGTCATCGTCACCGTGGAGTTTGGCGTCTTGATTGTCCAACGGGTCTCGCCTCCGGACTTCTCGCCTCGGATCATGCCCGCCTTGCCGAGCCGCGCCCGCGCGTCCTTGCCCTCCATGCCAAGCGGTGCGGCAATCTCGGTTTCGAACGTCTCCGGTTGCATCCCGTAAATCCATACCTGCTCGCCGGCCTCGTTTACCTCCTGCCATCGCCACCCAGCCCGCTGGATCGTCTTCGGCCCCTCGGGCAAGGCAGGCTCTATCTGCCCGCCTGCGTCCTCTGGCTTCTCACTGCGCAGGGGCTCGAACCGGGCCGAGCCATGCGCGCCAATGAAGCGCCGGAGGGCGGCGAACAAGTGCATGTCCTCCCGGCTCCCGGTGCCGCCGCGCTCATCCATCCATGCTCGGAACACCTTGCCCACCGCCGCCATCGCCGCACCGGCCGGCCAGCCGGTCAAGCCGATCTCTGTTGCGAGCTCTCCGGCGATAGCGACCAGCGCCAGCCGCCCAGCGGCACGGCGCACCTGCCCATCAGCCCCGGCCGGCACGTTCGCGCGGGTCCACTCGTTGATGCTGTCAAGCAGATGGCGCGGGAAGTCAGTTGCGCCGGCCAGACTGGCGNNNNCCGTCACCATTGACGTCGCCGGCGCTGGCCACGCTGGCGCCGCTGCTGTCATTCGCACACTGGCCGTTGATGACAAAGGCCGGCCCCGCCGTGCCGTGCTGCTCCACCACGGCGCGGCGCATGGCCTGGGCGAAGGCGCCGCCGTCCGCCTCCCCATGCAGCACGTCAAAGCAGCCATAGCCGCCCGGCACGATGGCGGGGATATCAAGCAATCGCACTTCTTGGCCCGCCTTCATCCGCCGTCCGCTCTGTTCCGCAAGCCGGGCCGCGCTTTCCTCGCTGCTGCTCAGGACGATGGTGAGGAACGTGGTCGGCTTTCTATTGCCGCCCGCCGCGCGCGCCCGATCCTTACCGGTCCCGTTGGAGAGCATATAAAGGGTTTCGGGAACCTCCTTCGGGTCTGCCTGGCCCATCTCGTCCATGGGTAAGAGGACGTGATTATGCGCAGCAGCCGTCTGCTCCAAGGCGTTGGTGGTTGTCCGCCACTGGCGCACGAAAGCATCCGGCCCGGTC
>JAPLOH010000109.1:0-2611 GCA_026400845.1 Alphaproteobacteria bacterium
GCACGGCAGATCGCCGTGCACGAGGCCGTCTGCGCCGAGCGCTGGAAGCAAACCAACACGCGGTTGGCGCGGATCGAGATCGTGCTCGGCGTCATCGTCCTCCTGCTGCTCGTCGGCGAGGGGTCCGTGATCGATGTCTTGAAGCGGCGGCTGGGGGGTGAAGCTATAGTCAGACTTCAAGTATTCAATCGCGTGGTGGTCGACATCGAAAGCGTCCGGCTCATCAGCCGTCTCGGAGGAGGCGGGGCGCGTAACGGATCACGAACAACGCGAAGCCGGCGCACCAGGCCGCCACCGCGAGGTCGAACAGTCCGCCGATGTCGGGCCGCACCGCCATGGCGATCCGGGCGGCTAGGGCGAGCAACAGGCAGAGATAGGCCGCCGTCGTGGCCCGGTCCGTCACCAGCGCCCCGCCGGTATGGCCGAGCGTCGCCCGCGTCATCATCGCCAGCGTCATCACCCCGATCGCGCCGATCGCCCAGACATGCAACACGACGGCCGCCGGTACCGCATCGGGGAAGCCGGTATGACCGGCGGCGGCGAGAAAGCCGCAGCCGGCCAGCAGGTATCCTAGATGCAGGATGCCGAGCAGCACGTCGCGGCGGGCCGCCCAGCCCTGCCAGCGCGACAGCCGCCACAGCACGCCAATCCCGGCGGCGAGATGCAGGGTCGTCAGGAACGCCTGGTCTGGCCAGACCACCCATCCGACCAGGGCAGCGACGGCGAGGCCCAGGGCCACCATGTCGCCCTGCCCGAATTCGGGGATGGTGACGGCGATATTCATGCGGTTCAGCCAGTTGCGGGTGAACGCCGGCGTCACCCGGCCGCCGATCAGCAGGATCAGCGTCACAAGCACGGCGATGCCGCCGCGCGCGGCAAAGCTGCTGTCCCAGCCGAACCACACCGAGAGATGGAACGCCGTGTCCACCAGCGCGAACCCCGCCAGCAGCGCCACCACCTTGCGGTTGCGGGCATTGCCGGAGGCCTCGATCTGGTGATCGACGAACACCGCCAGCAGCGCCGGAAACGCAAGGGCGACGAAGCCGATCCCGGGCAGCAGTTCTGACCCGGTGACCGCCAGTCGTCCCGCCAGCCACAACACCACCAGCACCGCGAGCCGTCCGCCCGAGACCGGTGGCCGACCCGTCCAGTTCGCCACCGCGGTCAGCACGAATCCGGCCATGGCGGCGCCGGTGTAGCCGAAGATCAGTTCGTGCGAATGCCATTCCACCGGCGCGAAGCTGCTCGGCAGCACCAGCCTCCCGCCCAGCACCAGCGGCCACAGCGCGACCGAAAGCACCGCCCACAGCCCCGCCAGCACGAAGAACGGCCGGGCGCCGAGGCTCAGCAGCACCGGCGTCGTTTTCCCCGCGGCGCTCATTTGGGGCGGAATGCCACGATGATGGCCGGATTGGTTTCGATCCGCCCGGCGCCCGCGAGGTCCAGGCAATAGGGCACCGCGGCGAAAATCGCGTTCAGGCAGGTCGCCACCGCCGAGGGCTTGCCCGGCATGTTGACGATGAGACACGTGCCGCGCAGCCCCGCCACCTGGCGCGACAGGATCGCGGTCGGCACGTCACGCAGGCTGGCGCGGCGCATTTCCTCGCCGAAGCCGGGCATCAGCCGCTCGATCACCGCCTCGGTCGCCTCGGGCGTGCAGTCGCGCGGCGAGGGGCCGGTGCCGCCGGTGGTGAGCAGCAGGTCGACCTTGTCCTCGTCGCACATCGCGATCAGTGCCGCGCACACGCTTTCCACACCATCGGGGATGATCCGCCGCACCGGCTCCCATGGCGAGGTGATGGCGCGGCCGAGCCAGTCGGCGATGGCGGGTCCGCCGAGATCGGCGTACTCGCCGCGCGCGGCCCGGTCGGAGACGGTGAGGATGCCGATGCGAACCATGGTCAGTGCCCTTGCTGGTGCCCGTGGGAATGAACGTGGGTGTTTTCTACCGGCTCCGCCAGCATCGCCGCCACGGCTGCCGCCGCCGGATCTGCGGCACGATTCATCACCCCGATCACCTTGAGCCAGCGTTCGTCATCCGCGCCCTCGATGAACGCCTTGATCCCCGGCACCTCCGGCGTCTCCACCAGCGCCAGCGCCGGCCGCTCCGGAATGCCCAGCCGAACCCTGAAAACCGGCACCGGCTGGGCGATGTTCTTCAACTCCGGTGTGCCGATATCCTTAACATCGAGCGTGATCTTGCCGGCTGGGTCCTCTCGCACCCGCGCCGAGATGCAGATGCCACCAGGTTCCGCCAGCGCCTCCAACCGTTCGGCGACGTTGACGCCGTCGCCGAACAGGTCGTCGCCCTCCACCAGCACGTCGCCCGTGTATAGACCGATCCGCATCTCGAACCGCCCGCCCTCGCTCGCCGCCGCTTTCCGTTCGGCCATCCGCTTCTGGATGGTCCGAGCACATGTCACCGCCTGCACGGCGGAGGCGAACTCGGCCAGGAACCCCTCGCCCGTCGTCTTGAACAGTCGGCCCCGGTGCTCGGCCAGTAGCGGCTCGATCACCTCCATCCGAAGCGCCCCATTGTGCCGGCCTCGTCCACTCCCATCTGGTGGGAGAAGCCGCCCACGTCCGCCGCCAGGATTGCCGCAAGCCGCCG
>JAPLOH010000109.1:2647-46981 GCA_026400845.1 Alphaproteobacteria bacterium
CCGTCGCCCTCATCTCGAGCCGAGCTTACGCTGAAGTGTTGCTCCAGGGCCACCGGCGCCGATGGACGGGGGGACAATTGAACCGTGGCAGGAGCGATGAACGATTGGGACAGCGTCAGCCGTCCGTGTGGCGGTCAACCCGGGGTCAACCAGTCACATTGCCACGACGGTGAGCGGCGAATGTTCGAATCCAGGCACCTTCCCTCCTGCGGACACGACTAAAATTTTTCTGTTCAGAGGTTCCCTAAATCCAAGAGCGTCGCGCCAACCCAAATGAGCCGGCACACTCTCGATCCGGCGGACGACGTCAGAGACGGGATCGTTCGAGATACCCTTACGCAGCCGCGAGGGCAGCAAGTTCGGCGCGGAGGTCGGGGATGCCGAGGCCGGTTTCGCTGGAGGTTGTGATGATTTCCATCATTGCGGCGGGGTGTTTGCGGGCGAGCGCGCCGGCTTCGGCTTGTTTGGCGGTTAGGATTGCCGGCTTGGTGCCGTCGGCCTTGGTGAGCACCACGAGGTAGGGGACGGCGGCCTTGTCGAACAGGTCCATCACCGCGAGGTCGCTGTCTTTCACTTCGACGCGCGCATCAAGCAGCAGGATGACGCGTTGCAGGGTGGGGCGGCCGCGGAGGTATTGGAACATCAGGCCTTGCCAGTCCTCTTTCACCGATCTGGCGGCCTGGGCGTAGCCGTAGCCGGGCATGTCGACCAGCACGAGGCGGTTGCCGAGGTCGAAGAAGTTCAGCTGCTTGGTGCGCCCGGGCGTGGAGGACGTCCGCGCCAATGTATTGCGCCCGGTAAGGGCGTTGACCAGCGAGGACTTGCCGACATTGGAGCGCCCGGCGAAGGCAATTTCCGGCTTGCCCGGCGGCGGCAGCTGGTCGAGCCGCTGGGCGGCGAAGAAGAAGTTGCATTCGGCCGCAAACAGCAGCCGCCCCGCCTCAAGGGCAGCGAGGCGGGCGGCTTCGGGGTCGAACTCCTCTTGCGGGTCCAGCACGTCAGGCTCGCGCCGGCTTGGCCCGCTTCGCCTGGCGCATGATGAAGGACTGCTGGGCGATGGTCAGCAGGTTGTTCCAGCTCCAGTAGATCACCAGGCCGGCCGGGAAGCTTCCCATCATGAAGGTGAACAGGATCGGCATGTACTGGAACAGCTTGGCCTGCACCGGGTCGGGCGGCGGCGGGTTCAGCATTTGCTGGAAATACATGGTGATGCCCATCAGCACCGGCCAGACGCCGAGATGCAGCATGGAGCCGAACATCGGCAGCGTCGTCGGGTCGAAGGGGATCAGGCCGAACAGGTTGAAGATGTTGGTGGGGTCGACGGCCGAGAGATCGCGTATCCAGCCGAAGAACGGCGCATGGCGCATTTCGATGGTGACGAAGATCACCTTGTACAGGCTGAAGAACACCGGGATCTGGATGATGATCGGCAGGCAGCCGGAGGCCGGGTTGACCTTCTCGGCGCGGTAGAGCTCCATCATCTTCTTCTGGAGTTCCTGCTGGTTGTCCTTGTGCTGCTCCCGCAGGATGGTCATCTTCGGCGCAAGTTCCTTCATCTTGGCCATCGAGCGGTAGGATTTGTTGGCAAGCGGGAAGAAAAGCCCCTTGATGACGCTGGTGAACACCAGGATCGCCACGCCGAAATTGCCGATCACCCCGTTCAGCCAGTCGATCGCGTAGAAGAACGGCTTGGTGAGGAAGTAGAACCAGCCGAAATCCACCGCCTTGTCGAAATTAATGATGCCTTCGACCTTTTCGTAGGTGTCAAGCAGGTGCACTTCCTTGGCGCCGGCGAACAGCCGCGCGGTGCTGGAAGCGGTGGCGCCGGCGGCGATCGCGGTTGCATCAACGGCGAGGAAGTCGACCTGGTAGCCGCCCGTGCCGCCGGCGACGTAGCGGAAGGCGAGGTCCTGCTTGGCCGCCTTGTCGGGCACCAGGGCGGTCAGCCAGTATTTGTCGGTGATGCCCGCCCAGCCGCTGACGCCCTTCAGCGCGAAGGCGAGGCCGGCGGTCTTTTCGCCCTTTTCCTTCACCTTGGCGTAGGTCAGGTCGTCATCGTGCAGCTTGCCGTCGAGCACGCCGAGCATGCCCTCGTGCAGCACATAGTATCCGGCGGTGACCGGGGTGTAATCGCGCCGAACGCGCGACCAGGGGTAGAGCGCGACCGGCTTGGCGCTGGCGTTGCGCACGCGCTGCTCGACGGCGAAGAGGTAGTTGGCATCGACGCTGAAGATGAGTTCGTAGGTCACGCCTGCCTTGTTGTCCCAGGACAAGGTCAGCTTCTGTCCCGGCGCGAGTTCGCCGGAAGGCGCCCACAGGGTGTCCTCGTCCGGCACGGCGACGCCGCTGCCTTCGGCGGCGGTCCAGCCGAACTGCACGAAGGTGGGCTCCACCCCGCCGCGTGGTTCGAGCAGGCGGACCTGCTTGGCGCCGGGTTCGATGGTCTCGCGGTAGTCCCGCAGCACGAGGTCGTCGAGACGGGCGCCGAGCAGGCTGACGCTGCCTTGAACCCGGGGCGCGGTGAATTTCACCCGCGGCACCTCGCGCGGCGCGGCGGCCGCGGCAATTGCGGCGGCGTTGCCCGGGATACCGGTGGCCGGCGCCGCGGGCGTGGCGGTCCCCGCGACTGGTGCCGTGATTGGCGCCGTGGCAGCCGTCGGCACGACGGGCGGCTTGGGCGGCGGCAACAGGAACTGGAAGCCGAGGAGGATCGTGATCGACAGGGCGATCGCGAGGAACAGGCGTTTTTGATCCATCTAGAGTGCCGTCCGTTCCTGCTGGGATGGGGAGCGTGGGGCCACCGGGTCATAGCCGCCGGGGTGCCAGGGATTGCAGCTGAGTATGCGCCGCGCGGCCATCGCCGAGCCGCGCAGCGCGCCATGGGTATGCAGCGCCTCGATCGCGTAGTGGCTGCAGCTCGGCTCGAAGCGGCATTGCGCCCCGATCACGCCGCGCAGCGTCAACTGATGGCGGGGATCTCGCTAGCCCGCATGGGATACACCGGTCTTGCGCAAGGCGCGGCGGAGGTCGTCCTGAAGGTCGAGGAAATCGCGTTTGCGGGTGCTGTCGCGGCCGATGATCACGATATCGGCGCCGACGATCGGCTCCGCCCGCAGCAGCAGGCGCGCGGCTTCCTTGAGCCGGCGGCGGGTACGGTTGCGCACCACGGCATTGCCGACCTTCTTGGTCACGGTAAAACCGATCCGGGCGGGTTCGCCGTCGTCACGGATGAGTGCCTGAAGCACCAGCCCATGCACCGGCACCTTGCGCCCCTGGCCAGCGACGCGAAGAAATTCGGCGCGGCGCTTCAGGCGGCCCGGCGGTACGGGCGCCATGACATCACGCTCCCGAAAATCAAGCAGAGAGGCGCTTGCGGCCCTTGGCGCGGCGATTGGCCAGCACCTTCCGGCCGCCGACGGTCTCCATACGGGTACGGAAGCCGTGACGGCGCTTGCGAACGAGCTTCGAGGGTTGATAGGTGCGCTTCACGACACTCTCCGGGCTGACATGGATCGCGCGCTCATGAACAAGCGCACGCGGGGCCCGATCACCGGGTCCCGTTGCAGGCGGCGGCTTATAGGGGTGCGAAGGCTCCGCCGTCAACCTTGGCCTGTGTCGCTGCGCGCAACCCTGCTAAACCCGGCGCCATGCGCACCCTCCTCCGTATGTGGCCGCTGCTGCCGGTCGTCGCCGTGCTCGGCCTCGGCTACGCCCTTGGCTTGCAGAATGAACTCAACTGGGCCTCCCTCGCTGCCCGCGAGGCGGTGCTCCGGGCGAGCGTGGCGGCCAATCCGCTCGCGTCGGCCGCATCCTTCGTCGCGCTCTATGCCGCCGCCGTCGCGGTGTCGTTTCCAGGCGCGGTGGTGCTGACGGTCGCCAGCGGGCTGCTGTTCGGCTGGCTGCTCGGCGGCGTGCTGACGGTGGTCGGCGCCACCACCGGTTCGGTGCTGATTTTCACCGCGGCGCGCACCGCGCTGGCCCCGATGCTGGCCGCCCGCGCCGGGCCCTACATCGAACGCTTCCGCGGCGGGCTGCAGCGCAACGCCTTCTCCTACATCCTGGCGATGCGGCTGATCCCGGTGATCCCGTTCTGGCTGGTGAACCTCGCGCCCGCTTTACTTGGCGTGCGGCTCGCCCCCTTCGCACTCGCCACCGCCATCGGCATCATCCCGGCGACCACCGTTTTCGCCTCGCTTGGCGCGGGGATCGGCGGCGTGCTGGCGGCCGGCGGGCGGCCGGACCTCGCGGTGATCCTCACGCCGCAGGTGCTGCTGCCGCTGCTCGGGCTGGCGGCGCTGGCGCTGCTGCCGGTCGCCTGGCGGGCCTGGAAGGGGCGGGACGCGCTGTGAGGCGAGGAAGGAAGCGCTTCTTTTTGAAAAAAGAAGCAAAAACTTTTTATCCGTTGGCTGCGCACGCTCCGCGGAGAGAGCGGAGCAGACCGCTTCTCTTGCGTGCCGACATGACGCCCACATACGACATCGCCGTGATCGGCGCCGGCGCCGCCGGCCTCTCGGTCGCCAACGTCGCCGCCCAGCTTGGCCTGCGCACCGCATTGATCGAGCGCGGCACCATGGGGGGCGACTGCCTCAACACCGGCTGCGTGCCGAGCAAGGCGTTGCTCGCCGCCGCCCATGCCATGCAGGATGCCCGCGATGCCATCCGCTTCGGCATCACCGCGACCCCTGTGGTCGACTGGGCGGCGATGTGGGCGCATGTCCACGGCGTGGTCGCCGCCATCGCACCGGCCGACAGCGTCGAGCGCTATACCGGGCTCGGTGCCGAGGTGATCCAGGGCGCTGCGCGTTTCGTGGCATCGGACACGCTGGAGGTCGCGGGACGTCAGTTCACTGCGCGGCGCATCGTCATCGCCGCCGGGGCGCGGGCCGCCATCCCGCCGATCCCCGGTCTCGCCAGCGTGCCCTTCCTCACCAACGAGACGCTGTGGGAACTGGCCGCGCAGCCGGCCCATCTGCTGGTGCTCGGCGGCGGGCCGATCGGGCTCGAGATGGCGCAGGCCTTCGCCCTGCTGGGCAGCCGGGTGACTGTCATCGAGGCCGCCCGCATCGCTGGGCGCGACGAGCCGGAACTTGCCGACGGGCTGCGCGCCGCGCTACTGCGGGACGGGGTGACCATCATCGAGGGCCAAGCGGTCACCGCGGTCGCGGCCGGGCCGGCGGTGGTGCTGGCCGACGGGCGGCGGATCGCGGGCAGCCATCTGCTGGTCGCCGCCGGACGGCGGCCCAATATCGAGGACCTCGGGCTCGAGGCGGGCGGGGTGGCCTTCTCGCCGCGCGGCGTGGTAACCGATGGCGGCCTGCGCAGCACGACCAACCGCCGCGTCTTCGCCGCCGGGGATATCGCCGACCCGGTGGGCATCGGGCCGCGGACCTTCACCCATGTCTGCGGCTACCACGCCGGCATCGTGATCCGCCGGGCGATCTTCCGCCTGCCGGCAAAGCTCGACTATTCAGCACTCCCGCGCGTCACCTTCACCGCCCCCGAGCTCGCCCAGGTCGGCCTCACCGAGGCCGAGGCGCGAGCTGCGGGGCATGACGTCCAGGTGCTCGACTGGCCGCTCCACGAGAACGATCGCGCCCAGGCCGAGCGGCGGACAGAGGGTAAGGTGAAGCTCGTCGTCACCCCGCGTGGTCGCATCCTCGGCGCCGGCATATTGGCGCCGCATGCCGGCGAGATGATCGGCACCTGGACGCTGGCGATCAGCCGCGGCATTCCGCTCACGGCAATCGCCGGCATGATCGTGCCCTACCCCACCCTCGCCGAAGCGCCGAAGCGTGCGGCCGGCACGTTCTTCACGCCCCGGCTTTACGCAGCGCGAACCAGACGCCTCGTCGGCTTTCTCTCCCGGTTGCCTTGACGCGGCGGGCGGGCCCATGATCCGGCCGCACTTTGTTGACTAGGGATCGCCGGTATGGCTGACACAGTCTTCACCACTCTCGCGCTGTTGGCCGGCATAGGGATCGGCTGGATCGGCGCCGCCATGCGCCGGCCCGCGCCACCCGAGGCGCCACTCGCGCCCGAGGACACGCGCGCGGCGGACATCGCCGGTGTCCTCGGCCGCACCACCCATGACATCCGCGGCGCCTTGTCCCCGGCGATGCTGATGACCGAGCGGCTCGAAGGCCACGCGGACCCGGCGGTACGCGAAATCGCCGAAGCGATCTCCCGCGCCATGGACCAGGCAACCGCGACCTGCCGCGCGGCGGCCTCGGAAGCCAAGCGGCTCGCCGCCAAGGCATAGCCCGGATTTTTCACCGGCCACGCGACAGTTTGTTTCTATACCAATTTGTTCGGCTGATACGGATGCGCCTACGCCGGACAACGCTAGGCCAGCAGCCGGTCGATAGCGTCTTGCGGCAGGTCCGGCCCGCGGGTGGGGTGATGGACGAAGGGAACCGGCGCATCGATCGGCTGCGGCGCGGGGCCGCTCGGCTCGATCATGCCACCCAGCACGGTCTCCACCCGCTCGAGATGCTCGATCGCACGGCGTACACGCTGACTTGTGAGGTCCTGGAAGGCACAGGCCTCGAAGATCGCGTTGATCTTGTCGCTGACACCGGCGGCACCCTCGGCATCTCGCGCGCCGCCGCGCACCCAGTCGTCGATCGCCTCGGCGGCCTCCATGATGCGGTTGGCCGCCGCCTCGGTCATCTGGATGATGGATTCCAGTTCGAGCCCGCTGTTGCGTGCCTCCTGGCTAGGGGCGGCCACCACGCTGGCGATCTGCTCCTGCACCTGAGCGATCTTCGCGGCAAGATTGGCCTCGCTGTAGTCCATCAGCTGCACCGCCCCGTGCAGTTCGGCGCTCAGCTCGGCGATCCGCCGGTCCACCAGCCGATGCAGCGAGGCGAACCCCACCTCTGTCTCGGCGCGCACGGCCTCACGCAGACGCGCATCGATGCCCTGGTCAAGTTCGGCCATTGCCAACTCCGTTCGGCTCATGGGGGGAATTAAGCGGCCAAAGCCTAACCGGGGGTGAAGACGCGCCAACCGGGATTGTGCTCATGGCGAACCCGCAACACATTTCCCTTGCCGCATCAAGAAGGACCTCGCCATGAAGCCGCTGTTCGCCCTGCTCGCGCTCCTGCTAGGCACCCAGACTGCGCCGGCGCAGGGCCTCCCCGGCGCGGTCGAAGTCTACGCCGCCAAGTTCTCCGCCGAGGACCTGCACGGTTTGCTCGAATTCTACGCCACTCCACTCGGCAAGCGGCTGATCGCCGCACAGCCGCAGATCGCTCAACAAATGTTCCAGCTCGGCTCGGCCTGGGGCCAGCGTACCGCCCAGGCAGCCTTGGCCAAGCATGCGGAGGAACTGCGCAAACGGGGCTTCAAGCTTTGAGCGGCGCCTGATATCGCGGGGCGACACACCAAGGGAATCCCAGGACATGCAATTCGGTATCGCGCTCGCCACCGACTCGGACTCATGGAAAGTCGCCGCCCGCGCGGAGGAACTCGGCTTCGGCCACGCCTGGTTCTACGACACCCAGATGCTGAGCGCCGACTGCTTCGTCGCCATGGGGGCGGCGGCGGTGAAAACCAGCCGCATCCGCCTCGGCACCGGCGTGCTCATCCCCTCCAACCGCATCGCCGCCGTTACCGCCAATGCCTTCGCCTCGCTCAACAAGCTGGCACCAGGGCGGATCGATTTCGGCGTCGGCACCGGCTTCACGGGGCGGCGCGCCATGGGACTCGGTGCCATCAAGCTGTCGGAAATGGCCGAGTACATCCGCGTCGTGATGGCGCTGATGCAAGGCGAGATGGTGGAAACCAGCATCGAGGGCCAGCGTCGGAAAATCCGCTTCCTCAACCCCGAACTCGGCCTCATCAACACCACCGACCCGGTCGCCTTGCATCTCTCCGCCTACGGCCCCAAGGCAATGGCGCTGACGGCGAAGCTCGGCGCCGGCTGGATCAACTTCGTCGGTGACGAGGCGGGCGGCGCCAAGGCGATGGAGGGGATGCGCACCGCCTGGACCGCCGCCGGCCGCGATCCGGCCGGACTCGGGGCCGTCGCCTTCGCGCTCGGCTGCGTGCTCGAAGCCGGCGAGGCGCTCGACAGCCCGCGCGCCATGGCCCAGGCCGGCCCGCGCGCCGCCGTGCTGCTGCATCGCGCCGCCGACGAGGCGCTGTCGGGCCTGCCCAATACCTCGCCCATCCCCCCCGACGTGGCCGAGGAAGTCGCCGGCTACGTCGCCATGGCGCGCGGGTTCACGCCACATGACGCCCCCTGGATCGAGAACCACCGCGGCCATCTGATGGTGCTGAAGGAAGCCGAACGACGCTTCGTCACCCCCGACCTCATCCGCCGCACGACCTTCACCGGCACCCAAAACGCGCTCGTCGAACGCATCGGCCGGTTGCACGATGCCGGATACACCCAGTTCACCGTCCAACTCACCCCTGGCCAGGAATCTGCCATCGAAGACTGGGCCGCCGTGATGCGCGCGTTCGGATGAAGCTTGATTCCCAACCCGGGCTAGCGGTTTTGCCAGTTCGGCTTCCGCTTTTCAGCGAAGGCGCGGGGACCTTCGATGTAGTCGGCGCTGTCCATGTTGGTGCGTTGGGCGGGGTAGATGGTGCGGATCGCCTGTTCCAGCGTGGGTTGCGCGAGACCGCCGTAGACGGCTGCCTTGGAGGCGCGCACGGCCATCGGCGAGCATTCCAGGATGGTGTTGGCCCAGCGTTTGGCGGCGGCCAGGGCCTCGCCCTGCGGCACCACTTCGTTGACGAAGCCGAGTTGCAACCCTTCCGCGGCGGGCACCCGCCGCCCGGTGAGGATCATGCCGAGCGCCTGTTTCTGCCCGATCATCCGCGGCAGGCGGTGCACTCCGCCGGCCCCGGCGATGAGGCCGACGCGGGGTTCGGGCAACGCGAACAGCGCGGTTTCGGCGGCGACGATGATGTCGCAGGCCAGCGCGATTTCGAAGCCGCCGCCCATGGCGAGCCCGTTCACCGCGGCGATCAGCGGCTTGTCGAGGTCGAAGCGCAAAGTAAGCCCGGCGAAGCCCGATTTCGCGCCCGGCCCGCGCTTGCCGGAGGCCTGCACCTTGAGGTCATTGCCGGCGGAGAAGGCGCGCGGTCCGGCGCCGGTGACGATGCCGACCCATAGGTCGTCCCGCGCGGCGAACTCGTCCCACACCTGTTCGAGCTCGATATGCGCCTCGCTGTGCAGCGCGTTCAGCACCTCCGGGCGGTTGAGGGTTACGATGCGGATGCGCCCTTCATCGGCGACGGTGCAGAACTGGTACTCGGCCATGCTTGCCTCCCTGGCGTTGATTGCCGGCAGGATGGCCGATTTCGCGGCGTTGGTCAGCCTTTACCTGCGCCCGCGATGCTGCGAGCCTTGCCGGCAACAACACGGGAGGGTGCGATGGCCGGCGTATTCGCGGGGCTCAAGGTGATCGATTGCGCGAGTTTCATCGCCGCACCGGCGGCGGCGACGGTGATGGCCGATTTCGGCGCCGATGTGATCAAAATTGAACCGCCGGGCGAGGGGGACATGTACCGCTCGATGCTGACCACCCTGCCGGGCATGCCCAAGACCGACATCAACTTCCCCTGGGAAATGGTCTCGCGCACCAAGCGCAGCCTCTGCCTCGACCTCAAAGCGCCGGAGGGCAAGGCGGTGCTTGAGCGGCTGGTTGGCGATGCCGACGTGTTCATCACCAATTTGCCGCTGCCCGCCCGACGGCGGCTGGGCATCGCCTGGGAGGATCTCCGCCCCCTCAACCCCCGCCTCGTCTACGGCTCCTTCACCGCGTATGGCGAAGCGGGGCCGGAGGCCGACAAGAGCGGCTTCGATTCCACCGCCTACTGGGCACGCTCCGGCCTGATGGACCTGGTGCGCGCCGACGCCGCCTCGCCGCCAGCCCGTTCGGTGCCGGGAATGGGCGATCACCCGAGCGCCATGGCATTCTTCGGCGCCATCGTCACTGCCCTCTACCGGCGCGAGCGCACCGGGGTGGGCGGGCTCGCCAGTTCCTCTCTGTTGGCCAATGGGTTGTGGGCCAACGGGTTTTTCGCCCAGGCCGGCCTCTACGGGCTGGAACCGCTGCCCCGCCCGAAGCGCGAGGACGGCGCCAACGCCTGCACCTGCATGTATCGCTGCGCCGATGGCCGCTGGCTCTCGATGGCGATGTTGAACGAGGAGCGCCAGTTCCCTGCTCTGCTCGGCGTGCTCGGCCTTTCTGACCTGCTCGCCGACCCCCGCTTTGCCGGCAAGGTGACCCGCCGCGCCAACGCGCCCGTGCTGATCTCCATTTTCGACCAGGCCTTCGCTGCACGACCCTTCCCGGAATGGCGCCCCCTGCTCGATGCCGCCGGCATCACCTTCGGCCCCATCGGCACGCTCGCCGACATGCTGGAGGACGAGCAGATGCGCGCCGCCGGCGCCCTGGTGCCCTTCGCGGGCGAAGCGCAGCTCACGGTCAGCAGCCCCTTCGCGCTCGATGGCGAGGAGAAGGTTGCACCCCGCCGCGCCCCCGCGCTTGGCCAGCACAGCACCGAGGTGTTGCGCGACAACGGCTATTCCGATGCCGACATAGATCGCCTGCGTGGCCTCGGCGTGGTGTCCTAGGGCAGCAGTCCGGCACGCAGCAGGAAGATCGGCGCCTGCAGGTTCATCAACGGGCCGCCCGTGGCGATGAAGGCTGGTAGGTCCGCGACCGGCACGAAGGCCAACGGGTCGTATTCCGCGTTGCCGCCGACTTCGTGTTTGGCGCGGATTTCGGCGGCGTTGAGGGGTGTGGTGGCGGCGATGCCGAGGTCGAGCACGTGGCTGCCGGCGTGTTCGACGATGCAGAGCGGCGTGGGGGTGTGCACATCGTGTTCGCCGAGGCCGAGTTCCTCGGCGAGTTCGACGAGAAACTGGAAGATGACATCGATAGCGCCTTCGTCCCGTCCGGCGCCGGGGTCAACACTGCCGGCGGGGGGGAGCTGCCATTCGCCGGCCTGGTAGACGGCGCGGGCGGGGCGGCGGCCGAAAATCACGCCGTCCGGTCCGCTGATCACGCCGCCCACGGCGAGCGGGCGGGCGCCGATGATCGAGAACAGGTCATGGCGGTTCATTTGCGCGACGATGCGGCGGAATTCCGTCCAGTGGCCGCAGACGAGGTGCGGCGTGATCACGTCGGCGCTGAAAACCTGGCCGTTGAACAGCGTGCCGCCGGTGCGGGATTGCGCCGCGTCCCAGATGCGGCTCACCTCGGCGTCGAGCGCGGGGGGCAGCGGCGCCATGTCGCGGACGACGCGAAATCGGGCCGCGGGGGCGAGTTCGTGAACCTTCCAAGCCGGCATGGGTGCCGCTACTTCGCGGCCACCATTTCGGTGGCCTCCGCCTGCATCGCCCACATCCGCGCGTAGAGCCCGCCCTGGGCGAGCAGTTCGTAATGCGTCCCACGTTCGGCGACCATGCCTTCGTCGAGCACGATGATCTCGTCGGCATCGACCACGGTGGACAGCCGATGCGCGATGGTCACCGTCGTTCGATCGGCGGCGAGTTCGCGCAATGCGGTCTGGATGTCCTGCTCGGTGCGGGTGTCGAGCGCGCTGGTCGCCTCGTCGAGGATCAGGATCGGCGGGTTCTTCAGGATGGTGCGGGCAATCGCCACCCGCTGCTTTTCGCCGCCCGAGAGTTTCAGCCCGCGCTCGCCGACGCGGGTGTCGTAGCCGTCGGGCAGGCGGAGGACGAATTCATGCACCTGCGCCATTTTCGCCGCCGCCTCGATTTCGGCCTGGGTGGCGCCGGGGCGGCCATAGGCGATGTTGTAGCGGATGGTGTCGTTGAACAGCACGGTATCCTGCGGCACCACGCCGATCGCCGCGCGCAGGCTGGCCTGGGTGATGTCGCGGATGTCCTGCCCGTCGATCGTCACCCGCCCACCGGTCACGTCATAGAAGCGGAACAGCAGGCGCGAGATGGTGGACTTGCCCGCCCCGGTCGAACCGACGATGGCGAGCGATTTGCCGGGCGCCACGTGGAACGAGACGTCGTGCAGAATGGTGCGGTCCGGCCGATAGGCGAAGCGGACACCCTCGAAGGCAACCGCGCCCTTCACGTTGGCGAGCGGGCGCGCGGTCGGCTGGTCCGCTACCTCCTGTTCCAGGGACATCAGGCGGAACATTGCCTCCATGTCAATCAGCCCCTGCTTGATTTCGCGGTAGACGAAACCGAGCATGTTGAGCGGCTGATAGATCTGCATGAGGTAGGTGTTGACCATGACGAAGCGGCCAACCGACATGCTGCCGTCCTGCACGCCTTGGGCGGCGAGCGTCATCACCACGGTGAGGCCGGTGGCGATGATGGCGGCCTGGCCGAGGTTCAGCATGTTGAGCGAGACCTGGTTCTTCACCGCGGCTTTCTCGTAGCGCGCGAGTGCGAGGTCGAAGCGCGCCTGCTCATGTGGCTCGTTGCCGAAATACTTCACCGTCTCGTAGTTCAGCAGGCTGTCGACCGCCTTTGTCTGGGCCTCGCTGTCGCTCTCGTTCATCGTCCGGCGCACCCGCACGCGGTAGGCGGAGTAGGTGACGGTGAAGGTGAGGTAGCCGGCGATCGCAACCCCGGTGGCGAGCGCGAAACGCCAGTCGAACATCGTCCAGATGATGGCGGTGACGAGGCTGACTTCGAGCAGCGTCGGCAGCACGTTGAACACCGCGAGGCGCAGCACCGTCTGGATGCCCACCGTGCCGCGCTCGATGGCACGCGACAGGCCGCCGGTCTGGCGGTCGAGGTGGAAGCGCAGGGAAAGGCGGTGCAGGTGGGTGAAGGTATCGAGCGCCACGGTGCGGGCGGCGCGTTGCTGGACGGTGGAGAAAATCGCGTCGCGGAATTCGCCGAAGAACGAGGCGGAAACGCGCAGCAACCCATAGCCGAGGATCAGGGCGGCGGGGATGACGATCAGCGCGGTGCCCCCCGGCAGGTTGGCGGGCGTCAGCGCGTCCACCGCCGCGGCATAGGCGAGCGGGACCAGCACGTTGGTCGCCTTGGCCAGCACCAGGAAAGTGACCGCGATCACCGTGCGGGTATGGGAGGCGACATCGCCCGGCGGCCACAAAAAGGGCAGCAGCGACAGGATCGTCTGCAACCCGGTCCGTTCGTTCGCGCCGGGCGCGCCAGGTGTGGTGGGCTTGGCCGGGGATTGGCCGGCGGGGGCGGCTGGGGGGGAGGCTGCCATGCTTCTCATGGCACGGGATGTGGCACGCGCCCGGCTGCAATGAAAGCCGCGCGATTGGCGGGATGGCTGATAAGCGCTAACCGCATCGCATGTCCGTCTTCCTCCGCCACATCCGCGCCTGCAACACCGCTGTGCTGCCCGGTGCTCGCCTGCCCTTTTGCGTCAGCGGTATGACGGTGGGCTATGTCACCCCGGCCTTCTCGGATGTGCTGGCGGGCTTCCCCGCGGTGACGCGGGACGACGCTGGCGTCACCCTGCATGAGCCCGCGGCCCTCCCGGCGATCGCCCGCGATGTGGCCGCGCGCGGCTATGGGCGCCATCGCGGCGAGGCGTTCGACGTGCGGGCGGAACCGGGCGGCAAGGTGCTGACCACCATCGATCGCGGCGCGCTGCCAGTGTTCGGCGTCATGGCCGAGGGTATCCACGCCAACGGCCTGGTCCGCCGCGCCGACGGGTTGCATGTCTGGGTCGCCAGGCGCGCTGCCGACAAGGCGCTCGATCCCGGCAAGCTCGACCATATCGTCGCCGGCGGCATGCCAGCGGGCATGACCGCCTTCGAGACCTGGGTGAAGGAGGCCGCCGAGGAGGCTTCGATCGGTGAGACCCTCGCCCGCACCGCCTGCTTCACCGGCACCGTCCACTACGCCATGGACCGGCCGGAGGGTCTGCGGCGGGATGTGCTGCACTGCTACGACATCGAGCTTCCCGAAAGCTTCACACCCATCCCCGCCGATGGGGAGGTGGAGGGCTTCGCGCTGTGGCCGATCGCCGATGTGCTGGCCGCCGTGCGCGATACCGATGACTTCAAGTTCAACGTCAACCTGGTGCTGATCGATCTCTTCCTGCGCGAAGGGCTGATCGCCGGGGCCGAGGCGGGCGAACTGAGCGCAGCGCTGGCGGGCGGATAGACAGCGGGCCACGGAGGCGCGAGCATCGGGCAACGAAACCCGGGAGAAGCGCCATGCGCGTCAACACCAGCCTGCCCTATGCCGATTGGCGCCAATGCGGCCCGGCCGCCGCCCGTGCCGAAGCCGATGGGTTCGACGGCGTGACCACGCCCGAACTCGCGCATGATCCGTTCATCCCGCTCGCCATGGCCGCAGTGGCCACCAGCCGGGTGGAACTTGCCACCTCGGTTGCCATCGCCTTCCCGCGCAGCCCGATGATCGTCGCCAACCTCGCATGGGACCTGCACGCCGCCTCGGGCGGCCGCTATGTCTGCGGCCTCGGCACCCAGGTGAAGGCGCATAACGAGCGCCGCTTCAGCGTGCCGTGGATCTCGCCGGCGCCGCGGATGTCCGAATATATCCGCGCGCTCAGGGCGATCTGGCGCTGCTGGGAAACCGGCGAGAAGCTCAACTTCAAGGGCAAGTTCTATAACTTCACCCTGATGACCCCTGAATTCTCGCCCAAGCCGACGGGGCTGCCGATGGTCCCGCTGATGATCGCCGCCGTCGGGCCGGAAATGCAGAAGGCCGCCGCGCGGCATTGCGACGGGGTGCGGCTGCATGGGTTCGCGACGCGCAAATACGTCGAGGAGATCGTTCGACCGCTTTTGGCCGGCGAGCTTGCCAAGCGTAGTGCCGGCCTCGATCATTTCGAGGTCACCGGCGGCGGCTTCGTCGCCACCGGCCCGGACGAAGCGGCGGTGAAAACCGCGGCCGAGAAAATCCGCTACCGCGTCGCCTTCTACGGCTCCACCCCCGCCTATCGCGGCGTCTTCGACATCCACGGCCTCAGCGATCTCGGCGTGAAACTGCACGAGGCCTCCCGCCGCGGTGAATGGGAAAAGATGGCCGCCATGGTGGATGACGACGTGTTGGACCTGTTCTGCGCGCGCGCCACCTACGACAAGCTCCCCAACGCCATCGCCGACCGCTTCGGCGGCATCGCGGACGCCGTGTCGATCGACTTCCTGCCCGAAGACGGTGACAACACCCGGCGGCGCGTGCTTTCGGCGCTGAAGGAAATCCCGTCGACGTTCCGGGAATTCAAGACGAGCTGGGACAGGCCTGAAGTGCCGGTCGAAGTCGCATAAGAGTATATCCGGATCAAATATTGTTCTGACATAGCCTTCTGAGCATCATGCGGATGGATGCCGATCGCAGGAAAGAGAGTGCCGAGCGGTTGAGGCATTCTCAATCCTTGGGAGGCCACCGAGCGACGCAAGACAAAATCCGGCCGTCCTTGGGGCGCAGGCGGCCTGGAGAATCATCTGCTCAACATGCTGCTGTATTATGGGTGCTACGTCACCCAGGAGTTCATCGGCTTTTTCTGGAAGGTGGATTGCACCGAGCAGCCGATCAAGCGGCTGGGTATGGATGCGGTGCAGCGCGCGCATTGTTCTGGAAAGAATGAAGTGCCAAACGCTAAAGACCGAATATGTCATCATTGGCAAAGAGCGCATCGTATGCGTATCGGCCGGACCAAGCGGTTTCGCATCGTGGCCGCGCGCTCCCGCAATCCGCGCGGCACGCATCACACCAAGACGTCGATCATCACTCGCCCAGCACGACGTCGCTAAATCGACGTCTGTTGACGAAGCTCAAATTCCAAAATCGGCTGTATCGAAGCCGCCGACACATTCCGTGTCGTTTCACGCATCACTGGTGCCTCTGCATTTCGAGAGTTGGATCGCCCTACACCCGATGGCAGGCGACGTGCTGGTCCGCATCCAGCCGTCGCAGCGGTGGTTCGGCCTCGGCACACTCACGCACGGCCAAGGGGCATCTTGTGCGAAAGCGACAGCCGGACGGTGGTGCCAGCGGGCTCGGCAGTTCACCGGCGAGCGGGGGCGGACCTGGGGCATCATCGGGCCGCGCCGGCAGTGCCGCCGCAAGCAGGGCGCGCGTGTAGGGGTGCAGCGGGCGGCGGTAGAGGGCATCGGCGGGGCCGGTCTCGACGAGCTTGCCAAGATACATCACGCCGACGCGCGTGCTCATGTGCTTCACGACAGCGAGATCATGGGCGATCAGCAGGAAGGCGGTGCCGGTGCGGTCCTGGATGTCGCGCAGGAGGTTCATGATCTGGGCGCGGATGGAGATGTCGAGTGCGGAGATCGGCTCGTCGAGCACGATGAGGCGTGGATTGGTGGCGAGTGCCCTGGCGATGGCGATGCGCTGGCGCTGGCCGCCGGAGAATTCATGCGGATAGGAGGCGGCGGCGCCGTCGCGCAGGCCGACGACCTTGAGCAGGCGGGCCACCTCGGCGCGGCGTTCGGCGGACGAGGCGTCGCCGGTGGCGCGCAGGGGCTCGGCGACGATATCACCGACGCGCATGCGCGGGCTCAAGGCGCTGGTGGGGTCCTGGAAGACGGCCTGCACGGCGCGGCGATAGGCGAGGAGTTCCGCGCCGGCGAGGCCCTCCACCGGCTTGCCGTCAAAGCGAACCGTGCCGCCCGTCGCCGCCTCCAGCAGCAGGATGACGCGGGACAGCGTGGTCTTGCCGCAGCCGCTTTCGCCGACGATGCCGAAGGTCTCGCCGGCACCGATGGTGAAGCTGACGTCATCGACGGCGTGGACGTGGCGGACGGGGTTCCACGGCAGGCCGCGGCGCACCGGGAAGTGCTTGTGCAGGCGATCGACCTCGAGCAGCGGGGCGGTCATGCGCTGCCGGCCAGCAGGCAATGGGCGACGTGGCCGGGGCCGAGCGCGACGGGCGCGGGATCGGTGGTGTGGCAGGCGGTGGTGGCGACGGCGCAGCGCGGCGCGAAGCGGCAGCCGGCGGGCGGGGCGCGCAGGTCGGGCGGCTGGCCGTCGATCACCTTGAGGCGCTCGCTGCGATGCTCCATCGAGGGCAGCGCCTCCAGCAGCGCGCGGGTGTAGGGATGCGCCGGGCGGGCGAACAGCGTGCGCACATCGGCGGTCTCGACGATGCGGCCGGCATACATTACCGCAACGCGGTCGCACATCTTGGCGACGATGCCGAAATCATGGGTGATGAGGATCATCGCCACCCCCGTTTCGCGCTGGAGGTCCTTCAGCAAAGCGAGATATTGCGCCTGGATGGTGACGTCGAGCGCCGTGGTGGGCTCGTCGGCGATCAGCAGGCGCGGCCGGCAGGAGAGCGCGATGGCGCCGACCACGCGCTGGCGCATGCCGCCGGAGAGCTGGTGCGGGTAGTCCCCGGCGCGAGCGGCAGGCGAGGGGATGCGCACGGCATCGAGCATCCGCAGGACGGCGGCGTGCAGCACGTTGCGGGCGGGGCGTTGATGGGCGCGGATCGGCTCCGCCACCTGGGCGCCGATGCTCATCACCGGATTGAGCGAGGACATCGGGTCCTGCAGGATCATCGCAATGTCGCGGCCGCGGATGGCGCGCATCTCGGCTTCGGACTTGGCCATGAGGTCCTCGGCCCCAAGCCGGATGGCGCCGCTGGCGATGCGCCCGCCCGGGCGGGGCAGCATGCGTTGCAGTGCCAGCGCCGTCATCGTCTTGCCGCAGCCGCTTTCGCCGACGATGCCGAGGGTTTCACCCTCGGCGACGTGGAAGCTCACGCCATCCACCGCATGGACGACGCCGCTGCGGGTGGCGAGTTCCACCCTGAGGTCCTCGACTTCGAGGAGCGGTGCCGTCATTTGGGGACCAGCCATTGCAGGCCGAAGCTGTGCAGGTCGAAGCGGTCCCAGGTTTTAACCTTGGGGCCGAGGCCGAGCACGCCCTCCTGGTATTCGAGGACCGGGGCGACGGGGTAGAGCGCGTCCATCGCGGGCAGGAGGGCAGTGCGCAGCCACTCCGTCTGTTTGGCGGGATCGATGATCGCCATGCCCTGGGCGAACAGCGCGTCGGTCGCAGCGCTGTCATACATCGAGACCTGGGATTTCGAATTGAAGTAGACCGCGCTCGCCATGCCGTTGGCGAGGCCGCCGACGAGCAGCACCTGGTCGCCCTGCATGGTGCGTTGCCACCAGGCGCGGCTGAGGGAGACGGGGTCGAGCAGGTTGAGGTTGGCCTTGATGCCGGCGCGTTGCCAGAAGGAGACGAGGAGGACCGCGAGATCCTTGCTGTTGGTGCCTGCGGTGAAGTCGAACTGGAGGCCCTGGGGGTGGCCGGCGTCGGCGAGCAGCTTTTTGGCGCGGGCGACATCGTAGGGGAGCGGCGCGAATTTCGGATCGTAGAACGGCATGCGGGTGCCGACGACGGGCAGGGCGGCGGGGCGGGCGGCGCCGAAATAGACGGCATCCGCGATCACCTTGCGGTCGACGGCGAGCATGAGGGCCTGGCGGACGCGAATGTCATCGAAGCGGCCGGGGGCGCGGTCGAGGTTGAGCAGGCTGTTGAAGATGAGAACGGCCTGGGCGGGCTGGCCGTAGGTTTCGCCACGCAGGCCATATTTTTTCAACTCGCCCGTGGCGGCGCCGACCTCGTTGTAGGAGATGTCGGCTTCGCCGGTGCGCAGCATGGCGAGGCGGGTGGCGGGCTCGGGGACGATGCGGAAGGTGACCTCCTTCACCTGGGGCTGGTCGCCGTAGTATCGCTCCCAGGCGGCGAGCTTCACGTGCTGGCCCTTCACGTGTTCGACGAAGCGGTAGGGGCCGGCGCCGATGGGGTGCTTGTTGAAGCCCTCGATGCCGACGCGCTCGACATAGGCCTTGGGCCAGATCGAGGCGCGCGAGATGTAGTTGTCCATCAGGGCGGGGACCGGGGCCTTGAGGCGCATGACCACCTTGTTGCCCTGGACCTCGAAGCCGAGCAGGTTGCCGCCCTTGATGGCGGAGAAGCCGACGAACTTCTCGACGTTGGCGGGTGCGAAGGTGAACATCACGTCGTCAGCGGACATCTTGCTACCGTCATGGAACAGCACGTCGTCGCGCAAGGCGAAGGTATAGGCGAGCCCGTCGTCGGACATCGACCAGGCGCTGGCGACCGCCGGGTCGAGCGAATAGGGGGCGGCGAGGCGGATCAGCGGGTCACCGAGGTTGGAGGTGATGTATTTGTTCTGCGAGATGTCCTGCGGCCACCAGGTTTCGGCGCCGAGGTTGTTGATGGCGAAGGTGAGGGATTGGGACGCGGCAGGGGTGGCAAGGCAGGCAAGGGTGGCCGCGGTGATCATGCTCCGTCGCATCGATGGTCTCCCGTTTCGCGGTGTCATGCCCGCATGGATTTCGGATCGAAGATTTCACGCAGCCAGTCGCCGAGCAGGTTGCAGGCGAGGCATACCGCGGTGATGGCGAGGCCAGGGAACAGCGAGACCCACCAGGCGCTGCCGATCGAGCCGCGTCCGTCGGCCACCATGCCGCCCCAGGTGGCGGTGGGGGGCGGGACGCCGACGCCGAGGAAACTGAGCGCGGACTCGAACAGGATCACTGTGCCGACGCCGAGGGTCGAAACGACGATGACGCTGTTGAGCACGTTGGGCAGCACGTGGCGCAGCAGGATGGCGGCGCGGACGACGCCGCCGACGCGGGCGAGGGCGACGTAGTCGCGCTGCTTGATGCCGAGCGTCTCGCCGCGGACGATGCGCGCCAGGCCGGCCCAGCGCAGGGCGACGATGATGACGATGACATTGAGCAGGCTGGCGCCCAGCACGCTCACCACCACGAGGGCGATCAGCAGATAGGGCAGCGCCAGCATCACGTCGGCGAGGCGCATCAGCAGGGTGTCGACCCAGCCGCCGAGGTAGCCGGCGACCATGCCGACCAGTGTACCCAAAACCGCGTCGGAGGTGACGCACACCACCGCCACCAGCATCGAGATGCGCCCGCCATACAGCAGCCGGCTCAAGATGTCCCGCCCGAGATCGTCGCTGCCGAGCAGGTGCTCCAGCGAGCCGCCCTCGAGCCAGAACGGCGGCGTGAAGCGGTGCAGTACGTCGACCTGATCGGGGTCGAAGGGCGCGAGCAGCGGCGCCAGCAGCGCGCCGGCCAGCGCCGCCAGCAGGATCAGCGCCGAGCCCAGCGGCATGCCGGCAAAGCGCTTCACTGGAACCGCACCCGCGGGTCGATCCAGGCATAGACCACATCGACCGCAAGGTTCACCGCGACGACCATCACGGCGATCAGGATGACCGCGGTCTGCACCACGGGGAAGTCGCGCTGGAAAATCGCATCGACCGTCAGGCGCCCGACGCCGGGCCAGGCGAACACCGTCTCGGTCACCACCGCGCCCGTCACCAGGCTGATCGACATGAGGCCGAGGGTGGTGACGATCGAGGTCGCCGCATTCTTGAAGGCGTGTTTCCAGATCACCCGGCGTTCGGGGAGGCCTTCGAGGCGGGCGAGGCGCACATAGTCGGTGCCGAGCACGTCGAGCATCGCGGAGCGGGTGATGCGCATGAGGAAGGCATTGCCGTACCAGCCCAGGGTGATGGCGGGGAGCACGAGGTGGCGGAAGGTCCCGCGTCCGGCGGTGGGCAACCAGCCCAGAGTGACGGAAAACAGCAGGATCATCACCAGGCCGATCCAGAACACCGGGGCGGACTGGCCGGTCAGCGCGACGATCTTGGCGATCCGATCGAGCCAGCCGCCCTGGTGCACGGCGGAGAGCACGCCGATGGGGATGGCGATGAGGATCGAGAGCAGCATCGCGGTGCCGCCGAGTTCGAGCGTGGCTGGCAGTTTTTCGAGGAAAACACCGAATGCGTCGCGCTTGTAGAACACCGACTGGCCGAAATCTCCGAGCAGGGCGTGCGCCAGGAAAATCGCGTACTGCTCGACATAGGAGCGGTCGAGCCCGAGGCGCGCGAGTTCGCGGGCCATGTCGTCCTTGGTCGCCATGGGGTCCATGATGAGGGTCAGCGGATCGCCGGTCAGCCTGGACAACACGAAGACGACAACCGACACGGCGAGCAGTGTCACCAGGCCCTGGGCGAAGCGCGCCAGGAGGTAACGGGCCATGACGTCAGGCCAGTTCGACGCGGCCGCCGTTCATCGCGACAGCCCCGCCATCGGTGTCGACCTCGAAGGCGATGCTGCCGTCAGGCATTACAGCGTGGCGCACCGTCAGCCCGCCGCCGGCCATCACCGGGGCGCGGAAGCGGCCGGCGAGGCGCTTGAGGCGGCGGACATCGCCGCCGGCATGGGCGCGCAGCACCTCGCGGGCGGCCAGCGCCCAGGTGGCGGTGCCGTGCAGGATGATGTCGGGCAGCCCGGCCCGCAGCGCCACCGCGCGCTCGGAATGAATCGGGTTCCAGATGCGGGCGCACTCGGTATAGGTGTGCGGCAGGCCGTAATCGGTGGTGATGACCGAGCGCGCGGCCTCCACCGGCGGCGGGGCGGGCGGATCGGTGAGGTAGGGCGGCGGGGTGCCGACCTCGTCCGCGTCGCAGGCGACATCACGCAGGATGGAGCCGGACCAGGTTTCGCACAGCGTCTCGCCGCTATCGGCATCGGACGAGGTAATCAGGGTGGCGATCAGCGTGCCGGCGCGGGTCACCTTCATGTAGCGGATTTCGCTGGCCACCTTCACCCGGGTTCCGGCGCGGAATGGGCGGAGGAAATGCGAATCCTGGAAGGCATGCACGCCGCGGATGCGCTCCTCCGGTGTGAGGCCGAGGCTGGTGGCGCGGCTGGTATCGCCGGAGAGGATCCATTCGAGCCCGGTGCAGAAGGTGGGCGGCACGGCGGGGCCGCCGGGCTGGGCGTCATCCAGGCACAGCGCGCGGTCAAACCCGAGGCCGGCGGCGTAGGCCAGCACCCAGCGGGTATCGACATCGGCGGTTACTTCGGCGCGGCGGCCGAGCGTGGCACTAAGAACGGGCATGCGGCCATCCCTTTCCGGCATGAAGGTGAGCAAGTGCGGCCTCGGTATCCTCGCCGGCAGCGGGCGCCGCGCGATGCACCCGGACCGGCGTATCGGCCATGCGGATCGGCGCCGGGATCACCCGCTGCACCGCGGTCGCCCCTTCGGGCGGCGTCACCGCGGTGTTGCGCGCGGCGAAATGCGGGTGGGTGAGGATCTCCTCAAGCTCCAGCACCGGCGAGGTCGGGACGCGGGCGGCATCGAGCTTCGCCAGCCATATCTCCGAGGTTTCCGCCTGGAAGATCGGGATCAGGATCGCCTCCAGCTCCTTCACGTGGTTGATGCGCGCGCCGCTGGAGGAGAAGCGCGGGTCCTGGTTGAGGTCCTCGCGGCCGATCACCCGGCACAGCGATTCCCACAGCGGTTGTGCGGCGGCGACCACGGTGATGTACCCGTCGGCAGTGGCGAACACGTTGTAGGGCGCGGCATTGGCGGTCTTGCGCAAATGGTAGCGCGGCGGATTGGCGCCGGTGGCGAAATAGCCGGCGGTTTCCATCGGCATCATCGCCAGCATCGAATCGAGCAGCGCGAAATCCACCATCTGGCCGCGCCCGCTCTTCTCCCGCGCGGTAATGGCGGCGAGGATGCCGATGGTGGCGTAGAGACCCGTCGAGATATCGGCGGCGGCCATCGGCACCCGGCCCGGCCGCCCTTCCGGCGTCGCGGTCAGCAGCATCATGCCGGACATCGCCTGGGCGATCAGGTCCATCCCCGCGCGGTGGGCGAGCGGTCCTTCGATGCCGAAGCCGGTGATCAGCGCGTAGATCACCCGCGGGTTGCGTGCCGCCACCGCCTCGTAGCTGAGGCCGAGCTTGGCAATCGTCCCAGGGCGGAAATTGCTGATCACCACATCGGCCGCCGCCGCCAGGGCCAGGCAATCCGCCCGGCCGGCTTCGCTGTCGAGATCCAGCGTCACGCTGCGCTTGTTGCGGTTCATCTGGTTGAACAAAGCGGATTGCCCGGCGGCCAGAGGCGGCGACAGGCGCTGGTCATCGCCGCCGCCGGGGCGTTCGATCTTGATCACGTCGGCTCCGAGATCGCCGAGAATAGCCGCGCAGTACGGCGCCGCCACCCACTGGCCGATTTCCAGAACCTTCAGGCCATCCAGCGCCCCGACCATACCGCCCCTGTCAACTTTCATATTATGAGAACATGTTTCTCGTATCATGAAAGCTTGTCAAGCCCTCCGCCCGCGTCCAACACTGCCCGCCTCAACCCCTCCGGATGCACTGTGACCGAACTGCCCGCGATCCAAACCAAAGGTGCCCAGAGCCTGCACCGCGCAATGCAGCTTCTGGCCGCCGTCGGCGAACACAACGTCACCGGCATCCGCCTTACCGAACTCGCCCAGGCCACCGGCCTGCATGTCGCCACCGCGCACCGCCTGCTGAGCGCGTTGGTGCGCGAGCAGATGGTCGCGTTCGATGTGCACTACACCAAGCGCTACTTCCTCGGCCTGCGCCTGCACAGCCTGGTCGATCTCGCGCGCTACTCCACCGTGCGCGCGCGCCTGCGCGACTTCCTCGCGGCCATCGTCGTCGAGACCGGCGCGATCGCCTATCTTTACGTCCCCCTCCTCAATGACATCATCGCGCTTGACGTCGTCGAGTATCCGCGCGCGCCGCGTGGCCTGGTCTCCGAAATCGGCCGCCGCCTGCCAATGGGCGTCGGCGCCGGCAGCATCGCCTTGTTGGCCGCCATGCCCGATGGCCGCGCGCGCGCCCTGGTCACGGCCAACGCTGCCCGCTACGACGAATACTCCGGCCTCACCGAGACGGCCGTCTGGCGCTCCATCGAGGACGCCAGGGCTACCGGCTACGGTTTCACGCTCGAACAGGTCGCGCGCGGTTTCATTGGCGTGGGCCTCGTCATCCGGAACGAGCGTGGCGAAGCAGAAGCGGCGGTCACTCTGGTCGGCACGATAAAGCGCATGACCCCGGACCACACCGAGGTCTGCCTGGCCATCGTCCGACGCCAGGTCGACGCGCTCGGCCCGATCGACCTCGCAACGCGCCCGCTATAGGCAGGATGTAGCCGCACTTGCCTCCCGCCCCTCCACGATATCCTTGACCATCCCCAGCGCCAGTCAGGCGAGACCCGAAGGCGACCGAACTGGATGAGATCACGCGCCGGGCAACTTTTGTGCGTGACCGACAGCGTCCGCATCATCAGGCCAGAGGAGTTTCGGACTATCTGGTACGCCGGGAGTTTTTCTTGCCTATTTCAAGAAAGAACCACTTCGCTCAGTTGAACCCGCCCCGTGCGCTGATCGGCCACAAACACTCCACCCGCCCATTGCGCACGCCGACATACCAGTCGAACCGGTCCACCGTCGGGTCGCAATGGCCAGGTACCAGTCGCAGCTTGTCGCCGATCGCCGGTGGCACGGCGCCCTCGGCGACGACGATGCGGCCATGCTCGTCCGAGGCGCCGGCATAGGTCAGCTCCGGGCGCTGCCACATGCCGGGCATGCCGCTGTCGATCGCCACCGCCTTGTGCCCGGCATCCACCACCGCGATGCCGGTGCGCGGCTGGCTGATCACGCTGGCGAGCACGAACAGCGAATTGCGGAACATCGAGACCGGCTTGCCGGAGTCGTCGAGGTTCTTGCCGTAATCGACATCCATGAAGCAGTAGCTGCCGGCCTGGATCTCGTTGTAGACGCCCGAGCCCGCCTCGATGGGGAAGGTGCCGGTGCCGGCGCCGCCGACGATGGCGCATTGGAGCCCCTGCTGGCGCAGCATGTCGATGGTGAGGCGGGTGGCGTCCACCGCGGCGCCGCTGGCGGCCTGGCGCTCTGCCACGGTGCGCAGATGCTGGGCGCGGCCCTGGTAGGATTGCAGGCCGCCGAAGGTGAGGTGCGGGCTCGCCGCGATCATCTGCGCCAGCGCCACCGCCTCGGAGCCGGCGGCGATGCCGGCGCGGTTCATGCCGACGTCGATCTCCACCAGCACGGTGAGGTTCACCCCCGCCTCGGCCGCCGCCGCCTCGATGGCGGTGACGTGCACCGGGCTGTCGGCGCAGAGTGCGATGGTGCAGATGCGGGCCAGGGCGGCGACGCGGGCGAGCTTGTCGGCGCCGACGACCTCATTGCTGATCAGGATATTCTGTACCCCGCCCCAGGCGAGCGCTTCGGCCTCGGCCACCTTCTGCACGCACTGGCCCACCGCGCCGCGGGCGATCTGGCGATGCGCGACGACGGGGGATTTATGGGTCTTGGCATGGGCGCGCAGCTTCACGCCGGTGCCTTCGAGCCAGGCGGCCATGGTGTCGAGATTGAACTCGAAGGCGTCGAGATCGATCAGCAGGGCGGGGGTATCGACCTCGTCCTCGCGTTGGCCGATCCGGGCGGGGGGGATTTGCAGCATGTCGCGGGTTCCTTTTGGATCGAGCTGGGCATGGCCAATGCCGGGCGGTGATGGCGGGGGCGATCTTCGCCGGAACCCTAGTGTTGCCCCACGCCGTCCGCGCCGCAACCCGCTTCAGCTGAAAGCGTAGGCATCCATCCGCAGCGCGCCGTAGGTGACGCTTTTGTGGATGCGGGTCGGCTTGGCCGCCTCGCCGCCGGCGCCCATGGCGACGAACAGCGGCAGCAGGTGCTCCTCCGTCGGGTGCTCCTGCACCGCGAAGGGCGCCTTGGTGCGGTAGGTCAGCAGATCGCTGCGGCGGCCCTCGGTCAGCGCCTGGTCCATCCAGTCGGAGAAGGCCACCACATGCGGCGCCTCGGGGGCGTCGATGCCGCCGCGGTCGAGCAGGCGGAGATTATGGGTCCAACTGCCGGAGCCAATGATCAGCACACCCTCCTCGCGCAGCGGCGCCAAGGCGCGGCCAAGCTCGTAGTGATGCGCCGGTCCGAGATGGCTCTGCACCGAGACCTGCAACACTGGAATATCGGCATCGGGATAGGCCAGGAACAGCGGCACCCAGGCGCCATGGTCGAGCCTGCGCTTGTGATCGACCGAGCTTTGCAGCCCGGCGGCGCAGAGGAGGTCGCTGACATGCTCGGCCAGCGCCGGGTCCCCCGGCGGATTGTAGGTGAGCTCGTAGAGCGCGCGCGGGAAACCGCCAAAATCATAGATGGTGTGGTTGCGCACCACCGCGTTGACCTCGGGCGCCGCGGTCTCCCAATGGGACGAGGCGACCAGGATGGCCTTGGGCCGCGCGATCCCATGGCCGAAGCCGCGCAGGAAATCCCGCGCCGGGGCTTCGGTGAGCGCCAGCATGGGCGAGCCGTGGCTGATGAAAATACTTGGGAGCATGGTCATGTCCTCGCGAATGGCGGCCGGCGCGCGGGGCGCCGGCCGGGGATGAGCGCAGTGTATCAGGCCGCGGCGGGCGCTGTCTGCGGTTGGCCGAAGCGGAGCGCGAGGGCGCCCGGCCCGGTCAGCGCCAGCACCACCAGCGCCACCGCCCAGAAGGCGGGGTATTCCCAGCCGCCGCCCTTGGCCGCGAAGGAGAAGCCGTTGGCGCCGTGCACGGTGACGATGGTGCCGAGCAGCAGCACCGCCTGGAGCAGCGCAATGGGGCGGACGAACAGCCCGGCGATCAGCGCGATCCCGCCGCCGAGCTCGAGCGCCATCGTGGCATAGGCGGCGATCGCGGGCAGGCCGAGGCTGGCGAAGAAGCCGACGGTGCCGGCGGGGGTGAAGACGAATAGCTTCACCAGCCCATGGGTGAGGATCAGGCCGCCCAGCGTGACGCGGAGGAGGGCAATGCCGTAGTCGCGGGTGTCGTTCATCGGAGGATCTCCTGTAGCCGGTTGGTCCGGTGATCACGATATGACATCTTCGTTTTCGCATTGCATTGCCGTATCGTCGCAGGATCATCGTGCGATTTTGCAGAGGACTGCCATGCTCGACTGGGACGCCCTCCACACCTTTCTCGCCATCGCCCGCCACGGCTCGCTCTCCGCGGCCGCCCGCGCGCTCGGCGTGCAGCAGACCACCATCGGCCGCCGCCTCGCCGCGTTGGAGGCCCGTGCCGGGGCGACGCTGTTGCATAAAACGCCGCGCGGCTTCGTGCTGACCTCGGCCGGGGAGGCGATTCTCGGCAATGTCGAGCGGATCGAAAGCGAGACCTTGGCGATCGAGCGGCGCATCACCGGGCGGGATGTGCGGCTGGAGGGCACCGTGCGGGTGACCGCGGTGGAGAGCCTGACCGCCGAGGTGATCGTGCCGGCGCTGCCGGAGTTGCGCCGCCGGCATCCCGGCATCCATATCGACCTCATCGCCGAATCGCGCAGCCTGAGCCTGACCATGCGGGAGGCCGATATCGCGCTGCGCCTCGCCCGGCCGCAGCAGCAGGACCTCGCGATCCGCCGCGTCGGGAGTGTGGGGTTTGGGCTGTTCGCGGCGCCCTCGTATCTCGCCGAGCATGGGATGCCCGATCTCGCGGCGGGCGCGTCCGGGCATATGGCGATCCTGTTTCAGCCCGACCAGGCGCATCTCGATGAGGTGGTGTGGTTCTCCGGCCTCACCGCCCAGGCGACGCCGGCGTTGCGGGCGAATAGCCGGAGTTGCCAGTGCGCGGCTGCGGTGGCGGGGCTGGGGATTGCCTGTCTGGCCGACTATCTGGCCACCGGGCAGAACCTCACCCGGCTGGCCACGCCCAGCCCGCCGCCTTCGCGGGACCTGTATTTGTGCACCCATAATGACATCCGCCACACGCCGCGTATCCGCGCGGTGACGGATTTGCTGGCTTCGGCGATTCGCGCCGCCGCGCCGCGCCTGCGTCCGGCGCAACACAGCGAAGACCACTAGATATGGTATTTGCGCGGCGCGAGATCGGGCATATGTTGCGGTTCGACGATTCGATGGGGACGACGATGGACGGATATCTCGCGCAAACCGGCGCCACGCTTGCCAAGCCACCAGGCGCCAGCTTCGGCGATACCCCGCTCACCGCCCGCATGCTCGATGCCGGCATGGGCGTCGCCGTCGCGCGCCGCACCATCTTCCGCCCGGAAGATGACGAGGATTTCGGCCGCGTGGCCGACCGCGTCGCCGCCGGCAACATGTCCCTGCTCGGCCCCGACCTCTCCCCCGCCGAGCGCCTCGAACGCCTGCGCCTGCGCAACGCCATCGCCACCGGCGCGCTGATCACCTCCGGCCGCCATCTCCAGCACGGCGATTCCGGCCAGCCCACCCGCAACATGGAGGTGTTCACCAACTGCGCCACCGCCATCGCCTGCTTCGCCAAGTTCTACCTCCTGCTGAACGGCTCCGGCGTCGGCCGCGCCTATGACGACAGCCTGATGGCGGTCGACTGGGCCCACGCCCCCACCCTCAAGCCCCACCCCTCCCCCTTCCCCCCCGACTACCCGCACAGCCCCGCCGCCCTCTGCCAGTTCGGCACCGACATGGGCCTCCTCCCCTGGGGCGCCACCCCCGCGACGGCAGACCTCTCCCCCGTCCGCGCCTTCCTGCTCGATTCCCTGGTGGCCGACCCCGCCGAGGCGCCCGAAGGCTCCACCATCCACCGCATCGAGGATAGCCGCGAGGGCTGGGCCAAGGCGGCCGAAATCCTCGAATCCATGGCGTTCCGCCACGCCGCCGGCGAAACCCTGGTGCTCGACCTCTCGGACATCCGCCGCGCCGGCGCCCCCATCCGCGGCATGCAGGGCCGCCCCGCCTCCGGCCCCATCTCCCTCCTGCGTGCCTTCCTCAACATCCGCCGCCACGTCATCGAGCCCGCCCGCGCCGGCACCATCGCCCCCTGGGAACAGGCGCTGATGGTCGACCACCACTTCTCCGTCGAAGTCCAGGTCGGCGGCGCCCGCCGCGCCGCCCGCATGGCCACCAAATCCTGGCGTGACCCCGGCATCATCCGCTTCATCCGCTCCAAAACCGAAGGCGGCCTCTGGACCGCCAACCACTCCGTGATGGTGGACTCCGATTTCTGGACCCGCGTCAAAACCGGCGACGACGCAGATACGCTGACCCGCCACGCCAAAGCCGTGTTCGACGAAGCCGTCCGCTGCGCCTGGATCAACGGCGAACCCGGCTTCATCAACGGCGACAAACTCGAAGACCACCGCACCGGAAGCGCCTGGAACAAGCCCGTCCACGACGACGGCCGCGATTTCCGCTCCGCCCGCTACCGGGTGGACGCCGCCGCCCCCCTCCTCGCCGAACTCGCGCGGCGCGCCCAGGCCACCCGCTTCCCGATGACCACCAACCCCTGCGGCGAAATCACCCTGCACGTCACCGGCGGCTACTGCGTCATCGCCGACTACGCCCCCCTCCTCGCCTGCCCCGTCCCCTTCGACACCATCGTGCCCGGCGACATCTCGCCCGAGCTCGGCAAATCCTGGGATGACCGGATCGAGGACTCCATCCGCCTCGGTGTGCGCTTCCTCATCCGCGCCAACACCATGGACGCGCTCTACGGCGAAGAAGTCCGCCGCACCAACCGCATCGGCATCGGCCCCACCGGCCTGCATGAATACGCCTGGATGCGCTTCGGGCTCGATTTCGAATCCCTGCTCGACAGCCCGCGCGCCGCCGCGTTCTGGGCGACGCTCGATCGCTTCTCCAACGCCGCCAAGGAAGAGGCCCTGGCCTATTCCGCCGAACGCGGCCTGGCCAAGCCCGCCACCGTCACCACCGTGAAGCCCGCCGGCACCACCTCCAAACTCTTCGGGCTCACCGAGGGCGTGCATCTGCCGGCGCGGCGCTACTATTTGCGCTGGGTCCAGTTCAAAGGTGTGCGCGACGAGGCGACCGGCGCCTGGGCCGAGGGGAGCGATCCGCTGCTGGCCCAGTATGAGGCGCGCCGCTACCCGATGCGCACGCTGAAGAGCTTCCCGGGCATGACCGTGGTGGGCTTCCCCACCGTGCCGCTGCTGCTGCGCCTCGGCCTCGGCGACATGACCGTCACCGCGTCAGACGCGACACCCGCCCAGCAATACCGCTGGCTGCGCCTGCTGGAGCAACACTGGATCGGCGCCGACCGCGGCAACCAGGTGAGCTACACGCTGAAAATCTACACCGACCGCTACGAGCTGGACGCCTTCCGCGACCTCGTGCTGCAGGAACAACCGGAAATCCGCTGCTGCTCCCTGCTGCCGAGCAAGCCCGATCACGAGCTGGGCTACGAATACCTGCCGGAAGAGGAAATCAGCGCCGAACGGTTCGCCGATCTGGTGGCGAGCATTGATGACGCGGATATGCACGAGGCGGTGGACATGGTGCATTTGCAGTGTGCGAGTGGGGTTTGTCCGATTTGATTACAAGAAAAGAAGGCGAGGGGCTCTGCCCCTCGACCCCGCCAAAGGCAGCGGCCTTTGGAAACACTCTTTGGAAGCGTGGTCGATTTAGAGTATGACTATTACTCTGTTAAATTGGGGGCTGCGATGCCATTCGTTGAGCCGGCCGGCTATTCCAAGGGCGAGTTAGATCGCGTTGGTGAGCGTATTAGAGTGGGGCGTGTGTTGACGGCTGATATGCATACATTGGAAAACTGGCGCGCTGCTCATTTATATGTAATTAATACGTTTCAATCCGGCATGCGATCACGTAGATCGCGGTTCGGAATGAATGATAGTGTAACAATTGCTCAACGTTTAAAGCGACGGCCGACGATTATCGATAAGCTCATTCGGGAGCCCGGAATGTCACTGTCTAGGATGCATGACATTGCCGGTTGCCGTTTGATCTTCCCCGATACTGGCACTCTTGGACAATATCGTGACAGCGTTTTAATGACAAAGGCTGCGCATGATATTGTCGGAGACAAAGATCGCTACGATTATATCCGCAACCCTAAAATGACGGGGTATCGTGGTATACATGATGTATATAAATACAACGTGAACTCAGTGGGAGGAAAGAAGTGGAATGGCCTCCGCATTGAGATACAATATAGGACTCGTGTTCAACATGCTTGGGCTACTGCGGTTGAAATCAGCGATATAGTAAACGCAACAAGAATAAAATTTAATGATGCAAAGGAAGAAATAAGTAGATTATTCATTTTATCCAGTGAGCTGCTAAGTCGTGCGCACGAAAATCTCCCAGGCCCTTGTCCGAGTATCCACGATGCAGACTTGGTGCATGAGTTTATTCAGCTTGAAGACAGAATTCACGGAATCCTGCGTTTGAGAAACATTACTTCGCAACAGTTCCAGCAATTTGCGCGAACGTCGAAATTGTTTTTATTAATTAACCACACATCGGGGGACAGAGAAGGGACCTTTCAAGCCGAGGCCTTCGCGGACAGTGCGGCTGCGGTGCAGAGGTATTCGTTTTTGGAGCGCGAGCTTCAAGGCGTGGCTGATGTCGTGCTTGTCGGGGCGAGCCAGCAGGACCAAATTAAACTCGCGTACACCAACTATTTCTCTGACGCTTCTGAATTTATCGCGCTAATCGATAGTGCAGTTGAAAAACTTAAGCAAGCCGTAGGGAGTGTGTGGACGGCCCCTCCGATGCAAGTCTTTTGAGCGGAGAATTTCTGATCTGGTGCGAGAGCGGTCGTGTGTCCGGCCAGTTGGTGCGGCACACGCCGCTGGCCCAGATGGGTTCCGCGATCCACTCCCAAACGGAATAAGCGACCGTGTTGGCCACCACCCTACTCGGGCTCTGGAGATCGTCGGCTCGACCGATCAGCATCCCGTCTGAATTGGTGCTGGAAAGTTAGCGCCCGCAAGACGTGGGGCGCCATTCGGCGCCCCACGAGAGCGAGACTGCTTTCGCTATATCGGCCTTCGATATCGATTGCCTATCGTCTGCGCCATGACGGGGCGGGGACATTAGGATTCCTGAGCGATGGCGACCCAGAGGACGGAAACGTCATAGACGTCAGACGGGTCGCCCACGATAGTCATATTGAAGCCGTCGTTGGCGACGTCGCCAACGACGCTGGCGAAAATGCTCGCCTGACCTGGTGCGCCCAGGCCCTCGCGGAATCCCTGCACCGTCATCAGAATGCGCGGCGCGCGGCTGAGCGGCTTGGAGAAGCGTACGAATTGCGACCAGGTCTTGAATGCTTGACCGTGGATATCGACAACCCCGAAATCCACAATCCCCCGGCGGCTCAGCGCCTCGAAGCGGGCCTCGACTCGCTGTTCGAGATCGGCCACCAAACGGCGAACGAAGCCTTCCGTCGCGAAACCATCAGCACTTGCGGAACCACCTGACATTCTATGCCTCCCGATCGGACTGGCGTTCCTCCCGCGGTGATGCGCCGCGTCCGGGATCGTCTGGTCCGTCGAGGCCCGTATCTCATGATAGAGGTATCGATACCGTATCGGCGGGATGATGATTTTGTAACCTTCCGCTGTGGGGGCTTCGTCGTTGTGTATCTATCGCTCCGTATCCACGCAGTGGAGCAATGCTCCTTGCGGCCCAGATGCCCTGATGATAACTATTATCATAAATTCAGTAGGCCCTTCCATGCCCCGCAGCTTCGCCCTCGGTGACCGTTTCGAAGCGTTCATCGACTCCCAGGTCCAGGGAGGGCGCTACAATAATGCCAGCGAGGTGGTGCGTGACGCGCTGCGTCTGCTGGAGGACCGGGAACAGGTTCGTGTCCGTGAAGCACTCGACCTTCGCCGGTTGGCCGAGGCCGGGGCGGTCAGTGGATTGTTGCCGGAGGATGGGGAAGCGACGCTGGATCGGCTGGAAGCGCGATACGCCGGCGCGTGATGCGCTTTCGCTTCAGCCGTGTTGCCGAAGCCGATATCGAATCCATTGGTGACCATATAGCTGCGGACAATCCGACCCGGGCGCTCTCCTTCATCCGCGATCTGCGTAGCCGCTGCCGCAATCTCTGCCTGTTCCCCGAGGCGGCTCCGCTGCGGCCCGATATCGGGCAGGACATCCGGCTTGCCATGTTCGGGCTCTACCGCATCCTGTACGTCGTCCGCGCCGATGAATTGGAAATCTGCCGGGTTCTGCACGGCGCCCGTGACATCGCTCCCGATGCCACCTGAGCCGTTGCTGGGCGCTCCCCCACGCCCTAACGGATAAAAGTCTTTTTGCTTCTTTTTCTTCAGAAAAAGAAGACCCTCCTTCCCTCTTTCGCTTCTGCGCGGCCAAGCGATAGGCTGGGCGCAACATTGGGCAATGGGAGGAAGCGTCATGGATTTTCAGGATCAGACCGTGCTGGTGACGGGCGGTGGGAGTGGGATTGGGGAGCAGGTTTGTTTGGCCGCGGCGCGGGCGGGGGCGCGGGTGGTGGTGGGGGATCGGGATGTTGAGGGGGCGGAGCGGGTGGCGGAAGCGGTGCGGGCGGGGGGTGGGGAGGCGATTGCCTGTGCGCTTGATGTGGCGGAGCCGGGTTCGGTGAATGCGTTCGTGGCGGCGGGGGAGGCGGCGTTTGGGCGGTTGGATGTGCTGGTAAATTCGGCGGGGATTCGCGAGATCGTCAGTGTGTTGGAGCTGTCCTATGAGGAGTGGCAGCGGGTGATTGCGGTGAATTTGTCGGGGACGTTTCTGGCGAGCCAGGCGTTTGCACGGCGGCTGGTGGCGGCGGGGAGGGCGGGGCGGATTGTCAATTTGGCTTCCACGCTCGGGCTGATGGCGGCGCCGAAGCGGGCGGCTTATGTGGCGTCCAAGCATGCGGTGGTGGGGCTGACCAAGCAGATGGCGATGGAGTTCGGGGAGTATGGCATCCGGGTGAATGCGGTGGCGCCGGGGGTGGTGCGCACGCCGTTGACGGAGCGCTACTTCCAGGACGCGGCGATGACGCAGACCATTCGCGACATTCATGCGGTGGGGCGCTGGGCGGAGCCGGCGGAGGTGGCCCGGGCCATCCTGTTCCTCGCGGCCGAGGAGAACAGCTTCATCACCGGCACCACGCTGGCGGTGGATGGCGGCTGGACGGCGGGGAAGAAGATGTAGCCCGGCCCGACGTGCTGCCCGCGCCGGCGGTCGCGGGCATTTACGGACAATAATCACAAATTGACGCTATATTTCCTTGTCTCCAATTATGTTTCGTGGCATTATCGCCTCGTTCAGCACCCCATCGGAACCCGCCCATGCCGCCCACAATGTCCCCCGCACCCGAGCCAGGCGTCGCCATTGCGGCAGCGATCGCTGGGATTCTGCGTGCACTGTTGGCGGCGCTGTTCGGGGATATCGCGGCGATGCCGCAGGGTGGGCTGCGCTGGCGCCTCCACGCTCGCCTGATGGCCGAAATCGCCGCGCTGGAACTGGCGCTCGGCCAATCCTTCGCCCTGCCGGGGGTGAGCCCCCCTGCACCGGCCACCCCCGCCGCGCCCCGCCATTACCGCGCCAGCGCACCCATCCCGCGCGCCGTCGTCACGTTGGCTCGCCCGCGCCGCGCCGCTGTGGCTGCGCCGTCCGGCGCGGCGCGCATCCGTCGGCGCGCCATGATCGCCGTGCCGGCACCCCCGCGTCTCGATGCCAGGCGTCCGCCGGCGTCCCGTCGTCTTCACCCGCTTGCCAGCGCGAAAAAATCGGTTTGGTCGCTGTAGCCCGTTCGCGCCATAATTGTTACGATTTGGAAACGGATGGGAGGAGTGGCGCCGCCAAAGGAGGATGCGGGGGCGCCGCCCTCACCCCGCCCCTCTCCCAAAAGGGAGAGGAGCACGAGGCTAAACGGATAAAAATTTTTTGGTCCTTTTTTTCAAAAAAGGACTGCTTGCGTCCTACGCAACCCGTTCTGCCGGTGTCAGCGGCACTTCGACGTCAATTTCGAGCGTTGATACGTGATTACCCCGGTCGAGTTTGATTTGCACCTTGTCGGGGTCGATATCGAGGTGGCGGCGGATGACGGCGAGGATTTCCTCTTGCAGGCGGGCAATGAGGTCGGATTTGCCGAAGGTCGAGCGTTCATGGGCGAGCAGGATTTGCAGCCGTTCGCGCGCGACGCTGGCGGTGGGTTTGCGGCGGAAGAACTGGAAAATGCTCACGCGACCCTCCGTCCGAACAGGCGGTCGACGAAGGAGCGGCGCTCCTGCGGGATGACGATGTCGATTTTTTCGCCGAGCAGGCGGCGCACCGCGTCCTGGTAGGCGCGGGCGGGGGCGGTGTCGGGGTTGTTGAGGGTGACGGGGATGCCGACGTTGGAGGCCTTCAGCACTTCCTGGCTTTCGGGGATGATGCCGAGCAGGGGTATGGAGAGGATGTCGAGCACGTCCTCGACCTTCAGCATGTCGCCGCGGGCGGCGCGGACGGGGTCGTAGCGGGTGAGGAGAAGGTGTTTTTCCACCCGTTCGCCGCGCTGGGCGCGTTCGGTTTTGCTGTCGAGCAGGCCGATGATGCGGTCACTGTCGCGCACCGAGGAGACTTCGGGGTTGGTGACGACGATGGCGATGTCGGCGTGGTGCATGGCCATGGCCGGCCCGCGCTCGATGCCGGCGGGGCTGTCGCACAGCACCCAGTCGAATTTCTCGCGCAGGTCGGCGATCACTTTTGCCACGCCGTCGGAGGTCAGCGCGTCCTTGTCGCGGGTTTGCGAGGCGGGGAGGATGGAGAGGTTTTCCAGCCGCTTGTCGCGGATCAGTGCCTGGTGGAGTTTGGCATCGCCCTGGATGACGTTGATGAGATCGAACACCACACGGCGTTCGGCGCCCATGACAAGGTCCAGATTGCGCAGCCCGACGTCGAAATCGACGACGACGACTTTCGCGCCGGTCTGCGCCAGTGCGGCCCCGATCGCGGCGGTGGAGGTGGTTTTGCCGACCCCTCCCTTGCCCGATGTGACCACGACGACTTTGGCCATGATGTTCCTCCTCCAGCCTAGCGCTGTTGTGCGATGGTGATGCGGCCGGACTCGAGGCTGATCTGCACGGCGGCGCCGCGCATTTCGGGGTCCATGTCTTCGGCCGTCATGTAGAAGCCGTCGATGGAGACCAGTTCGGCCTCCAGCTTGCGGCAGAAGATGCGGGCGCGGGCGAAACCCTGGGCGCCGGCTAGGGCGCGGCCGCGCAGTGCGCCGTAGATGTGGATCGACCCGCCGGCGAGGATTTCCGCCCCGGAGGAGACCGAGCCGAGCACGGTGACGTCGCCTTTGGGGAACAGCACCGACTGGCCGGAGCGGACGTGGTCCTCGACGATGAGGCCGGGGGTGGATTGGGCGGGTTCGGGCGGCATTGAAGCGCCGGCCGACGCATCCGCGCCCCCCCCGGCGGCTTCAGGCGCGGGCCGCACGGTGGGCTTGATTTCGACCACCCCGGTCGGCCGGCCGCCCAGCAGATGGCGGCGGAACGGGGCGGCGCAGGGGATGTCGCCGATGTTCTCGACGTCGATCACGGTGATGCCAAGCGCCTCGATATCCGTCAGCAGCGTCGCCACGCCCTCGGTGCCCGGCGAGAGATGGGCGAAATCGACGATCACCGGTCTGGCGTTGAAGAATCCCGGGGCCTTGGCGATTTGCCCACGCAGGGCGGTCAGCCAAGGGACGAGCGGCGCCTCGGGCAGCACGACGAAGGCCATGAAGGAGCGGCCGCGGATTCGTATCTGCATCTGAGGGGTGATATCGCTGGGCACCCCGCCAGGGTGCCGCCACCCCCCTCTTGCGTCAACGCCAAACAGACGCGCAAACGCAAGATGTTGTGGATATCCCCGAATCCGACCCCCTATCGGTAGGGACTCCAGCGAGTCGCCGGAGCGACTCGGCGTTCAACGTCCCGTTAGAATCCGATCCACCAACTGCCGTACGGTCGGCACGAACCCGTTGCTGTAGAACGGATCCAGGCCGAAGCGGTAGGCGTTGTGGCCGGAGAACATCAGGTTGTTGTCCAGCGCCTCCGCCGAGTCGATATGGGCGACGTCCTGCAGGGTCTTCTGGATGCAGAAGCTGCGCGGGTCGGCCTTCTTGCCGTTGGTGTGGTCGGGCGTGTGCTGCGCCCAGTTGGAGAAGCGGCACTGGCTGAGGCAGCCCATGCAGTTCACCTGGTCGTCGTGGATTTCGCGGCCCTTGTCGGGGGTGACGAAAATCAGCGTGCTGTCGGGCGTGCGCAACGCCTCGGTGAAGCCGGCAGATTCCCAGCCAAGTGCGCGGTCACGGTCGGTGGGGGTGAGGTAGACGATGCGCTTGCGCGGGCCGACGCCGAATGCCGCCTGGTGTTCGCCCACCGGCTCCATGGTGAAGGCGACCTGGCGCTCGCTGCGGCCACGCAACTCGCCCATGAAGCTGTTGTCGACCGCCGAAGAGTAGAAGCCGGTGGGGCTGAAGCGGTTGAGGTAGACGTCGCCCTCCTTCAGCGTCAGCAGGCGCTTCTTCCAGGTTTCGCTGATCGGGCTTTCCTTGGTCAGCAGCGGGCGGGTGCCGAACTGGAAGGCGATGGGGCCGAGATCGGGGTTGTCGATCCAGTCCTCCCATTCCTCCAGCCACCAGACGCCGCCGGCCATGATGATCGGGGTCTCGCCGAGGCCGAATTCGCGCATGATCTTGCGCAGCGCCAGCACGCGGGGGAACGGGTCCTCCGGTTTCTGCGGGTCCTCACCGTTGGACAGGCCGTTGTGGCCGCCGGCCAGCCAGGGGTCTTCGTAAACGACACCGCCGAGCAGTTCGGAGGCCTTGTGGTAGGCCCGCTTCCACAGCGCGCTGAAGGCGCGGCCGGAAGAGATGATGGGGTAGTAGTGGACGTTGAATTTGGCAGCGATGTCGGCGAGGCGGTAGGGCATGCCGGCGCCGCAGGTGATGCCGTTGATGAGGCCCTTGGCACCCTCCAGGATGCCCTGCGCAACGCGCTCGGCGCCGCCCATCTCCCAGAGGAAGTTGATATGTATGCGACCCTGGCCGCCGGAGATTTCGTGCGCACGCTGGGCCTGGGCGATGCCGCCCTTGATCCCGTACTCCACCAGTTCCTCGTGGCGCTCGCGCCGCGTGCCGGCCCGGTAGGTCTGCGGGATGATGGCGCCGTCAGCGTCGTAGCTGTCGGCATTCACCGCGCTCAGCGTGCCGGCGCCGCCGCCCGCGGCCCAATGGCCAGCGGTGGTGCCGTTGGAGACGGCGACACCCTTGCCGCCCTCGACCAGCGGAAGAACATCCACTCCGCCCATACGGATCGCATTGATCGGCTTCATCGTCCCCTGCCTTGTCACTCGGTCGTCATATAGCCGATTCGGCGGCGGCGCGCACGGGGCACGCCGCCGCCGTATCGGTTCAGGAGGCCGGCCGCTCGCCGCCCTCGCCACGCTCGCGGCGAGGGCCACGATCCCGGTCACGGCCGCCGCGCTCGCGGCCTTCACTGCCGCCTTCACGATCGCCGCCCTTGGGGCCAACTTTCTCCGAGATGTCCTCGCCGGTCTCCTGGTCGACCACGCGCATGGACAGCTTCACCTTGCCGCGGTCATCGAAGCCGATGACCTTGACCTTCACCGCATCGCCGTCCTTGACCACGTCGTTGGTCTTGGCGACGCGGCCCTGGGCGAGTTCGCTGATATGCACGAGGCCGTCCTTGGCGCCGAGGAAGTTCACGAAGGCGCCGAACTCGGCGGTCTTTACCACCTTGCCGACGTAGATCACGCCGATCTCGGGCTCGGCCACGATGCCGCGGATCTTGTCGATCGCCGCTTGCGCCTTGGCCGGGTCACTGGAGGCGATCTTGATGGTGCCGTCGTCGTTGATGTCGATCTTGCAGCCGGTCTGCTCGACGATCTCGCGGATCACCTTGCCGCCGGTGCCGATGACTTCGCGAATCTTCTCCTTCGGCACGTTGATGATGGTGATGCGCGGCGCCGTGGCGGCGACCTCGGTGCGGTTGCCGGACAGACCCTTGGCCATTTCGCCGAGGATATGCAGGCGGCCGTCCTTGGCCTGGCCGAGCGCGACTTCCATGATCGCGGGGGTGATGGAGGTGATCTTGATGTCCATCTGCAACGCGGTGATGCCGTACTCGGTGCCGGCCACCTTGAAGTCCATGTCGCCGAGGTGGTCCTCGTCGCCGAGGATGTCGGACAGCACCGCGTAGCCGCGGTCTTCCTTGATCAGGCCCATGGCGATGCCCGCGACGGGGCGCAGCAGCGGCACGCCGGCATCCATCAGCGACAGCGAGGTGCCGCAAACGGTGGCCATCGAGGAGGAGCCGTTGCTCTCGGTGATCTCGGAGACCACGCGCATGGTGTACGGGAACTTGTCCTTCGCGGGGAGCACCGGATGGATCGCCCGCCAGGCGAGCTTGCCGTGGCCGATCTCGCGACGGCCGGGCGAGCCCATGCGGCCGGCCTCGCCGACGGAGTAGGGAGGGAAGTTGTAGTGCAGCATGAAGTGCTCGCGGTACTCGCCCGCCAGCGCGTCGATGATCTGCTCGTCCTGGCCGGTGCCGAGCGTGGCGACGCAAAGCGCCTGGGTCTCGCCGCGGGTGAACAGCGCCGAGCCATGGGCGCGCGGCAGGATGCCGACCTCGGCGACGATCGGACGGACCGTGGTGGTGTTGCGGCCATCGATGCGCAGGCCGGTGTCGAGGATGGCGTTGCGGACGATATCGGCCTCAAGCTCCTTGAACAGGCCCTTGGCCTTGTCGGCGCTGAGCCCCTCTTCGGTAAGTGCCGCGGCGGCCGCCTTCTTGGCGGCGGACACCTTGTCCTGGCGAACCTGCTTCAGCGGCTCCTTGTAGGCCTCCGTGATCGCGGCACGGGCCAGCGCGTCCACGCGGGCGGACAGCGTCTTCTCCTCTTCGGACGGCTCCGGCAGGGCCCAGGGGTCCTTCGCGGCCACTTCGGCCAGTTCGATAATCGCCTGGATCACTTCCTGGAAGGCCTGGTGGCCGAAATTGACGGCGCCGAGCATGATCTCTTCGTTGAGTTCCTGCGCCTCGGACTCCACCATCAGCACACCCTCGGTGGTGCCGGCCAGCACGAGATCCAGCTTGGTATCTTTCAACTGGTCCGAGGTCGGGTTCAGCACGTAGGCGCCGTTGATGTAAGCGACGCGCGCGGCACCGACCGGGCCGAAGAAGGGGATGCCCGAGAGCGTGAGCGCGGCCGAGCAGCCGATCATGGCGACGACATCGGGGTCGTTCTCGAGGTCATGGCTCAGAACAGTGGCGATGACCTGGACCTCGTTGCGGAACCCATGCGGGAACAGCGGGCGGAGCGGCCGGTCGATCAGGCGGGAGACCAGGGTCTCCTTCTCGGTCGGGCGGCCTTCGCGCTTGAAGAAGCCGCCGGGGATTTTGCCGGCTGCGAAGGTCTTTTCCTGGTAGTTCACGGTCAGCGGGAAGAAATCCTGCCCCGGCTTGGTGGTGCGCACGCCGACGGCAGTGCACAGCACAATGGTCTCACCATAGGTGATCATCACCGCGCCATCGGCTTGGCGGGCGATCTTGCCGGTTTCCATGACGAGCTTGCGCCCGCCCCATTCGATTTCCTTGCGGAAGTACTTGTCAAACATCACATCTATCCTTCAGTGGATGCGCGATGCGGCGGCCAGATAGGGGCCATCCGTCGTCCATGCGGGAGACGGCGTCTCGGGCGGCATGGGGCGGCGGGCTGGAGGGCTCGACCGCGGCGTGGCGAAAAGACGGCCACAACCATGTTGCCGGAAACGCCGTCGCGACTCCCTCAATGGGCGAAGTATCGGAGCGGCCGTCTGTCGTTCCACCGCATGCGCGGCGGCCGGCGCGGGATGCGCCGGCTTCGGTGGTAGGCGAGTGACGCAGGAAGAAAGCGCTTCTTTTTGAAAAAAGAAGCAAAAACTTTTCATCCGCTGGCCTTGTACTCTCCGCGGAGAGTATGGAACCAAACGGATAGAAGTTTTTTGGTTCTTTTTTTCAAAAAAGAACAGCTTCCTTCCCTTCACCCAGTCGTCCTGGTTAGCGGCGCAGGCCGAGGCGCTTGATCAGCGTGTCGTAGCGGCCATGGTCCTTGCGCTTGAGGTAGTCGAGCAGCCCGCGACGGGCGCCGACCATCATCAGCAGGCCGCGACGGCTATGAAAGTCCTTCGCATGGACCTTCTGGTGCTCGGTAAGGTTGTTGATCCGCTCGGTCAGCAGGGCGACCTGCACTTCCGGGCTCCCGGTGTCGCCGGGGCTGGTGGCGTATTCGGCAATGAGCACCGTACGGCGCTCGGCAGTGATCGACATCGGATGTACTCCTCGTTCGGGTTGCTGGAACGCGTGGGCTCCGAGGCGCCTAGAGCAGGCGCTCCGGCTTGAGCATCCCGTCTTCCAGACGGCACAGCCCGAGCACGCGGTTCCCCGCCATCGCGCGCGCCAAACCCCCATCGGGGTTGGCACTTGCTGGGATCCGGCCCATCAACGTCACCAGGCTGATGGCCTGGCCATGTGAAAGGCCGAAGGCTTCCGCTTCTGTCAGGGCCAGCGCCGGGATGTCGGCCAGCGCGGTCGCGACCGGAAGCAGGAAGTCCGGAGAGACCGGCGGGGTATCCTCCCCCCGCTGCAATTTGTCCAGCGGAATCGCCTGCGCCTCGGTAAAGGGTCCCACGCGCAGGCGGCGTAGCGCCACGACGTGGCCGAGCGTCCCGCAGGCCACTGCGATGTCGCGCGCGAGACTGCGCATGTAGACGCCCTTGCCGGACTGCACCTCGAACACCACCGTGTGCGCATCGGGCCGCCCGATCAGCTCGAACCGATCGACCCGGGCTGGCCGCGCCTCCATTACCGGCGCGTTGCCGGCACGGGCAAGGTCATAGGCCCGCTCGCCACCGATCTTGATCGCCGAGAAGATCGGCGGCACCTGCATGATGTCGCCGATGAACGCGGGCAAAGCGGCGCGGATGGTCTCGTCACTGGGACGGACCTCGGAGGTGGCGATCACCTGGCCGTCGGCGTCATCAGTGTCGCGCGCCTCGCCCATGCGCAGCGTGAAATGGTAGATCTTGGTGCCGTCCATCACGTAGGGCACCGTTTTGGTCGCCGCCCCGAAGGCGACCGGCAGCAGGCCGGTCGCCAACGGATCGAGCGTGCCACCATGGCCGGCCTTCTGGGCATCGAACCAGCGGCGGACGCGATTGACCACGTCGGTGCTGGTGAGGCCCTGCGGTTTGTCCACGACAAGCCAGCCGTCGAGAGGACGGCCGCGGGGTTTACGGTGACGCATCTGGGTTTTCAGTCCGGTTTCTTGAGGTCCCGCGCCACTTCCGGCGCGCGCAGCAGCTTGTCGACATGCGTCGCGTATTCGATGCTTTCGTCGGCCTGGAAGTGGATTTCCGGTGCCACTCGCAGGCGCAGCGCATGCGCCACCTGGCCGCGCAGGAAACTCGCGCAGCGACGCAGTGCCGGCAGTTTCTCGGCGATGTCGGAGCGGCCGAGGCGGGAGACGAAGGCGGTGGCGTGCTTGAGGTCCGGGCTGATCCGCACCTCCGCCACCGTGATGGTCACGCCGACCAGCTCATGATCGCGCACCTCGCCGCGCCCGAACACGCCGGCGAGGACATGGCGGATTTCCTCGGCCACCCGCAGCTGGCGCTGCGAGGGCGGCTTGGCGGATTGGTTGGCACGCGGTGGCCGGGGGGATGGCCGCGGCTTGGCGCCATTCCCTCGTTTCGCTCCAGTCTCTCGTTTGTCGACCGCCATCGGTGTCGCGCTCCCGGCTCTCAACCGGGAACGAGCTCGACCTCGTAGCACTCGACGACGTCGCCTTCGCGCAGGTCGTTGAAGTTGGCGAAGGACAGGCCGCACTCGTAGCCGCGGGCGACTTCGCGGACATCGTCCTTGAAGCGCTTGAGCTGGGTGAGGTCGCCCGCATGCACCACCACGCCATCGCGCAGCAGGCGCACGCCGCAGCCCCGCTTGACCAAGCCCTCGGTGATGTAGCAACCCGCGACCTTGCCGGTCTTGGTGATGTCGAACACCTTGCGGATTTCGGCATAGCCCAGGAACTTCTCGCGGGCCTTCGGCGCGACCTTACCTTTGACCATCTTCTCGATGTCATCGGCGACGTCGTAGATGATCGAGTAGTAGCGGATATCCACGCCGTCGCGCTGCGCCATGTCGCGCGCCTGGGTGGTCGCGCGGACGTTGAAGGCGACGATGACGGCACTCGATGCCTTGGCCAGTTGCACGTCGCTCTCGGTGATCTGGCCGACGCTGGACAGCAGCACCCGGACCTTGACCTCCTCGTGCGCCTGCTTGAGCACGGTGGCGTGGATTGCCTCCGAGCTGCCCTGCACGTCGGCCTTCACGATGATGGCGACCTCTTTCTGGACGCCTTCCTGGATGCGGGCCAGCATCTGATCGAGCGTGCCGCGCGCCGCGGTCATCATGCCGGCCGTCTTGTCGCGCAGCTTGCGCTGGCGGAACTCGCTGATTTCGCGGGCGCGGCCCTCATTCTCGACGGCCACGAAAGGCTCGCCCGCCATCGGCACCCCGGCGAGGCCGAGGATCTCGACCGGCATGGAGGGGCTGGCCACCTTGATCTGGCGGCCCTTGTCGTCGAGCATGGCGCGCACGCGGCCCCACTCGGCGCCGGCGACCACGATGTCGCCCTGTTTCAATGTGCCCTTCTGCACCAGCACGGTCGCCACCGGGCCGCGGCCGCGGTCGAGCCGGCTTTCCACCACCGAGCCCTCGGCGGCGCGGCTGGGATTGGCGCGCAGGTCGAGGATTTCGGCCTGCAGCATGATCGCCTCCTCGAGCTTTTCGAGGCCGGTCTTCTTCGTGGCGGAAACTTCGACGTCCTGCGTCTCGCCGCCCATATCCTCGACGACGATGTCGTACTGCAGAAGTTCCTGGCGCACCCGGGTCGGGTTGGCGTCGTGCTTGTCCATCTTGTTGATGGCCACGATGATCGGCGCGTCGGCCGCCTTGGCGTGGCGGATCGCCTCAATGGTTTGCGGCATGACGCCGTCATCGGCGGCCACCACCAGCACCACGATGTCGGTCACCGAGGCGCCGCGCGAGCGCATGGCGGTGAAGGCCTCGTGGCCGGGGGTGTCGAGGAAGGTGATGCGCCCACCCGACTTCATTAGCACCTGGTAGGCGCCGATGTGCTGGGTGATGCCGCCAGCCTCGCCGGCCGCGACGTCGGTCGAACGGAGCGCGTCGAGCAGGCTGGTCTTGCCGTGGTCGACATGGCCCATGATGGTGACCACCGGCGGACGGGTCGCAAGATCCTCGTCGATGTCCACGGCGCCTTCGAGGCCGATTTCGACGTCATCCTCGGAGACGCGCTTCACGCGGTGGCCGAATTCCTGCACCACCAGCTCGGCGGTGTCGGCATCAAGGCTCTGGGTGATGGTGGCCATCACGCCGAGCTTCATGAGGGCCTTGATCACCTCGGGTGCCCGCGCCGCCATGCGGTTGGCGAGTTCCTGGACGGTGATGTTGTCAGGCAGGACGACTTCGCGCACGACTTTCACCTGATCGGAGCGCAGACGCTCCAGTTCCGCCTGACGGCGGTCGCGTTCACGCTGCCGGCGGACGGACGCCAGGCTGCGGACCCGGTCGTCCTCACCTTCGATGGCGGCCATGACGTCGATGCGGCCGGGCCGGCGGCGGTCGTCGCCGGCCTTCTTGACCACCGCGGCCGGCTGCT
>JAPLOH010000051.1 GCA_026400845.1 Alphaproteobacteria bacterium
TTTTCAAAAAAGAACCGCTTCCTTTGACAGCCGCGACGCCGGGATGCTCTCGTTGCCCAAATCGTGCAGCACCGGAGGAAACATGCGTCTCGCCAACAAGATCGCCGTCGTCGTCGGGGCCGGCCAGGGGCCGGGCGAAGGCATGGGCAATGGCCGTGCCACCGCGCTGCGCTTCGCCCAGGAGGGAGCCACGGTCCTGTCGGTCGATCGCGATCTGGCATCGGCTGAGGAGACTGCGAACCTGATCGCCGCGTCCGGCGGCACCGCCGCGGCTTTTGCCGCCGACGTCACCCGCGAGGCGGACATGGCGGCGATGATCGGGGACGCAGTGCGGCGCTGGGGGCGCATCGATGTGCTGCACTACAATGTCGGCGTCTCCATTGCCGGCGGCGATGCCTCGCCGACCGAGATCACCGAGGAGGCCTTCGACCGCATCCATGCCATCAACATGCGCGGGCTGGTGATGGCAGTGAAGCACGCGCTGCCGGTGATGCGCGAACAAGGCGCCGGCTGCATCCTGGCGATTTCCTCGGCGGCGGCCAAGCACAACTACCCCTACGTCGCCTACAAGGCGACCAAGGCGGCGATGATCGCCTATATCCAGCAGGTCGCCATTCAGAATGCGCGCTACGGCGTGCGCGCCAACGTCATCCTGCCCGGCCTGATGGACACGCCGATGGCGGTCGACACCAGGGCACGGGCGACCAACCGCAGCCGCGCCGAAGTGGCCGCCGAGCGAGATGCCCGGGTGCCGCTGCGCGCCAAGATGGGCACCGCCTGGGATGTCGCCAATGCCGCGCTGTTCCTGGCTTCGGATGAGGCGGGCTTCATCACCGGGGTCTATCTGCCGGTGGATGGTGGGGCTTTGGTCAACGTGGTCTGACGATTTCCTAACCTAAAGTTCTAATTTTGTTCTTGCGTGCCGTAGATTAACGAACATATAACGAACGGAAGGTTAAGGAACTGGCTTCTGGCAATTGCGAGGCCAACGTCACTCGTGCGATCACAGGTGTGACAGACTCGTGTTTGCCAGCGCATGTTCCCCACCGCCCACACGCCTAACCCAGGAGACGGGACCCCGATGCAAAAGCCCAAGGTTGCAGAGAACAAGGCCCTCGACGCCGCGATGGCGCAAATCGAGCGCGCGTTCGGCAAGGGGTCCATCATGCGCATGGGCGCAAGGGCCGGCGACGAAGGGGTCGAGGTGATTTCCTCCGGCTCGCTCGGGCTCGACCTCGCGCTCGGCATCGGTGGTTTCCCGAAAGGACGCATCATCGAGATCTACGGCCCGGAAAGCTCGGGCAAGACCACGGTTGCGCTGCATGCCATCGCCGAGGCGCAGAAGCTCGGTGGCACGTGCGCGTTCATCGACGCCGAGCACGCGCTCGATCCGATCTATGCCCGCAAGCTCGGGGTCGATGTCGATAACTTGCTGATATCGCAACCCGACGCCGGCGAGCAGGCGCTCGAGATCGCCGATACGCTGGTCCGCTCCGGCGCGATTGACGTGCTGGTGATCGACTCGGTGGCGGCGCTGGTGCCGCGCGCCGAGCTCGAAGGCGAAATGGGCGACAGCCACATGGGCCTGCATGCCCGTCTGATGAGCCAGGCGCTGCGCAAGATCACCGGTTCGGTGTCGCGCTCCAACACGCTGCTGATTTTCATCAACCAGATACGCCTCAAGATCGGCGTGATGTTCGGCAATCCCGAGACCACCACCGGCGGCAACGCGTTGAAGTTCTACGCTTCGCTGCGCCTCGAAATCCGCCGCACCGGCTCCATCAAGGATCGCGAGGACGTGGTCGGCAATTCCACCCGGGTGAAGGTGGTGAAGAACAAGCTGGCGCCGCCGTTCCGCCAGGTCGAGTTCGACATCATGTTCGGCGAGGGCATCAGCAAGGTCGGCGAGCTGCTCGATCTTGGCGTGAAGGCGGCGGTGGTCGAGAAATCCGGCTCGTGGTTCTCCTATGACAGCCAGCGTATCGGCCAGGGGCGGGAGAACGCCAAGCAGTTCCTGCGCGATCACAAGGAGATGGCCGACGCGATCGAGAAGAAGATCCGTGGCCAGGCCGTGGTGATTGCCGCCGCGATGACCAGCGCGCCGGAGACCGATGACGCGGAAGCCGCCGACTGAGCGCGCTTGCCCTCGATCCCGCCGATCAGGCGCTGATAATGGCGGCGGAAGAGGTCCTTCGCCGCCATTATCGCCCGTTCTGGCACACCGTCGCCGCGGCGATCCGCGGGCGGGACGGCCGGATCTGGACCGGCATCCATCTCGGCGCCACCGTCGGCCGCATGTCGGTCTGTGCTGAGCCGATCGCATTCGGGCGCGCGGTGCTGGAGGGCGATGGCAGCGTGGTGACCGCGGTTGCGGTCCGGCACCCCAAACCGGACGAGACGGACCGGCGGATCGCCGTGGTAGCGCCGTGCGGTGCCTGCCGCGAGTTGTTCATGGATCATGCACCCGATGCCCACGTCATCCTCCCCGGAACCGCCGGCCCGGAAAAGTGGCGGGTGCGGGACCTGTTGCCGAGCCCCTACCAGCGATGAGTGAGCGCAATCCCTACTACTCCGGGCCGATCAGCGACCATTTCGACGGCACCCGGTTCTTCCTCCCCGGTCAGCCGCCGGCGGCGCGCAGCAAAGGCAGCATCGCCACCTTCGCCGATTTGCGGTTCTCCCGCGAGCGGGCGCGCTGGCCGAAGCACCTCGCATCCCCATTTGCGTCGGCCAGGCCGCCCGCACGGTCGGCCTCGCTACGGGTCACGCTCATCGGCCATGCCAGTTTCCTCATCCAGGTCGCCGGGCTGAACCTGCTGATCGATCCGGTCTGGGCGGTCCGGGCGAGTCCATTGCGGTTTCTTGGGCCGAAGCGGGTCAATCCGCCGGGGGTGGCGATGGAAGATCTGCCGCCGATCGACGCCGTGCTGGTGACCCACAACCACTACGACCACCTCGATGTCCGCGGCATCGCGCGGATCTGGCGCGCCCATCGCCCGCGCATCATGGCGCCGCTCGGCAATGACCGTACCATCCGCGGCCGTCAAAGCGCGATGGATGTCGGCGTGCTGGATTGGCATGACCGTCAGGCGCTGTCGGCGGATGTCTCGGTGACCCTGGTTCCCGCGCATCACTGGTCCGCCCGCGGCCTCAATGATCGGCGGATGGCGCTGTGGGGCTCCTTCCTGCTGCACACGCCGGCGGGGTTGATCTACCACGTCGGCGATACCGGCTATGGTGACGGCGGCACCTTCCGCGATATCCGGGCCCGCTACGGCGCACCCGATCTCGCCATCCTGCCGATCGGCGCCTACGAGCCGCGCTGGTTCATGATCAACGCCCATATGAACCCGGCCGATGCCATTCAGGCGATGCGCGATGTCGGTGCGCCAGTCGCGCTCGGCCACCATTGGGGCACCTTCCAGCTCACCCACGAGGCGGTCGAGCAGCCGGAGCAGGACCTCGCCGCCGCCCGCGACGCGGCGGGGCTGGACGCATCGGCATTCATCGCGATGCGTCCGGGCCAGAGCTGGGAGCCCGGCTGAGCTACACCACCGCCACCGGCCGCAGCGGCGCACCGGTAGCCCCACGGATTTTGGGCGGAAGGACGATGGCACAGAAGGTCGCCACTCCATCGGCCGCCAGTTCGTCGAGTGCCATGTTCTCGATCAGATGCACCCCCGCCTCGGCGAGTGCGTGCTGGTGGACGGGAAGTGCGAGCGTCTTGTCAGGATTGGGCAGCACCTCGACGGCCATGTTGTCGGTTCCAATGATGGCGGCGCCGCGCGCGGTGAGGTAGCGCGCGCCGGGCACGTCGATTCCCGGTTCGCCGGCGAGGTAGCGGGCGTTGTCGACGCCGAAATAGCGGCCCCAGCCCGTCCGGATGAATACCGCGTCGCCGGGTTCGATCGTCGTGCCGGTGCGGTGCAACGCGGCCTCCAGGTCCTCCGGCGTCACCACCCGTCCGGGGCCGAGATGTTCGCCGCCATCGAGCCCGGCGACGTCGATCAGCACGCCGCGGGTGATCATCGGCGGCGCCTGCTCGATGCCGAGGGCGGCGAGCCCCCAGTCGCCCAGCGTGTCGGCGGCGCTGCGGTTGTTGTAGAGGCGGTCGCCCTTGGAGACATGGCCGAGCGCGTCGATATGGGTGCCGACATGCATGGTCATCTCGACGCGCTCGACGTTGGAGCCGGCATCGTTGGTCATGCCGTGGCCGCGCCGGCGGCGGATGGCGTCGCGCCAGGTCGACCACATCATCAGCAGGAAAGGCGGTTGGTTGGGCTGCATATATGGCGCCCCGGCGTCGGTGATCTGCGAGAGATCGTAGACCTTGGCCGTCTGGATGCCTTTCAACGCGGCGAGGCGCTTGGCCTGGGTGATGAGATTGGCGGCGCCGATCTGGTCTTCGGCGCCCCAGCAGGCGCAGCCCCACGGGCCGTGATTATGCGACATGGCGCTCAACCCGGGATGATGGCGACGGCGCGCGTCCATCCCGCGGAGGCGCGATGGACCTTGACCGGGAAGGCGGCGATCTCGAACCCGTCGGCCGGCAGGGCTTCGAGGTTGTTGAGTTTCTCCATGTGGGAGTAGCCGATCTCCCGCCCGGCGCGGTGCCCCTCCCAGATCAGCCCGGCATCCCCCGTCGCCTCCACGCGGCGCTTGGTGTGGGAGAACGGCGCGTCCCAGCTCCACCCATCCGTGCCGACCAGGCGAATGCCGCGCTCCAGCAGCCACAGCGTGGCGGCCTTGCCCACGCCGCAGCCGGAATCGACGTAGTCGTCCTGCCCGTAGCGGCTGCCGGCGCGGGTGTTGACGACCACGATCTCGAGCGGCGCCAGCGTGTGGCCGATCCGCTTCAACTCGGCCTCCACATCGCCGGGGGTGGCGACATAACCGTCCGCGAAATGGCGGAAATCGAGTTTCACGCCTTGCTGGAAGCACCATTCCAGCGGCACCTCGTCGATCCGCCAGGAGGGTTCGCCGCCGGGCTTGATCGCGTGGTTCATCGTGGAGAAGAAGTGGTAGGGGGCATCCATATGGGTGCCGTTATGGGTGCTGATGGTCACCCGCTCGACGGCGGCGTATTCGCCGTCCGGCAGCTGGTCCACCCCGATGCCGAAGAACTCGGCGATCCCCGGCGCGGATTGGTGGTGGTCGATATACTCGATCTGCGGCAACATCCGCGGCGGGTCGGAGGCGATGCCGGCCATCAGCGGGCTCGAGATATCGATCAGTCGGCGGGCCATGGCACTCGCTCCTTTTGTTGCGAGCAGCCTAGATCACGCCGGGCGGGATGCCAATCGCCCAGCGCGTCCTGCCGCAGCAGCCGCATGGTCGGATACCACGGGCTGTCCTCACGTGCGCGCAGCCAGCGCCATTCCGGGACATGGGCCAGCAGCAACCAAACCGGCCGGCCGAGCGCGCCGGCGAGGTGGGCGACCGCGGTATCCGTGGTCACGACAAGGTCGAGCTGCGCCATCAGTCCGGCGGTTTCCGCGAAATCGCTCAGCAGAGCGCGCCGCTGTTGCAGGCTTGGCGTGCGTTCCAGTAGTTCCGCGTCGGCCGCGCGGATCTCGGTTTGTACGACCCAATATTCCGGCCCCTCCGGCAGGGCCGGCAGCAGCGTGGCGAGCCGCAGCGAGCGGGCATGGTCGTTGCCGAAGGTCTCCCTGCCCGACCATGCAATGCCGATCTGCGGCCGAGTGCGCGCGCCCAACCGCGCTGCCCAGGCATCGCGCACGTCCGACGGCGCGGACAAGTAAGGGATCCGCGCTGGAACCGAGTCCAGGTCGGTGCCAAAGGCGAGAGGCAGACTCATCAGAGGGATCGCGATATCGGCTTCCGGGGGTGCTTCGCCGGCGGCGATCACCTCGCAGTCCCCGGCAATGCTGGCGACCAGCCGCACCAGGCTTGGTTGCACCTGGAGCGTTACTCGCTTTGCCAGGGAAGCCACCATCGGCGCGTAACGGCAGAACTGCAGCGTGTCGCCGAAGCCCTGCTCGGCGGTCAGCAGCACCGATCGCCCAGCGAGATCCTCCGGCCCGCGCCACCCCTGCGGCAGGCGCAGTGGCCCGCCGCCGCCCGCCACCAATGTGTGGCGCCATTCGAGCCCCGGCAGCCCGGCGGCGAAGTCGCCGAGCAGCAGATGGCACTGGGCAATCGCGAAATGCATCGCGCCATAGTCCGGCCGCAGGTCGAGCGCCCGTTGGTAGCTGGCGATCGCCTCCTCCGGCCGGTTGAGCTCCCGCAATGCGAGGCCCCGGTCGCTCCATGCCGCGCCATCCCGCGGCTGGTGCTGCAACACCGCGTCGAAGCATGCCAGCGCCTCGGTCCGCCGCCCCAGCTTCTGCAGCGACAAGCCGCGATTATGCTGCAGTGCGGAGAGTAAATCGGCGCCTGGCGTGCCAGCTACGGCAGACCCCCGCGCATAGGCCTCCAGCGCCTCCTCGTGCCGTCCGAGCCGGGCGAGCATCAGGCCGAGATTGCACCACCCATTGCCGAAACCGGGCATTGCGGCCACAGCCCGGCGCAGCAGCTGCACCGCCCGCTCGATCTCGCCCTGCTCGGCGGCGATCAAGCCGAGCAGGTTGAGCGCGTCATGCTGCCTGGGGTCGCTGCGCAGCACGCGTTCGAACAGCCGTCGCGCGTCAACATGGCGGCCGGCGGTGAAGAGCGCATGGCCCTCCCGCAGGCGCGCCAGCATGGGTTCGTTCGCGCGTGCCATGCGTCCGGGGGTCAGTGCGCCATCAACACCGGCACCGTCATCTCCGTCAGCAGGCTGCGGGTGACGCCGCCGAAGGCGCGTTCGCGCAACGGCGAATGGCCGTACATGCCGCAGACCAGCAGGTCGGTGCCGATATCGGCGGCGTAGGAGAGCAGCGCGTCGCCCTCGGAGATGTCGTTGGCAATGGTATGCGCGGCCTCGGCCTTCACCCCGTGGCGGGCGAGATGGAGCGCGATATCGGCGGCCGGCACGTCGCCGTCGCCGCCGATGCCGTGGCGGGGGTTGATGGCCAGCACGGTGACCTTGGCGGCGGCGCACAACAGTGGCATCGCGTCATTGATGGCCCGCGCCGCCTCGCCGCTGCCATTCCAGCCCACCAGAATCTGTTCGCCAACAGCTCTGAAGTCCCCGGCGAAGGGCACGACGAGCAGCGGGCGGCCGGAGGTCATCAGGGTCTTGGCGGAGATGGCGCTCGCCTTGGACGAGGTCTCGTTGGGGTCGGGCTGGCCGATCACCACCAGGTCGGCGTAGCGGGTGTGCAACGCCACCGTCTCATCGAGCACGCCCTCGATACAGCGCCACTCGCCCTCCAGCCCCTCGGCGGCGAGTGCTGCGCGGAACTGCGCCTCGACGGGCGCGATATCGGCGAGGCGGACGGCGCGCATCTGCTCGATCACATCCTCGGCACGCTGGACGTCCATGAAGGCGGAGGGAAAGCCGTAGAACACGTCGGGCGGCGGCAGGTCGACCACCGCGAGACCGGTGAGATGGGCCCCGAAACGCCGGGCGAGCGAGACTGCAATCCGCAGCCGAACGGCGCTGCGCGGTGCGGCGTCGAGATGCACCAGGATGTCCTTGTAGCCCATCAGCGTTCTCCCGTTGATGAGAGCCAGTCTCCGAGCGATCGCCGCGTATCACCTTGATCCAGCGCAATCGCCGGAACTGTCAGCCTCGCTTGCGGTAGGCGTAGTTCTTGTCGAGCCGCTCCATCAGGTAGTCGCCATAGCGCACCGGCGGGAAGCGCGCGGGGTTGCCAGGGTCGGTGCAGGTGGGGACGCATTCGACCGTCGCGTCCATGTCCATGTCGAAGAAATAGGGGCAGGAGAAGCGGTCGCCGCCCGAGAGGTTTTTCACCCGGTGCGGCGTGGACTGCCAACGCCCGTTGGTCCAGCGGCTCAGCATGTCAGCCACGTTGACCACCCAGGTGCCGGGCACCGGCGGCGCCTTGAGCCAGGTGCCGTCCTTGCGGCGCACCTCGAGCCCGCCGGCGGTATCCTGGCACAGCACGGTGAGGAAGCCGTAGTCGGTGTGCGGGGCCGAGCCGAAGGCGTCATCGGGGCTGTCGGGGGGCTGCGGCGGGTAATGCAGCAGGCGGACGAAGGTGGTGGGGAAATCGAAGAAAGGGTCCATCCAGTCGGGCTTGAGGCCGAGCGCGCGGCTCATCGGGCGGAGAAGACGCATGCAGAACGCCCGCATGGCGCGTTCATAAGCCTCGACGTCGGCGCGGAAACCCGGCAGGTCGGGCCATTGGTTGGGGCCGTGCACCTCGGTGCCGTAGCGCGGGTCGGTGGGGTCGACCTCGTGCATGACCATCAGCGACTCGGAATTATTCGGCCGCTTCACCGCGGCGACCGAGGAGGTGACGATCACCGAGGTGTTCGGCGCCATGTAGCCGCGATGGGTGGCATTCATCGCGAGCGCGCGCTTGGCGGCGTCGGGCTGGGCGTGGAAGGCGCGCGAGGCCGCGAACAGCCGGTCCACCAGGTCCTGACTCACGCCGATGTTGCGGAAATAGCAGAAGCCGATGCGCGAGAATGTCTCGTCGAGCTGCCGGGCGATGGCGGTTTCGCCCGCCTCGCCGTCCTGCAGGCGCGCCATATCGATGATCGGCAATTCCGCCGTCTCGATGACTGCATCATTCATCGTACACCTCGCCACGTCGTCATCGCGACACCCTACTGCGGATGCCGGATCGGCGGAAGCGGATAGACAGGTTAGCGAACCTGACGGACGATCGCCTCGGCTTCGCGCCAGCGGGCCGGAGTGGCCTCGGCGACGGTGGTCATGTGCCGCGTCGCCGCGGATGCCAGCATGCTGCCATTGTCCGGCCGGTCGTAGATGAAGCCGTTCGTCGGGTAGACCGTGTTGCCGTAGTCACCGCTGTGGCCGAGGCCGACCCGCACGCGGCTCCAATCGTTATTGGCCGATACGTCGACCACGGGGATGTTCTTGAACACGCCGCCTTTCGATGCCCCGGGGCCGCGCCAGTTGGCATGGTCTATTTCGACAGTGCGGTTGTCGAGCACCCGGGTGACCACGGCGACATGGCCGAGGCTCATGCTGCGGGTACCCTGGAAGCTCATCACGGCGCCGGACTCGGGAAGTTGGCCACGTGCGTAGGTGCCGGAGGCGTTGTTCCACCAGTCCTTGGCGTTGCCCTTGATGCCCATGCCGGTGACCGAACGGGCGTAGGGCACGCAGCTGATGCCGTAGCTGCGCTGGGCAACCGTCGATTTGCTGCTTTTGAACTGCGGGTTCTTGTTCGTCGGCTGCACGGCAGCGGTTTTCGTCACCACGGGCTTCGTCGCGGTCGCCTTTTCCGGCGTGGCCTTGGCTGGCGTGGATTTCGTGGTTGCAGTCTTGATGTCCTGCGACGCCTGGGCGGGATGCATGGGGATGACGGGCAAAGTGAGTGCAAGAAGTACGGCCGTTCCGAGCGCCGTGCGCACCGGGGCCAACCCTCCCTTCATCCATGCCATCATATTACAAACCCTTTATCCACTGTCGCTGTGTTTCCGATTGCTACGGACCCGTGAGCGTTGCAACCCGATAAAGCGATTCTGCACGACTGGCATGCAAATCCGTAATTTAGGGCTGTGGATAACTCTTTGTGATCAGATGATATTCCCAATGCCGGGGAAATTCACATCTGTGTGTGGCAAATTTGCATCATGTGGCATTTGGGCAGCAACCGGCGGTAGCAGAGTCGCGCGGAGCAGTCGCGGCGGACGTGCGGGTTGACGCAAAACGGCGGCGAACCGTAGTTCGCCGCCGTCATTGCAAGTCACATTGTGGTGACGAAGCGCAGCTTACTTGCAGACGGTGACCATGATTTCGACGAGCAGGCGGGGATCGGCCATGTTGGCCTCCACGCAGGCCCGGGCCGGGGCACCGCCCTCGGGCAGCCAGGCCGACCAGATTTCGTTCATCGCATCGCGATCGCGGATGTCTTTCACCCAGATCTGCGCTTGCAGCAGGCGGGTCTTGTCGGTGCCATGGGTTTCGAGGATCTGGTCGATCAGGTCGAGAACCTGTTTGGTCTGGCCCTTGATGTCCTGCGAGGTGTCCTTGGCGGTGCAGCCCTGGACGAAGACAAAGCCATGATATTCAACGGCTTTGGACAGGATCTTGTTCGGTTCCGTGCGGATGATCTTGCTCATGTCGGCTCCCTCTATCGGCGGTGGTGGGAGGTTTGTAGGAGCCGCGCCGGCCGGCGGCAAGACTCAGGGCGGTTCGCCATGGTCCTTGGCGTCGCCGACGAGGGTGCAACCGCAGAGCGGACACACTCCCGCCTCGCCATCATCGGTGCGCAGGCCTGTGCATCGCGCGGCCCAGGACGCCTTGACGTCGGCCGGTGCCTCCTGGAGGCGGAAGGCATGGGCGGGAACCGGCGCCAGGGCCAAGGCGAGGAGGGCGCGGCGGCGCATCAACCGGCGCTGCCGAACGGGTCATCCACCGACAGCGCGGGCGTGGTGAACCAGTGCGGCCCGTCCTCACCCATATAGATATGGTCCTCCAGCCGGACGCCGAATTCGCCATAGATGCAAATGGTCGGCTCGTTGGAAAAGCACATGCCGGGCGCCAGCGGCGTGGTGTCGCCCTGCACGATGTAGGGCTCCTCGTGGACGTCGAGCCCGAGCCCATGGCCGGTGCGATGCGGCAGCCCGGGCAGCCCGTAGTCGGGCGCGAACCCGGCGCCTTCGATCACCCGCCGCGCCGCCGCGTCGAGCGTTTCGCAGGGTGCGCCGAGCTGGGCGGCCTCGAACACCGCAAGCGTGGCGGCCTTCTCGACGTTCCATACCTCGCGCTGGCGGGCGGTGGGCTCGCCGAACACGTAGCTGCGCGTCACGTCGGACTGGTAGCCGTGCATGGTGGCGCCGATATCGACCAGCACCATGTCGCCGTCCTTCAGCGTCTGCGGGTAGGGCACCCCGTGCGGATAGGCGGTGGGCTCGCCGAACAGCACGATGGAGAAGGACATCGCGCCGTCGAACCCCAGCGCCGCATGGGCCTTGGCGACGAAATCGGCAGTCTCGGTGGTGGTGATGCCGGTGTGGAGGATGCGCGCGGTGGCCTTGTGCACCTCCAGCGTCTGCTCCATCGCGTGCTTGATCAGCGCGATCTCATTGGCCGATTTGCGCATCCGGCAGGCGGCGATCAGCGGGCCGGCGTTCTCGAAGCTGTAGGCATTCCCTGACCGGCGCAGCCCGTCGAAGGTGAAAAACGGGGTCGCGGGGTCGATCGCGATGGTCCCGTTGCGGTAGCCGAGCCCGGCGATGGTGTCGGTGATCAGCGCGGTGGGGGACTGGTGTTCGTGCCAGCAGCGCACTTCGCCATCGAGCACCAGCATGGTGCGCAGCTTGGCTTCCTCGAAGGCCGGCGAAATATAGATCGGCGGCCCCTCGGCCGGGATCAGCACGCCGTGCAGCCGCTCCGAGCCGCGCAGGCGCAGCCCGGTGAAGTAGAAGGTGCTGGTAGAGGCATCGAGGTGCAGCACCTGGATATTGGCCGCGCGCATGCCGGCTTGCAGCTGGGCAATGCGGCCGCGCAGCTCCTCAGCGCCGATCGGCGGCGGTGAGGGGATGCGGGCGGCGGCGAGGCGGGCGAGTTCGGCTTCCATCGTGGAGCCGCCGACACCGATGGTCATGCGTGCTTGTCCTTGGCGGTTGGGCGTTCGAGAAAACGGGTGATCTGCGGCAGGCGGCGCAGCGCCCAGATCGTGCATCCGGCGGCGATGCAACTGCCGATCACCACGGGGGCCTGCAATCCGGCGACCTCGGTGAGCGCGCCGTAGAGCAGCGCGCCGATCGCCGGCGCCGCGCGGGTGATCATGCCCCACAGGCTCAGCACCCGGCCAAGAATGTGGGAGGGCGTGCCGGATTGCAGCAGGGTCTGCGCCGAGATGCCGTGCATGGTTCCCGCCGCCCCGATGGCGACCGCGCAGATCACCGCAAAGGTGAATGAGTGGGTGGCGACCATCAGCCCGGTGCTGCCCGCCATCACCAGCCCCGCCAGGACGGCAATGCGGGCGAGACCGGCCAGCCGCCCACGCACGGCTACGTAGAGGCCGCCGACCATGGCCGATACGCCCATCGTGGTGGCGAGCGTCGCCAGGCCCTCCGGCCCCTTGTCCCACAGCCCGGCGACATAGGGCGACAGCATCTCGGGCACGCTGCGGGTGAGGATGCCGATCACCGCGGCATAGATGAACAGCGGCGCCATGCCGGGGTGACGGGCGACGTAGCGGATGCCGTCGAGTGCCTCGCGCAGCACGGAGCGCCCGGTCGGCGGATGGCCGCGCCGTGTGGCCGGGTCGAGCCGCAGCAGCGGCATGGTGGCCGAGGCGATGAGGTAGCCGATGCAGTTCACCACCATCCCGGGGACGACGCCGCCGACCGCGACCAGCAGCCCGCCGATGCCCGGGCCGACGGAGCGGGCGATATTGTAGGTGAGCGAATTGAGCGCGACCGCGCCGGGCAGATCAGCCCGGCTCACCATGCCCGGCACCAGGCTTTGGCGGGCCGGCTGGGCGAAGGACTGCGAAATACCGAGCAACACCTGCAAGATCGCCATGTATTCGACGCGGATGGTGTCGGTCAGCACCAGCACGATCAGGATCGCGGCATGGGCGGCGGTGATGAGCTGGGTCACGATGGTCAATCGCAGCCGGTCGATCCGGTCCGACACGGCGCCGGCGAAAGGGGAGATGAACACGGAAGGGCCGAGGTTGCAGAAGGCGAGGATGCCCACCCACAGCGCCGAATGCGTCAACGTCCAGGCGAGCCAGTCGGTGGCGATCTGCTGCACCCACAGCCCGGTCCAGGACAAGGCGCTGGTTCCGTAGAAAATCCGTGTGTTGCGCTGCGAGAGGACGCTGCGGATGGCCGCGAGGCTAGCCACGAGCGGCGGCGGTCATTGCGGCGCCGACGGTTGCGCGTTCACCCGGCGCAGGCAGGTATCGACCATTTGCCCGCGGGAAAACCGGGCCTGGAGGTCGGCGGTCGGGTCGCTCGCCATGGTGCCGCCGAAGGGGGAATCGCGCTGGCTGGAGACGTAGAGGTCGGCGCGATACTGGTCGTTGGGGTTGGCGCGCGCGAAGGCCTCGTCGGCACGCTGGCGGCAGGCGGCCTGCTGGGCGGCGGTGGCGCGCGAGACGCGCTCCGGGGCAGCGCAACCGGCGAGCAGCAGCCCGGCGATCAGAAGGGTGGATAGCGAGGCGGGGGCGGTCATGCCGGGGCTCCGAGCAGGTTCTGGGTGGCGAGACGGGCGCGCAGGCGGTCCGGATCGAACAATGCGTCGCGGTTCAACGTGACCTGCGCGGCGGCGTTGAGCAAGACGGGCGCGATTTCTGCACCATCGCGGTGCAGGGTGAACAAGGGGGACGTCCACTGCACCGCCTCCCGGCCCGCACCGCCGAGCAGGGTGACCAGCGCCAGCAGTCGCAGGCACAGCGACATGCCATAGGTGGAGGCCAGCGGGGCGACAAGGTCGGCGGCTTCAGCCCAGCAGGCGGCGTCGGGGTCGGCCAGTGCGAGATCGGTGGTGGTGCCATCCTCGCGGATGAAGCGGAACAGCCGCAGCTTGCCCCAGCGCTCCGCCAGGGCCGCGGCACGGGCCCGCTGCCACGCGGCGTCGAGATCGCGCGGGCGCACCGGCGGCAGCGCTTCGGGCGGCAGCGCGACCTGGTAGGTCAACGTGCCATCGCTGCTTTCGGCGACCTTGATGGTCGGCCGCGCGTCTCTCTCAGGGGAATGGGTCGTGCTCATCGCCGCCAGGATGGACCGGCCGGGCGGCGCGCGCCAGCGTTTTGGCGGCAAACCCGGTGTGCCGTCAGACCGTCGCCGGCATCACTTGGCGGCGGGGCGCGGCTTTCCGCCGTTGGTGTCGAGCCGCTGCAGTTCGGCGTAAATACTCGCCGTGCGCTTACCGGGCTCCAGCAACATCCATTGCTCGGCGGTATAGCGAGCCAGGACGATGGCGATGGCGATATCGAAGCGTGACAACTCGACGGGAGAGATCAATACGTCCGGGTGTGTGCCGGGGGCGGCAGGCGGAGCGGCGGATATGGCGGGGCTTCGATGACAAGGCATTCAGAGCGCTCCTTGAATTCCGCCAGCGACCAAGTTTTGGCCAACTGGTCGTATGATTGTGTGGGCAAAATAGGGGGTGGAATTAAGCCAATAAATCAGTAAGGTTGCCAAATTACTTCGGGTCAACATAATAATAAAATACACGAGCGTATTTCAAGATGAGATTTGAAAAATAATCTCCCTGAGATAAGCGGAACGAGAGGAAACAATGGCCAGACAGACACGTACTGCGCGTCAAGCGGAAACACGAAGCAAGTTTATCGCTGCTGCATCCGGTGCTTTTGCCGTTCACGGTTTTTCCGGCGCGAAGGTTGAACGGATCGCCGAGGTGGCCGGATATTCGAGGGGTGCCTTCTATTCGAATTTTTCGTCGAAGGAAGAATTGGCGCTCGCGGTGTTTGAGCGGCTGCTGAATGACGACGTTGAAGGCGTCAGCGCACTTCTGGAGACCCATGACGGCAACACCGACACCCTGTTCCGCCGCCTCGCGGAGGGTTTCGCCGTCCGTCACGCCGACGAGGTCCCGAGTGCCCTGCGCATTGAGTTGTTGATGCAGGCTTGGCGTGACGCGGACTTCCGGGTCGCGGCGGCCCAACTCTACCGCCGGCAGCGCGCCCGGTACGCCGAGCTGGTTGCGATAACATTGGGCCAGGCTTCACTGATTCCGCCTGACACCGTCGTAGCGATTGCCGATACGCTGCTGGCGGTCGACCACGGCCATTCGGTCCTCGCTCTGGCCGGTGCCGAGCCCACCCCTGTCGCGGACGTGGTCTTTCTACTCTTGCGCGGAATCGCGTCAACCGTCCCGATCGTGGCAGCAGAACGGCAAACCGACTGACTCCCTCAGTTCGGCCTTGCCCGACCACGCATCGCTGCGCGCATGTTCACGCCAATAATTGGTTTGTGGAGGAGCATCGTGGTGCGTGGCGTGATGCTGGCGATCGGGCTGGCGCTGTTGGCAGGGTGCGGCGAAGGCCGCTCCACCTTCGTAGTGGTGGAGGCGAAGGACCCGGCATTCACCGTCTTCACCCCCTCTCCCCCCAACATGAGTGAAACCCTGCTAAGGCGCATCGTCGCCGAGAGTGCGGAGCCCGGCAAGGCGCGCGTTATCCTGCGGGACGAGCTTGAGGCCGTCGCGCAGGACGAAGCGGGGCGCGTGATCGTGCGGGCGGATTATCCCGGCACGCGCTATGGCTCGGCCATCGCCTGCCTGATGCGCAAGGCCCCGGGGCCATGGGGTATCACCTGGAACGGCGGCATTGCGCTCACCCGCAACGACTACGACGACGCCCGCAAGACCCATGAAACCCGCACACCCCCGGATCGCCAGTCGCCGACCGCTCCGGCCGCGCATCTTGTTGCGGTGGGGTGTTCTTGATGGAGCCCGAAGAAAACACTTCTTTTTGAAAAAAAGAAGCAAAAACTTTTTATCCGTTTGCTCCGCGCTCTCCGGGGGCAGTGCGGAGCAAATGGAGAAAAGTTTTTTGGTTCTTTTTTTCAAAAAAGAACTGCTTCCTTCAATCCGCCGCCTGAGCAAACACGGCGGCAAAAGCACGCAACCCCGGCACCCGCCGCGCCGGGAAGCAGATCGGCTCGTCAAGCCCCTCCAGCACCGCGTCGAGCATCGCCTCGATGCCGCGCACCCGCAGCGCCTCGGTTTCGATCAGTTCAGCCTCCGCGGCGAGCCCGGCGGCACGAACGCGTTCGAGCACGGAGGTCAGCGCCTGGCTGGTGCGCATCAGTTCATCCCCCATGCGTTGGTCGGCCGGATGTCGCTCAACGCCGGCAGGCGCTCCACATCCGGGCGGCGGATGCCACGCAGAATGCTGCGTGGAGCGGGAGAACCCGCTCGCTGCTGGCGGCTGAGGATGATGGTCTCGGTGATCACCTGGCGGCGCTGCTGGCGCAGTTCGGCGGAACGTGGATTGGGCATGCGCGGTCTCCAACTCGCGTCGCGTCGGGGGATGGCGACCGGAAAACCCTGCGCCGGCCAGCATCAAGGAATTGTCAAGAATTGACGAAGGGGTGACGATGCTGGCCAAGCGCAACGGCGCTGACCTGCTGATCATCAACCGCGAACCCACCGCCCTCGCCGTCGAAACGCTGTAGACCGCACCCATACAAAGGAAACCCGCCATGACCGCCACCCCCAAGCGCCTCGAACCGATCCCCCTCGACGCGATGACGCCCGAACAGCGCAACGTCGCCGAAGCGATCATGGCGGGCCCGCGCAAGGGCCTGCGCGGCCCCTTCAACGTCTGGCTCCGCAGCCCCGAACTCGCCGACCGCCTGCAGAAAGTCGGCGAATACCTCCGCTTCAACTCCTCGCTCGAAACCCGCCTCAACGAAATGGCGATCCTGATGACCGCCGCCCACTGGCAAAGCCCGTTCGAGTGGTACGCCCACGTCCCGCTGGCCATCAAAGCCGGCCTCGCCCCCGAAACCGCCGCCGCCATCGCCCGCGGCGAACGCCCCACCACCATGCGGGACGACGAAGCGGTGATCTGGGACTTCTGCACCCAACTCCGCGCCAACCGCACCGTCTCGGACGGCACCTTCGCCGCCGCCGTCGCCCTGTGGGGCGAACGCGGCGTGGCCGATCTCATCGGGGTCAACGGCTACTACGACATCGTCTCGATGACCCTCAACGTCGGCGAAGTCCTGCCCCCCGAAGGCGCCGACGTGCCGATCCGGGCGCCGGGGAAGTGAAGGAAGCGGTTCTTTTTTGAAAAACAGAACCAAAAAACTTTTATCCGTTTTTGATGGGCGTTTCATAGCTAAATCGTAACAAAATGGGCGTGCGTAAGCGCCCCGCAAACGCGGGTGCGCAGGCCCATCGCGGTCGATCGGGTGGGGCTTGCGGTGGCGGGAGGGCGCGCCTTGTGTGATGCACGCCGATGGCGATGGCGCGATGCCCGCGCGGCGTGTGGGTGAAGGAGGCGACCGGGCAAGGTGCGGGCGCCGCGCGACTGGTCGCGGCACGCGAGGCAAAAGCGGCGGTCAGGCCGGCCCGGAGGCGCGCAATCTCCGCCATCGCCTGCGCATGCAGGCGACGGCGCGGATCGTGCGACGGCAATTCCGAAACGTCCCCCAGCCACGCCGCGAGCAACGCGAGCAAAATCCCCACCAACGCTTGCGCGAAAGCGGCTGCTACGTCCGGGGCAGGGGTGGGAGGGGTTTGCATCGCTGGGGTGAATTCTCCGGGTTGGTGAGGGGAATATGGCGGGTGTGAGGTCGAATGTCAAGTTTTTTTTCCACAATATATTAAATTTCCTAGGATCGCCCCTAATGTGGCGGCTGATCCCCACGTGACGGCCGAGGCGGCGTCGAACATCGTTGCGCAGAATGTTGCCGGCACGCTAGACTGCCGCAACGGAGGCATAGCCGCGCATGTCAGGCTTGCAAGGCGACAAACGACAAGCCCTTGGAACCGCGTTGACCGGCCACGGCACGGCCGAGGCGCGCGTGGCGATCCAGGAGTGGATGCGCGGCCTTGCCACCCACTTCAAGGCGACGACGGTGGCGCTTTACGAGACCGGGCATTCGCTGAGCTTCGGCAAGGACGGTGGCGCGCGGCGGTCCGAGCATGGGTCTTGGACCGGACTGGTTTATTTTGTCGATTCCTGGGCCGAGAAGATGGCGTCGGCGGAAGACGAATTCGACGGTTTCCCCGCCGGAATACGGGCGAGCGAGCATCCGGAACTGCTCGGCTTAATTGATGATCCGAACGCCCCCGCCGTGGTGCTGCTGTTGTCGGAGGGCCACGGGACGCTTGCCGGTGCGACGGCGCGGCGCAATGGCGCAGTCGCAATGGTCGCACTCGGAGTTTGGCTGCACTACGATTTCCCGACAATTTTACTACTCTATTTCACGGCCGAGGATGATGCGGTCGCCGCGGCGACCAGTTATTACCTGACAACCCTGCCGAAAGACGTGCAGCGGTTGCGAGAGCGCTACCAGGGGCAGGTTTCACGCAGCTTGTTCGATGCCATTGGCGCCATGCATGAGGCGCTCGGTGTGCCTCCCGCGTCGGCGGCGGAGCAGCCGTTCGATGTCCGTTTGCAGGGCAGCCTCAATCGGCATGCCGCCGATATCGGCTGCCCGGACCTGCGGGTCTATCTGCTGGACGATGTCGGCCATCTCGATCCGCGTACGTCGGCGTTGCAGGTTGGCAAGGGTGCTGAACCCCGGCGCCGCTATGTGTTGCATCGTGGTGATGCGGCTGGGCCCGAGATCTACGTGACTGGCGATGACAAAGGGCCGATCGGCTGGGTGTTGCGGGACCACGGCAAGCCGCCGGCGGAACGGCGTGGCCGGCTGGCGATGCACAACCGCAATTTGCTGGAACCCGGTTGGGTGAAGGACCAGGTACTCTACCCGGGCCTCACGTCGATCGACAGCGCCGGGCGGGATCGCGCCGACGGCGTGCATGACCTGTTGGGGCGGCCCGCCGGCGCCGGAGGGGAGTATTGTGCCTCGATCCTGGTGCATCCGGTGCTGGCCGGCAACGAGCTGCTCGGCGTGATCGTCGCCAATGGCCGCCAGGGTGCCCCATTCGTTTTCCGCGAGTGGGACGACAAGGGCCTTGGCGTTGTCGCCCGCCTGCTCGGCAGCTATTGGCTCGGCGAGCAGTTGCGGCGCATCGAGGATGCGGACCGGGCGCTGCGGGAGCGAGCGCACGTCGCTATCCGGGGCTTCGCTGCCGCCACGGCTAAGCGCTTCGGCGGCGACGACCCGAGTGTGAGCGAGATGGCGATTTTCGGCGACGCTTTGAAAGCGGCCACGGAAATGGTGCCGGAGGCCAACCTGGTGAGCATCCGGCCACATGATCCCGGTTCACAGAATGGCCCGGAATTCTACATAGACCGCAAATTGCTGGCCGGCAGTGCGGCGACCGACCCGCGGATACAGGACAAGCTGGGCACCCGGTTTCGCGCGCTCGCCGGCACGCCGGAGACGGCGGCATCGGCAGAATCGGCGGCAGAATATGTCATGCGACTGCGCAAGCCGGCGATTGTCGACAGTCTCGATCCACCGGAATGGTACCGGTCGACATTTCCCGGCATGTTCCGATATGGAATCTACGCGCCGGTATTTCGAGGAGGTGACGCCGGGCGGCCGGCCGCCATCATCGATGTCCGTTCGGCTGGTGCCACGCGCATGCCCGCCTCGACGGCGGATTCCCTGCAGGAACTCGCCGACATGGTGGGCCTCGCCTTGGCGCTGGCGGACACCATCACGGAACTCGTCCAGACCAGGCATACGCAGAGTCAGGCATTCGAGGACGTTGCCCATCAGATCATGAGTCTGCATCGCAATGTGATGACTGAGATCGATCGCAGCCTGGTTATGCTGCGCAATAACGACGAGGCGGGCGCGCCGGACAAGCTGGCTCAGAGTTTGCTGGTTGCGCGCGGCCAGCTACGGCGCGCCAGCCGAGTCGGGCGCGACGCGCGCATGTTCGCGGAATTGGCGCGCACCGGCAAAATCAGCCAGCCCGCAGATGCCCGCCCGATTGGCAAGGAGCCGCTCGTCGAGGTTTTGGCCCATCTGGTGGACGATCAGCGGCGGCTCGTCACCGATGACAAGCCGTTGAACTTCGTGCTGTGGAGCCGAAGCATCCGCGCACTTTACGACGATGATATCGTCGGCGATATAGCGATGTTCGAGCAAATGATGGGAAATCTGATCGACAATGCTGCCAAATACTCCTACCGTGGCACCACGATCACGGTAGAATGCCGCCGGGATAGTGGCGGTCGCTTTGTCCTTGAGTTGGCCAACTACGGCTATCCGATTGACGACGACGAAAAGTTGAAGCTTGGCACGCGAGGTTTTCGTGGCGCGGCGGGCAAGAGGCGTGTAGCCTTTGGTATGGGAATCGGTCTGTGGCTGGCCAAGGCGATTGCCAAGTCATTCGGCGCCGTGTTCGACTTCCAGGTCAGTGACAGCCGACGTGAACCGCACCGCGTCTATCTCGTGTTCCCGCTCCGCAAATGAAGGACCCGTCATGAGGCAACACCGTATCCTCCTTGTCGAGGATGACCCGCATCAGCGCAGGGCGATCGTCGCCGCGTTGCGGCAACGTCTGGCCGGGGCGGGGCCGGGCGCCGAGATCGTAACGGCGGATTCGGAGCGGAATGCACGCTTGATGTTTCGCGGACGAACGCTGGAGAAATTCGACGCCTATGTAATTGACATGATGGTGCCATGGTCGCAGGACGACGAGGACGACGACCGTGATGATCCGCGCGTGGATCGGGATGGGTCACTCTACGCCGGAGTGAGGATCATCGAGGATGTGGTGAAGGTGAACGGCGCCGCCAAGCCGATTTTCGCCTACACGATTGCCAACGCCGATGGGGTGAGTGCGCGTATGCGGCATTTGCCGACGTCGATCCGCTATTTGCGCAAGGGGGATACGGACAAGGAACTGGCGGATGCGGTCGCGGCGGCTCTCTTAACTTCGAAGCCATGACGATACCTGCGTCCGGTTGAACGATCGCCGGTCAGTCGACATATGCCGGGGAGAAAATTTGTCGCGCGAAATTCTCCAGAATGATCCCCTCGCCCCCATCTTGGGCACCAAATTGGCCAGACCTGAGCGCATGAAAATACGTCGCGGCTAACTTGGTGGCTTCATCGGGGTCTGCGGAATCTATACCGACCACTTCACGCAATGGCTTTTGGAACGGCACCAGCCATGCCTCGTTCCGAGTGAGGCGCATTCGTGGATCATCCAGATCGGCCAAGCGAATTCGATGACGGAATGCGACGATATCCGCGTCAAATTGATCGCGTGTGTACAGATTGCCCCAATTTCCCTCTGTAACGAAGATCGGATCAGCCCAGGGGCGCAATCCTTCGATTGATAACCAAAGGAACGATACCTCGCGGCGCGGAAGCACCGGACCCCAGGTTCGGCACAGGCGGTCGATGGCGCCATTCAGCCCATTCCGGCAGAGTTCCTCGACGGGTTCATTCGTCCCGGCGCTCTCGTCATCCTCGATCCGCGCAGTCAACGGCGGCAGCGCCTTGGCGATCGTGGCGAGCGACGGGCGGATGGTTTGGCCCGGGTGGGCGCTGATCGGCATGAGGCGAATCGCATCCCACGCCTTATCCCATCTGAATTCTCTGGTCTGCGAGACCCAGGGGCACGGCGAGGCTTCCCGGACATCCGAGGCCTGCAACAGCGCGAGCCAAGTCTCCGCCAGGGATTTGCAGGGCTGATTGGCGATCATCGCGTTGAACAGCACGGTGCGCAGCGCGCTGTCCTGTGGTTCGGCGCCGCTCCATCCTTGGGTGAACACCAGGCGCATTGCCGCACCGAGTTCCAGGGGCATGCGGAAGACCGCGACGATGCTGACGAGTGCGTGCAGCAGTGTGCGATCTCGCGGCAGTACCGCGCGGGCGATATCCTGGAGCATACCGGCCAGCACCGGAGCTATTGCCTCGCGCACCTCGACGGCCAAGAGGCCGTGGCGTGGTAGATCGGACAGGGCGTCACCGAGCACGGCCCAAGGTTCCTTGCCGGTGGTGAAGCCGGCGAATTCCTGGCGATTGAGCCAAGTGACGACCCGCGCACGATCGATCACGTTTTCGCGAAAGGCATCGGCCAAAATTTGGCTGTCGCTTTGTATCATAGCGGCACCGTGTAGCCTTTGGCGGCCAGGCGCGCAACGTGGAAGCGTCGCTGCGCGCTCAGGTCGGTGCTACACAGTGCCGTGACCTCGGTGCGGCGGACTTTCTGGAATTTCTCGTTGCCGTCTGTCCACGCGCGCAGCCAGCGGGCGCCATTATCGTCCATGATCCACTCGCGCAGCGGCAGGGTGCGGTCGCGTTCCGAATCGGGCCGTAGATCAAGCGTGAAGCCGCTGTTGACGTCGGTCGGGTGGGGCGCCGGCGCGCGATGGAAGATGCCGACAGTGCCGCGATCCAGTACGGTGGGCACGAAAACATCCGTCCCTGACCCCAATGTGCCGGCCCGGTATTGCATTTCGAGCCAATAGCCGTCGCCGTCCGGGACGCGTCCGAGCCGGGCGAGGCGGGTGGCGACGAGGTGCTCGGTCAGTGGTTCGTCGTCGAAATCAGCGTGCAGAATCCAGGCCGGGTGGATTTGCTTCTTGAGCCTCATCTGCTCCAGGGCGTCGCGGATCCGGTCTCTGCGATGCTGATCGGTTGGCTGGCCGTCCAGAAATGTCACGATATCGGCGGGGGTGCCAATGCCTGATGTGGTGTCGTCACTCGGGAGTCCCCAAATGGCGCGGACCTCGCGCGCGGCATCGAAGCGGTAGGAAAGAATCTGGGCGATATCGATGTATTGCCGATCAGGCCCGAAAACGACGGTCGGGTCGGATGGCGTGGCGGAGAATGACACGAGATTTGATCCGTTCTAGGCGGGGTCCCGATACTCTGGTTCCGCGTCGGTAGGCGGCGGTGGCGGCGTGTTGGCGACGAAGAGCCATGCCCGCTCCTTTAGACGAAGGACGACCTCGTCGGCGTTCAATGGGTTGGTCCAGCCAAAGGAGTCGAACCGTTCGGCGCGGTCTGCACAAACCCGGGCATCAGCTCCGAAATCCTCGGCAAGGGCTGCGTGCTCAGGGCTGCCGCCGCTCAAAGTGGGGAGGTGCCGGGTGAACTCCCGCAGTATGCGCTGCCCAAACAATCTAGTCATGGAATCGGACGTGCTCCCGAACCGTCTTTGCTTCGATCCGATGCTCCAGGGCTAGGTGGGTCGTGTCAAGATACGATCGATAGAAAAAGCGTAGGAAGTCAGCAGAGCGGAGAGCACCAAACCAAACGGACAAAAGTTTTTTGGTTCTTTTTTTCAAAAAAGAACCGCTTCCTTCCCTATCCCCCCGCCAATCGCGGCAGCAGGAAGATTTCGGCGCCGGGGGGGAGTTCCCTGGACCAGGTGTCGCGGTAGATCACGCCGTCGATTGAGACGGCGATGCCGCGGTCGGCGAGGGGGGTGAAGCCGGGGTACCTGTCCGCGAGTTGGCGGAACAGGTCCCTGATGTCTTTGGCGTCGACGTCGATTTTCTCGGCGCCTCCGGTGGCGTCGCGCAGGGCGCCCCAGAGGGTGATTTCGACCATCAGTGGCCTTTTTGCGCGTCCAGGGCGGCGAGGATGCGTGGGGGGGACATGGGGATGTGGGTCATGCGGGTGCCGGTGGCGTTGGAGACGGCGTTGGCGATGGCGGCGAGGGGGGGGACGATGGAGGTCTCGCCGACGCCGCGGATGCCATAGGGGTGGTTGGGGTTGGGGATTTCGAGGATCTGGGTGTCGATCATCGGCAGGTCGGAGCTGACGGGGACGCGGTAGTCGAGGTAGCCGGCGTTCTGCAGGCGGCCGTCGGCGCCGTAGACGTATTCCTCGTTGAGCGCCCAGCCGATGCCTTGGGTGGCGCCGCCCTGGAGCTGGCCTTCGACGTAGGCGGGGTGGACGGCTTTGCCGGCGTCCTGGATGACGGTGTAGCGGATGATGCGGGAGAGGGCGGTTTCGGGGTCGACCTCGATGTCGCAGATATGGGTGGCGAAGGAGACGCCGGCGCCGTCGGCGACGAGTTCGCTGTGGCCGGCGATGGGGCCGCCGGTGGTGGAGGCTTTGGCGGCGATATCCTTGATGGAGAGGGGGGCGAGGTGGCCGTGGGTGTCGCCTTTGGCGACGGCGTGGCCGTTCTCCCAGGCGACGTTTTCGGCGGGGATGTCCCACATCTTGGCGGCGCGGGCGCGCATGATGGCGATGGCGTTGCGGGCCGACGAGATGGTGGCCATGGAGGAGGAGAAGGTGCCGCGGCTGCCGTCGGTCATGTCGTTATGGCCGAGGGAGGCGGTGTCGGCGACGATGGCGGTGACCTGGCCGTAGGGGATGCCGAGTTCCTCGGCGGCGACGAGGGAGAGGGAGGCGCGGGAGCCGCCGACATCGACGGTGCCGACGGCGAGGTTGACGGTGCCGTCGATGCCGATGTTGAGGCTGGTGCAGGTCTGGCCGCCGAAGTTGAACCAGAAGCCGCAGGCGAGGCCGCGGCCCTGGTTCTTGCCGAGGGGGGCGGACATGTGGGGGTGGTTCTTCGCGGCCTCCAGCGTGGGGCCGATGCCGATGGGGCCGTAGACCGGGCCGTAGGAGGCGCGGGTGCCTTGCTTGGCGGCGTTCTTGATCCGCATGTCGAGCGCGTTGATGCCGAGTTTGGCAGCGATTTCGTCGATGACGCTTTCGACGGCGAAGGCGGCCATGGGCGCCGAGGGGGCGCGGTAGGCGGCGGTTTTCGGGCGGTTGACAAGGACCTCGTAGCCGATGGTGCGGACGTTTTCGAGGGCGTAGCAGGCGAAGGCGGTCATCGCGCCGAGTTCGGCCCAGGGGCCGACATAGGGGCCGCAGGTGTAGCGCAGGTCGGCGGAGGCGGCGGTGATGGTGCCGTCTTTCTTGACGCCGATTTTGACGTCGATCGAGGTGGCGCTGGTGGGGCCGGTGGCGCGGAAGACTGCCTCGCGCGACATCACGAGCTTCACCGGACGGGCGGCCTTGCGGGAGAGGGCGAGGGCGACGGGTTCGGCCCAGATATGGGTCTTGCCGCCGAAGCCGCCGCCGATCTCGGAGGAGGTGACGCGCAGGCGCGAGACGTCGAGCCCGAGGAGTTCGGCGCATTGCTGGCGGAACACGAAGTGGCCCTGGGTGCAGACCCAGAGCTCGGACGAGCCATCGGGGTTGACGTTGGCGACGCAGGCGTGGGGCTCGATGTAGCCCTGGTGGGACTGCTCGGTTTTGAAGGAGCGGGCGATGACGAGGTCGGCTGCGGCGAATCCGGCATCGACGTCGCCGTGGCCGTACTGGCTGCGGTTGGCGATGTTGGAGGGGGTGGCGGGCTTGGGGTCGACGCCGCTGGTGAAGACGGTGGCGTGCAGCAGGGGGGCGGAGGGCTGCATGGCGGCATCGACGTCGGTGACGTGGGGGAGGATTTCGTAGTCGACCACGATCAGGGCGAGCGCCTCGCGGGCGGTCTGTGCGTCGACCGCGGCGACGGCGGCGACGGCGTGGCCGTCGTAGAAGACTTTGCCGCGGGCCATGCAGTTGTCGAGCATGTCGAAGAGGCCGGCATTGCCGTTGGTGAGGTCCGGCAGGTCCGCCGCGGTGATGACGGCCTTCACGCCCGGCAGCATCTCGGCCTTCGTGGTGTCGATGTTGCGGATGCGGGCGTGGGCGTGGGGGCTGCGGAGGATGGCACCGACGAGTTGGCCGGCGAGGTTGTAGTCGGCGCCGTAACGGGCGCGGCCGGTCACCTTGTCGACGCCGTCGGGACGAACGGGACGGGTGCCGACGGATGTGAAGGTCCGGGCGGTGTATGTCGGATCGAAACCCATGGTCATTCTCCCTATGTCCTCGTGGCTGCGGTGCGCACTGCTGCACGATCCTGGCAGGAAGCAGGGCGCGTGCAAACCGTCTTTGTTTTTCCAGCCATGCTCCCCAATGCGCGCACCACTTTCCCGGGTGTCGCCGGGCCGGGCAGCCGAGGCTGGTCCTGGAGCCAGCCGATACCGGTGCAAGCATCACCAGTGCGGGCGGTCATCCCTCCACGGGGCGCGGGGTTGTGGCGATGAGCATTTCGAGCGGTTGATGTCACATCGTGTAGTCGTACCGGATGAAGCCGCGGTTTGTCGCGAGCCGGTCATAGAGCAGACGCGCGGTGGCGTTGGTGTCCTGGGTCAACCAGTAGAGGCGTGACGCGCCGGCGCCCTGGGCGGCGGCGGCCACTGCCTCGATCAGGGCGCGGCCGATCCCCTGGCCACGAATAGTTTTGTCGGCGAATAGGTCCTGTAAATAGCAGACGTCTTCGCCCCAGGTGCTGGCATGGAACAGATAATGGGTGATGCCGACGAGCTGCCCGTCGAGACGGGCTCCGAAGCCGAACAACCCTGCATCCGCCATTATCCGCCGCCAGGTTTGGTCGTAGCGGGAGGCGGGGAGGGTGGTTTTGTAGAAGGTCAGGTAGCCCTCCCATAACTCGGCCCAGCGTGCCCTGTCTTCCGGCCGCAGCGGGGTCACTTCGAGCATTCGCCGCCCTCCGGGCCGTAGAACATCACCCAAACCGCGAAATCAGCGGAGAAATCCTCGAAACGGTGGGTTTCGCGCGCCGCTACGAACAAGGCGTCGCCGGGGCCGAAGGGGACGCGCTCGGCCTCGCGCACGAAGAAGCCCCGGCCGGACGCGACGATGTAGAGTTCGTCGCGCGTATGGGGCGCCTGGGTGTCGGCGCCCTTGGGTTCATACCAGCGCAGTTCGAGCGTGCCGTGGGTGAGCAGCAGGGCGGAGGCGCGGCCGGGCGGCAAGGGGGCGACCTTGGCTTCGGCTATGGTGACGCGGGTTTGGGTGGGCATGGCGGACTCCCAGTATGGGATGGGGAGTGTGCGGCGGGATTGGTCCGCGGGGAAAGTCCAGATTGGCGAACTTATGTCAGACCAATTTCACACGCCGACCCAGCCATCCGCCTTCAGCACTTCGCCGGCGAGGTACAGGCTGCCGCAGATCAGCACGCGGGCGGGCGGGCCGGGGGGGAGTTGGGCGATCGCCGCGGCGATGGTCGGCCCGGGGCGGGCAATGCCGTCGGATGCGGCGATGATCGCCCCGACCGGGAGGGCGAGATGCTGGCCCGGCTCGCTCACCGCCCAGAGCGTGGTGGCGTGCGGGATCAGGGGGCGGAGGAATTCGGCGCTGTCCTTGGCCTGCTTCATGCCGACCAACACATGGAGCGGCCGGTCGGACCAGCTGGCGGCGTGCTCGGCCAGTGCCTGGCCGCCGCCCGGGTTGTGGCCGCCGTCGAGCCAGAGTTCCCACCCCGCCGGCAGGGAGTGCGCGAGATGGCCGGTGAGGCGTTGCAGACGGGCGGGCCATGTGGCGGTGGCGAGTCCCCGGGCGTAGGCGCCATCGGGAATCCGTAGGCCCGAGGCCCTCAGTGCGGCCACCGCGATCCCCGCGTTGTCGATCTGGTGCGGCCCGAGCAGGGAAGGGGGCGGCAGGGTGAGCGTGCCGCCGGCATCCCGGTAGACGAGGCCGGTATCCCGGCGGGCCATTTGCCAGTCCGCATCGCGATGGAGCAGTGGCGCGCCGATCTCGGCGGCATGGGCGCGCAGCACCGCGAATGCCTCGTCCGGCTGCGTGCCGGTGACGACAGGGACACCGGGCTTCATGATGCCGGCCTTCTCGCGGGCGATCAGCGCGATGGTGTCGCCGAGCATCTCGCGATGATCCAGCGAAATCGAGGTGATGGCGCAGGCGGCGGGGGCGGCGATCACGTTGGTGGCGTCCGCCCGCCCGCCGAGCCCGACCTCCAGCACGCAGAGATCGGCCGGCACGCGGGCGAACAGCACGAAGCTCGCGGCCATCAGCACCTCGAACACGGTGATCGGCTGGCCGGCGTTCACCTGCTCCACCTCGGCCAGGGCGTCGGCCAGCACTTCGTCGGAGACGAGGCTTCCAGCGAGGCGGATGCGCTCGTTGAAGCGCACCAGATGGGGCGAGGTGTAGACGTGCACCCGCAGTCCGGCCGCCTCGCCGATGGCGCGCAGGAAGGCGCAGGTGCTGCCTTTGCCGTTGGTGCCGGCGACATGGATGATCGGCGGTAGGCGGCGCTCGGGATTGCCCAGCGCGGCGAGCAGGCGTTCGAGCCGCTCCAGGCTGAGGTCGATCAGCTTCGGATAGAGGCCGTGCAGGCGCTCGATGATGGCTTCGGCGCGGCTCATGGCTGCCCCCTATGCGGCTTCCTTCATTTTGACGCGCAGCAATCCGATCAGCCGGGCGAGGGTGGCGGGCAGCGCGTCGCGCTTCACCACCATATCGAGAATGCCATGGGCGAGGAGATATTCGCTGCGCTGGAAGCCCTCCGGCAGTTTCTCGCGCACGGTTTGCGCGATGACGCGCGCGCCGGCGAAGCCGATTTCGGCGCCGGGCTCGGCGATCTGGATGTCGCCCAGCATGGTGAAGCTGGCCGTCACCCCGCCGGTGGTCGGGTCGGTCAGCACGACGATGAAGGGCAGCCCCTTTTCCTTCACCATGCGCGTCGCGATCACGGTGCGCGGCATCTGCATCAGGCTGATCGCGCCCTCCTGCATGCGGGCACCACCCGAGGCGGTGAAGACGATCAGCGGCGCATCCTGCAGCACGGCGAGCCTGGCGGCGGCGACGATGCCCTCGCCGACCGCCGCGCCCATGGAACCGCCGATGAAGTCGAACGCCATGATCGCCACGACCGCGCGGTGCCCGCCGATCTGACCATGGGCGACGGCGATCGCGTCATCGAGGTTGGTTTTGTCGCGATGCTCCTTGAGGCGATCGGTGTAGCGCTTGGTATCGCGGAATTTCAGCGGATCGGCGGGCACCTTCGGTAGTTCGATGCGGGTGAAGGTGCCGGCATCGAAGGTCCAGTTCAGCCGCTCGGCCACGCTGGCGCGCATGTGGTGGCCGCAATGACTGCAAATTTTCCGCGTTTTTTCGAGTTCCGTGTGGAACATCATTTGCTGGCAGGACGGGCACTGGATCCACAAATTCTCCGGCACCTCGCGGCGCCCCAGCAAAGTGCGGATTTTCGGGCGGACGAACTCGGTCAGCCAGCTCATGATGTGTCCCTTATTTCCGTACCGCGCGCACGGCCTCGGCCAGCGCGCGCACCTGGTCGAGCACCACGCGCACGCTGTTCGGCCCGGCGCGCCCCTCGGCATCCAGCGTCGCCACCATGCCGTCGATCAGCGCGGAGGCAACCACCGCGCCGTCCGCCGCCTTCACCGCGGCGGCGGCCTGGGCGGGCGAGCGCACGCCGAAGCCGATGGCGATTGGCAGGTCGGTGTGCTTGCGGATGCGCGGGATGGCGTCCGCCAGCTCGTCGGCCGAGGCGGTGCGGGTGCCGGTGATGCCGGTGATCGAGACGTAGTAGACGAAGCCCGAGGAGCCGGCGAGGACCAGGGGCAGCCGCGCGTCATCGGTGGTCGGCGCCACGAGGCGGATGAGGTCGAGCCCGTTGGCCTTGGCGTCGCCGGCCATCAGGTCGGCCTCCTCGGAGGGCAGATCGACGATGATCAGCCCGTCCACCCCCGCGGCGGCGGCATCGGTGCAGAAGCGGGTGGTGCCGTAGGAGAGGATGGGGTTGAGGTAGCCCATCAGCACGATGGGCGTTTCGTTGTTCTCGGTGCGGAATGCGCTGACCATGGCCAGCGTGTGGACCATGGTGGCACCGGAGTTGAGCGCGCGCCGGCCGGCGAGTTGCACCGTCGGCCCATCGGCCATCGGGTCGGTGAAGGGACAGCCGATCTCGATTAGATCGGCCCCGGCGGCGGGCATGCCGCGCAGGATCTCCATCGAGGTGGCGGCGTCGGGGTCCCAGGCTTCGAGGAAGGGAATGAGGGCGCCGCGGCCCTCGGCCTTCAGCGCTGCAAAGCGCGCGGCGATCCGGCTCACAGTTTCACCCCCAGCGCATCGGCCACGGTAAAGATGTCCTTGTCGCCGCGGCCACAGAGGTTCATCACGATGATCTGGTCCTTGGCCATGGTCGGCGCCAGCTTGCGCACATAGGCCAGCGCATGGGCGGGTTCGAGGGCGGGGATGATGCCCTCGGTGCGGGTGCAGAGCTGGAAGGCGTCGAGCGCCTCGGTGTCGGTGGCGGCGACGTATTCGACGCGCTTGATCTCGTGCAGCCAGGAATGCTCCGGCCCGATGCCGGGATAGTCGAGCCCGGCGGAGATCGAATGGGCCTCCTGGATCTGCCCGTCGTCGTCCTGCAGCAGATAGGTGCGATTGCCGTGCAGCACGCCGGGCCGGCCGCGCGAGAGCGAGGCGGCGTGGGCGTGGGTATCGAGCCCGTGGCCGGCCGCCTCGACGCCGATGAGGCGGACCGAGCGGTCATCGAGGAACGGATGGAACAGCCCCATGGCGTTGGAGCCGCCGCCGATCGCGGCGACGCAGACATCCGGCAGGCGGCCCTCGGCCTCGTGCAACTGCACCTTGGTCTCCTCGCCGATGACGGACTGGAAGTCCCGCACCATCATGGGATAGGGGTGCGGGCCGGCGACGGTGCCGATGATGTAGAAGGTGTCGCGCACATTGGCGACCCAGTCGCGCAGCGCCTCGTTCATCGCGTCCTTCAGCGTCGAGGCGCCGGAGGTCACGGGGATCACCTCGGCGCCGAGCAGCTTCATGCGGAACACGTTGGGCGCCTGGCGGGCCACGTCGGTGGCGCCCATGTAGACCGTGCAGGGCAGGCCGAACAGGGCGCAGACAGTGGCGGTGGCGACGCCGTGCTGGCCGGCGCCGGTCTCGGCGATGATGCGGGTCTTGCCCATGCGCTTGGCGAGCAGGATCTGGCCCATGCAGGAATTGATCTTGTGCGAGCCGGTGTGGTTGAGCTCGTCGCGTTTGAAATACACCTTGGCGCCGCCGATCTCCCTCGTCAGCCGCTCGGCGAACCACAGCGGGCTGGGGCGGCCGACGTAGTTTTTCAGGTAGGCGTCAAGCTCGGGCTGGAACGCGGGGTCGGCGCGGGCGGCGTTGTAGGCCTGCTCCACTTCGAGGATGAGCGGCATCAGCGTCTCGGCGACGAAACGCCCGCCGAATTCGCCAAAGCGGCCGCGCTCATCGGGGCCGGACCGCAGACTGTTCGCACCAAACGACTTGTTCAAGACGAGACTCCTTATCGCGCGCCCGTCATAGCAAGCCGAACCCGCCGGGCAAAGCCTGATCGCCCCGTTCCGTCCGTGTCAGGTGGCGGCCATCTCCAGCCGTTCGGCGTCTTGCGCGCGGCGCATGGTCGCGGCCTTGCGGGCGTCCTCGCGGCGCTTGACGAGCTCGTAGATGATCGTGCCCGCGACGGTGACGGCGATGATGGTGACGGCCAGCGCACTGATCGCCGGCGTCGAACCCTGGCGCACGCGGCCGGCCAGCACGGTGGTGAGGGTCTTTTCCGCCAGGATGGCAAAGGTGGTGGTGTTGTAGTTCTCGAAGCTCGACAGGAACGCCAATACCGCCGCGGAGAGGAACGCCGGGCGCAGATAGGGGACCAGGATGTGCCAGAATACCTGGGCATTGCTGGCCCCGAGATCGAGCCCCGCCTCTTCCAGCGCGCGGTCGAAGCGCTGCAGGCGGGAGAGGAAGATCAGCATGCAATAGGCTGATATGAAGGAGGACTGGCCGAGGCTGGCCAGGATGATGCCGTCGTAGAGGAAGCTGGCGCCGGTGGTGGCGGTGAAATCCTTCCAGAAGATGACGGTGGAAATACCGATGATGACGCCGGGCGTCAGCACCGGGGACACCACGATGAGGTAGTAGAAGCTGCGCGCCCGGGCATAGACTTGGTGCATCAACATGGCGCCGGCCAACCCGCAGGGCACCGAGATGAGCACGACCAGCACGCCGATCTTCAAGCTGTTGTGCAGCCCGATGATCATGTCCTTGTCGTTGAACAGGATGCGGAACCATTCGAGGGTGAACCCCTCGAACGGCATGATCGCCGGGTAGGGCGAGGTGTTGAATGCGGTGATGCTCATGATCACCAGCGGGCCGAACAAGTAGGTGAAGAACAGCACGAGGTAGAGGCCGACCATGGCGCGGCGTATGGTGTGGGAGGTCATCGGGTGATCTCGCCCAGGCTGAGCTTGCCGATGCGCATCACCGCCATGACGAATGCCACGCAGGTGAGCAGCAGGATGAAGGCATAGGCCGAGCCCTGCGGCCAGTGGAAGGCCTGGTAGAACCGGTCATAGACGATCGGCGTGAACCACAGCGAACGCGGCCCGCCGAGCACCATTGGCGCCGCGAGGGCGCCGGAGGTCAGCATGAACACGAGGGTGCAGCCCGAGGCGATGCCGGGTTTGGCGAACGGCATCACCACGAAGAGATGGATATGCCACCATGGCGCACCCAGGTCGCGCGCCGCCTCGATCTGGCTTTTCGGCAGGTTTTCGACGGCGTTGTAGAGCGGGAACACCATCAGCAGCAGATAGGCGTAGCCGAGGCCGGCGTACATGCCGATGTCGAGGCCGAGGAAATCGATCGGATCGGCGATCACCCCGCTGCCGAGCAGGATCTTGTTGAGGATGCCCGAGGTCGAGAAGATCACCCGGAAGGCGAAGGCGCGCAGGATCTCGTTGACCCAATAGGGCGTGATCAGCAGCAGAAGCAGGAAGCGCACCCGCGCGGCGCCGGCGACCTGCGCCATGTAGAAGGCGATCGGGTAGCACAGCGCGAAATTGCCCAGCGTCACCATGATCGAGGCGAAGATCGTGAGGAAGAACGCCTTGATGTGGACGACGTTCCATTCGGCCGAGCTGGTGGGGCTGCCGAACAGGAAATAATGGTAGTTTTGCAGCGTGTAGACATCGCGCGGCCCGCCGGTGGCCGAGGGCGGCAGTTTCGGGCGGAACGAGAGTTCGACCATGAACAACTGCGGCAGCACGATCAGGAACACCGCCCAGAACATCACGGCGACGAGCAGGAACACGCCGATCGCGGTGCCGTTGCGCTGAAAGAAGGTTGGTCCCTGGATCAACCCGAGCGCGCGCTCGCGGCGCGCGATGTACCAGAACATCGCCGCCACCACGAACGGCAGCGCGATGACGAAGGGATGGCCGACCGATGCCAGCATCGCTCAGCCCGGCGGTAGTACGGTGGCGTCGGCCGCGGCGAAGCCGAGCCCGACCCGCGCGCCCAATGCCGGCGCCGCGCGCGTCTCGCCGCCGCCGAGCAGCACCAGCAGATGGCTGCCGGCATCGGTGCGCAGCCCGACATGAGTGAGATTGCCCTCATAGGCGACCTCGGTGGTCGTCGCCTCGCAGATGTTCTCGCCGCCGCCGATATGCAGCGCCTCGGGCCGCACGAACAGCACTGCCGGCGCGCCGGGTGCGAGGCCAAGCGGGTTGGTGCCACGGAAGGGGCCGAGCGGCGTTTCCACCACCGCGAAGCCGTCCGCCGCCAGGGACACTTTGCCGCGCATCGCGTTGTTCTCGCCGACGAAGCCGGCGACGAAGGCGGTGCGCGGCGCGGTGTAGACGCTGCGGCCGTCGCCGACCTGCTCGATCCGCCCGGCGTTCATCACCGCGATGCGGTCGGACATGGTCAGCGCCTCGCCCTGATCATGCGTAATATAGATGAACGTAATGCCGACGCGGCGCTGGATAGCGCGCAATTCGTTGCGCATATGTTGGCGCAGCTTGAGATCGAGCGCCGATAGCGGCTCGTCCAGCAGCAGCACCTGCGGTTCGACCGCGAGCGCGCGGGCGATGGCGACGCGCTGGCGCTGGCCGCCGGACAGTTCGTCGACCTTCTTGCCGCCCTGATCGCCAAGTGCCACGAGGTTGAGCAGTTCGTCGGCCTTTTTCGCGCGCACGGCTTTCGACACGCCGCGCACCCGCAACCCGTAGGTGATGTTCTCCGCCACCGTCATCATCGGGAACAGCGCGAGGGATTGGAAGATCAGCGCAGTCGGGCGCTTGTTGGCGCCGATGCCGCGCATGTCCTGCCCGCCGATGCGGATCGCGCCCTCGGACGGGTCGATGAAGCCCGAGATCGCCCTGAGTATCGTGGTCTTGCCGCAGCCCGACGGGCCGAGGAAGGAGAAGAACTCTCCCTCCCCGATCCGCAGACTGGCCTTGTCGACCGCGGTGAAGGTGCCGAAGCGGACCGTCAACGCATCCAATTCAACGTCCGCGGTCATCGCCGCGGACCTTCACCGTGGTGCGACAAGGGGATCACGCCGCCTTGAACTTCTCGGCGTACTGGTTGCGCAGGTCGGCGAACCACGAGGGCTCGGCCGGGCGCGGCCAGATCTTCGCCAGCGCGTCGTCCGGATAGGCCTCGGAGAAGATCTTCTTCGCCGCCGGAGAGAGCAGCGCGTCGGCACCCTTGGCGACCGGGTTGTAGCCCGAGCCTTCGGCAACCAGCGCGGAGCCTTCCGCCGAATGGACGAACTTCAGCCACTCATAGGCCTGCTCGATGTTCTTGGCGGCCTTGGGCATCGACCAGCCGTCGAGCCAGGTGATGGCACCTTCCTGCGGGGCCATGTAGCTGACCGGCTTGCCGAGCTTCTTGAGCGAAATCGGCGGGCCGTCCCAGGTCTGGCCGATCACCACGCCGTTGTCGAGCAGACCCGACTTGGTGTTGTCCGCGCTGTCCCAGAACTGCTTGATCCAGGGCTTCTTGGATATCGCGAAGGGCAGGATCTGGTCGTAGATCTTCTTGAAGCTGGCCTCGTTCTTGAAGGCATCGAGCATGCGGTTGGTCGGCAGCTTGCCGGTGGCGTCCATCCACAGGCCGATGCCGAGCATCAGCGAGTGCGGCCGGCCCTGCACCTTGCCGCGGTACTTGTCTTCCCACATCGTGCCGTAGGAGAGGGTCTTGTAGTCGAGCGTGGTGAGGTCGGTGCGCCAGGAGATCGCCTCGGAGCCCCAGCAATGCGGCACGTGGTAGAGCTTGCCGTCCCAGGTCCAGAGATCGGCGGAGGTCTTGAGGAAGGCCGGCAGGACGTTGTCGAGCGCCATCCGCTTCATGTCGAGCGGCTGGAGAACTTCGAGTTCCTTGTAGGGCGGGGCGAGGTTGGCGGTGGGCTGGCACAGGTCGAACCCGCCGCCGCCGGTGGCCTGGAGCTTGTTGATCTGCTCCTCGTTCTGGCTGAACGGCGTGGTGTTGACCTTGATGCCGGTCTTTCTTTCGAACATCGGGATGACGGGGTTGGGCAGCTCGTCGTCCCAGTTGAGCACATTGAGGACGCCGGAGGAGGACAGCGCGTCCTTCACCACCCAGGGGCCCATGGCGGCGACGGTACCAATGGCGGCGCTGCGGCGCAGCAGGATACGGCGCGTGAACCCGCGCGCGGCGCGCATTGTCGCTTCGGCTGAAGTCTTGGGGTCAGTCGGCTTGGTCATCGGCCAGGTCTCCTGTTGTTGTTGGCGGCCATCTCCTAGCAGGATTCGGGCCGCGGTTGCACCATGAAGAAACAGTGACACTGTTTTGGAAAGCGACGTACATAAGCCTGAAATTTGGGCAGCTTACCCCTGATTCGCCCGATTATTTGGCGCTGCGCGGCACGCCGTTGAGCACCGCATCGAACCGCGCGCCGATGTCGGCCTCGTAGACCTGGTAGCGCGGGATGGCGAAGCGGGGAGCGCCAGCGGGTGCTGCTCGCCCGCCGAGCGCGAAGGCCGCAAGGTAGCCGGCAGCCTCGGCGGCTTCCTCCAGCTCGGCGTCGTGAATGCCGTAGGGCCAGGCCAGTAGATCCGCCGCCACGCCGAGTCGTGCCGCCAGCACCTCGCGGGGGTCGCGCAACTCGCGCGCGAGGAACCGGGCGAAGTCCGGTGGTGTCCGGCGCGCCCGCTCGCCGGGGAAGTTCGGGTGGCTGATGGTGTGCGGCGCGCAGTCGATCAGCCCGGAGGCGAGCATTTCGGCGATCTCCTCCCAGCGCAGGTAGCTGCCTTGGCCGAGCCCGGGCGGGTTGAGGAACAGCGTCGCGTGGAAGCCGTGGCGCTTCAGGATGGGGAACATCTCGGTGTAAACCGAGCGGTGCCCGTCGTCGGCGGTGATCGCCACCGCGCGCGCCGGCAGCCCCTCGCCCAGCACAACCGCGCGCAGTACCACCACCGGGATGGCTCGCTCGGCGATGCGTGCCATCTGGGCGGCGAAAACCTTGGTGCTCACCGTTGTCGCGCCAGTCGAACCTTGCGGGTTGAAGCGGTGGTAGGTCAGGATCGAGACGAACGTGGTTTCGGCCCGGGCAGGCAGGGCAAGCAGGAGTGCCAGCACGAAAATGACGAGGCGCATTGCAGCTCCCTTGCTGGTCGCGACGAGGTGGCGCGGCTACACCTAGCGCATGACATCCCATCCCGACACCTCCACCTGGTCCCCCCGCACCATCGCCGCCCAGGCGCTCGGCGCCATTGACGAGCCGAGCCGCGCGCTCGTGCCGCCCATCCATGTCGCGACCACCTTCATCCGCGATCGCGACAACGCCTACAGCTCCGGCAACATCTACGGCCGGCCCGACAACCTCACCGTGCGCGAGGCCGAAGCCATCATCGCCACCCTCGAGGGTGCCGCCGCCGCGATGGTGCTGGGCTCCGGCATGTCAGCCGCCACCGCCGTATTCCTCTCCCTGAAGCCGGGCGACCATGTGATCGCGCCCCAGGTGATGTACTGGGGCCTGCGCCACTGGCTGCTGCACGAGGCGACCGACTGGGGGCTCAGGATCGACCTCGTCGATACCACCGACCTCGTGGCGCTGAAGGCCGCCGTGCGGCCGGGCGAGACCAGGTTGATCTGGCTCGAAACCCCCTCCAACCCGATGTGGACCATCACCGACATCGCCGCCGTCGCCGCCATCGCGCACGCAGCCGGCGCCCGCGTCGCGGTCGATTCCACCTGCGCCACCCCGCTGCTCACCCGGCCGCTCGAACTCGGCGCCGATATCGTGATGCATTCGGCCACCAAGTACCTCAACGGCCATTCCGACGTCATCGCCGGCGCGCTCGCGACCCGCGTGCAGGATGATTTCTGGGCCCGCATCCGCCGCACCCGCAGCATCCTCGGCCAGATCCTCGGCCCGTTCGAGGCCTATATGCTGATCCGCGGCATGCGCACTTTGCCGCTGCGGGTGAAGGCGTCCTGCGACAACGCGATGGAGCTGGCGCTGCGTCTGTCCAACCACGCCGGGGTTGCCGAAGTGCTCTACCCCGGCTTGCCAAGCCATCCCGGCCATGATGTCGCGCGGCGGCAGATGCAGGGTGGGTTCGGCGGCATGCTGTCGATCCGCGTGCGTGGCGGTGAGGCAGCTGCGATCGCCACCGCCGCGCGGGTCACGTTGTGGAAGCGGGCGACCTCGCTCGGCGGCGTCGAGAGCCTGATCGAGCATCGCGCCTCCATCGAGGGCGCCGGCTCGCCCTGCCCGCCCGACCTGCTGCGCCTGTCCGCCGGCGTCGAGGACCCGGAGGACCTTTATCGCGACATCGCCCAGGCGCTGGCGTGATGTGAAAGCAGGAAGCGCTTCTTTTTGAAAAAAGAAGCAAAAACTTTTCATCCGTCTGCTCCGCTCTCTCCGCGGAGAGAGCGGAGCAGACGGATACAAGTTTTTTGGTTCTTTTTTTCAAAAAAGAACCGCTTCCTTTCTCTCTCGCTAGCCTCAGCGCTTCGCGCTGCCCGGGGCGGTGGAGAAGTGCCGCTCCAGCACCGATCCGCCGGGGGAAACCACCAGGCAGCACAGGAAGAACACGACCGCAGCGAAGACGTAACCCTCGGCGGCCAGCCCGGTCCAGGCGGTGTCCTTGAGCGATTGGCTGACCACGCCCATCAGGTCGAACAGCCCGACGATGGAGACCAGCGTGGTGTCCTTGAACAGGTCGACCGCGATGTTGATGATCCCGGGGATCGACAGCCGCAACGCCTGGGGCAGCACGATCAGCAGGTTCACCTGCCCCTCGTGCATGCCCAACGCCCGCGCCGCCTCGGACTGCCCGGAGTCCACACCCTGCAACCCGCCGCGGATGGTCTCGGCCATGTAGGCGCCGGTGAAGATCGTCATCACGATCAGCGCGCGGACGAGGTTGTCGACGTTCACCCCGTTGGGGAGGAACAGCGGCAGCAGCACGAGCCCCATGAACAGCACGGCGAGCAGCGGCACGCCGCGCCAGAATTCGATCAGCACGGTGGAGAGATAGCGGATCACCGGAAACTTCGAGCGTCGCCCGAAGGCCAGTGCGATACCGATCGGGATGGAGCCGCCGAGGGCGACGAAGGAGATCACCACGTTCAGCATCAGCCCGCCCCAGTCGTTGGTCGGCACTGGGCGAAGTCCGAAAATGCCGCCGACCAGGAGTATGGCGTCCGCGATCGGCACCAGCACCATCAGCCCGAGCAACCACCAGCCGCGGCGGCGCTGTGAGAACAGCGCGCCGACGCCGAAGACGACGAGCAGGGCAAGGCCGAGATGCACCCGCCAGCGCTCGCCTTCCGGGTAGACGCCATAGAAGAACAAGGCGAAACGCGCCTTGATGAACGCCCAGCAGGCACCGGTATCGGCCGCGCTGCACGCGGCGCGGTTCACTGCGTCCCACACCGCATGGCCGAAGGCCCAGGAGATGAAGGGCGGCACCACCCAGGCGAACAGCGCGATCATCAGCAGCGAGATGATCGCGTTGCCGCGGGAGCCGAACAGGGCGCGCAGGATTTTCATCGGCCTTGCAGCGCCATTTTGTGGTTCCAATGGTTCATCGCTAGCGAGGTGATGAGGTTCACCGCGAGGAACACGCCGAGCACGACGGTCATCACCTCGATGGCACGGCCGGATTGGTTGAGCACGGTGCGCGCCATGATTTGCAGGATCTCGGGGTAGGCGATCGCCGCACCCAGCGTGGTGGATTTGATGATGTTGAGATACTGGCTGGTCAGCGGCGGGATCAGGATGCGCAACGCCTGCGGCAGGATCACCAGCGCCATCGTCCGCCCCGCGGAGAGCCCAAGCGAGCGCGCCGCCTCGGTCTGGCCCTTATGGATGCCGAGAATGGCGGCCCGCACGTTCTCGGCGATGAAGGCGCTGGTGTAGATCGACACCCCCAGCACAATCGCCAGCACCTCGGGCGGGATGCGCACGCCGCCGGCGAAATTGAACCCTTTCAGCGCCGGCGGGTCCCAGGTCGCGGTGAAGCCGGCGATGACCAGGCCGGTGATCAGGATCGGCGGCAGCACCAGCAGCCGCGGCAACTGCATGCCGATCCGTCGCCACAGCACGGCGGCGAGCGCGACGGCGATCAGCGTGAGCCCGGTGATCCAGTCCCAAGCCGTGCCAGAGGCGGCGGGGACGTAGAGGCCGCGAACGTTGAGGAAAAGCCCGGCGCCGAGATTATAGCTCTGGCGCAGCTGCGGCAGGGCCTGCAGCACGGCGAAATAGATGAACACGATTTGCAGCAGCTGCGGCGTGTTACGGATGATCTCGATCAGCGTGCGCGCCGTCCCGGCGGCCAGGAGATTGCCCGACAGCCGCATCAGCGCCAGAGTCAATCCGAGTGCCGAGGACACCACGATGGAAATCGCCGCCGCGAACAGTGTGTTGACGCCGGAGACCCACAACGCGCGGCCATAGGAGAAGTTCACGTCCCATTCGACGAGATGGAACGGGATATCGAATCCGGCCTTGCTCCAGAGAAAGGCGAAGCCGAAGGACAGCCCGCGGATCGCCAGGTTGTCCGACACATTGCGGGCGAAAAACAGCAGGATGGCGGCGGTGACCACCGCCACCACCGCCTGCCAGGTCAGCGCCTTCTGTCGTGTCGTCAAGGCGCTGACCCCTGTGTCATCAGCAGCCGATCAGCGGATCGGCAACGGGTAATGCAGGCCACCCTTGGTGTAGAGGTTGTTCTGGCCACGCGGCAGGTTGAGTGCCTTGGGGCCGAAGTGACGCTCGTACATCTCGCCGTAGTTGCCCGTGGTCTTGATGGCGCGGAACGCCCAGGCTTCCTCGAGGCCGAGTGCCTTGCCGGTCTCACCCTCGACGCCGAGCAGGCGCAGGATGAACGGGTCCTTGGAGGCCTTCATCTGGTCGGCATTGGCCTGCGTCACGCCGAATTCCTCGGCGGACTTGAGCGCGTTGTCGAGCCAGAACAGGATCTTCTGCCAGCGCGGATCGCCGGAGCGGGCATGAATGCCAAGCGGCTCCTTGGAGATCAGCTCGGGCATGACGAACCATTCGTCGGGCTTCTTCAGGGTCGAACGCATGCCCGCCAGCGAGCCGGTATCGTCGGTGTAGCCGTCGCAACGGCCGGCTTCCATGGCGGCGATCGCCTCTTCCGGCTTCTCGAACAGCAGCGTGCCGATCTTGGCGCCGGTGGAGCGGGCGAAGTCGGCGATGTTGAGCTCGAGCGTCGCGCCGGTGACGGTGCAGATGGTGGCGCCCTGAAGCTCGGCCGCCTTGGTCACGCCGATCGACTTGCGGACCAGGAAGCCCTGGCCGGCATAGAAGTTGATCGCGACCTCATCGAGGCCGAGCACGGTGGAGCGCGTGAAGGTCAGCGTCGAATCGCGGACCAGCATGTCGATCTCGCCGGACTGCAGCACGGTGAAGCGCGCGGCGGCAGTGGTGCCGGTGTACTTTACCTTGTTGGGGTCACCGAGCACGGCGGCGGCCACGGCGCGGCAATAGTCGATGTCGATGCCGTGCCAGACGCCCTTGTTGTCCTGGAAGGCGAAGCCGGGAACCCCGGTGTCGATGCCGCAGTTGAGCACCCCGCGCTTCTTGATGGCGTCAACGGTCGGCCCCGGGGGCGGGGCCACCTGCGCCTGCGCGACAACGCTCGTGAAGAGCATCGCGGCGCCCGCGGCCAATGCGTAACGGCCGGCACGCATGATGCGCGCTGGAAGTGAGGTCATGCCAGTCTCCCTGTTCTTTTGGTTTGAACCACTGGCACGCTGACTCAATATCCGCCTCGATGCAACCATGGGTAACGGGGCAACGCCGTCATCGCATCGGCGTACCGCTCAGCGGAGGCGCTGGCCGGCCTGCCACACGCCGATCACCCGCAATTCGCGGTCAAGGGCCACGAGATCGGCCGCCGCCCCGCGGCCGATGCGGCCGAGATCCGCGCGGCCGAGTACTTCGGCTGGCGTACGCGTTGCCATCATCAGCGCATCGGCGAGCGGAATGCCGATGTCCTGCACCGCGATCTGCACCGCCTCTGCCATCGTGAGGTGCGCGCCGGCCAGTGTGCCGCCCTGGTTGGTCAGCCGTCCGTCGGTGAGGGTGATTTTCTGGCCGTAGAGCTCGAAGGACGTCACGTCCGAGGCCGCGGTGGCCATGGCGTCGGAGACCAGGAACAGCCGCTCCGGCCCCATGCAGCGCAGCGCCACGCGGATTGCGGCGGGATGCACATGCAGCCGGTCGGCAATGATGCCGGCCCGCGCGGTTGGGTGGTCGAGTGCCGCACCCACCGCGCCCGGCTCGCGCACGGTGAGCGGCGACATGGCGTTGTACAGGTGTGTGAAGCCGCTGATCCCCGCGGCGAGCCCGGCCTGCATCTGCGCGAAGGTGCCGTCGGTGTGCCCGGCGAAAACGATCACCCCGGCGGCCACCAGCCGCGCCACCATTTCGGGCGCCACCATGTCGGGTGCCAGCGTCACCAGCAGGCGGCCGGGGAAGGGGGCGCAGAGGGCGGCGATGTCATCCTCGGTGGGCAGGGTCATCGCCTCGGCCGGATGCACCCCGCGGCGGGCGGGTGCGAGGAACGGCCCCTCCAGATGGAGCCCCGCGACTCCCGCCGCCCCTTCGCCGATCGCCGCCCGCCCCGCCGCCAGCGTGGCCGCCAACAAGGGCCGTGTGCCGCTGATCAGCGTCGGCAGGATGGTGGTGCTGCCGGACTTGGCGTGGGCACGGGCAATCCGCCGGAGACGGCCGGGCGCGGGGTCGTCGTTCAGCATCACTCCGTCGCCGCCGTTCACTTGCAGGTCGATGAAACCGGGCACCAGGATCGCGCCTTCCGGGAGTTCCGCTGCCGCGCCGTTGCCGGCAGGACGCAGGGCGGTGACGCGGCCGGCTTCCATCACCACATCGCGGGCCTCATCGAAACGCGTCCCATCGAACAGGCGCGCGGCGCGGATAACGCTCATTGGCCACGCCCGGCGAGTGCCGCACGCAAATGCCCGCCATGGACGGTCAGAAGCGCCTCGGCGGCGGTGCGATCGAGGCCCTGGAGCACGAGTACGGCGATCTTGACGTTGCCGTCGGCGGTGGCCAGAGCCGCTTCGAGGGCGGCGTCGGGCGCGCCGGTGAGGGTCCGCAGCATGCGGATGGCGCGCTGCCGGAGCTTGGCGTTCTTGGCCAGCATGTCGACCATGAGGCCCTGGTGAACCCGGCCGAGGGCGATCATCACCTCGGTGGAGAACAGGTTCAGCACCACTTTCTGCGCCGTCCCCGCCTTCATCCTGGTGGAGCCCGCGACCACCTCGGCCCCGGTTTCCGCGAGAATGGCATGCTCCGCCGCGGCGAGCAGCGTGCCGCCGGCGCTGTTGCTGATACCGATGGTGAGCGCCCCCCGCGCGCGCGCCGCGCGGATCGCGGCAGTGGTGAAGGGCGTGCTGCCGCTGGCGGCGACGCCGAGCACCACGTCGTTCGCGCCGATGCCGTGCTCGGCCACCGCGGCTTCGGCGGCAGCGCCGTCGTCCTCGGCGTTTTCGATCGAACGGGTGAAGGCCGCCGCGCCGCCGGCCATCAGCATGACGATGCGCTCCACCGGCCAGTCGAAGGTTGGCGGCAGTTCGGCGCCGTCCTGCACGCCGATGCGCCCGGAGGTGCCGGCCCCGGCATAGACCAGCCGCCCACCGGCGGCGAGGCGTGTTGCCGCCGCCGCGCTGGCCGCGGCAATCGCCGGCAGCGCCGGGCGGACCGCCGCGACCGCGGCCATCTGGCCCTCCCACATCGCCTCGATCCTGGCTGATGGCGGCCAGGTGTCGAGGTGCGTATAGCGCGGGTCCAGTGTTTCGGTGCCGGGCAGGGGGGGCTGGGTCATGTCCCTATCTCGCACGATGCTGCCAGATCGCCAAAGCACGGCCCCACGGCTCGCGGTCGGCCAAAGCCCTAGCGCTGATGCAGATTCCTTTTGCGTCCTCTGAAACGCGTTGTTACCAGTTGCCGTCCTTCGGAGGCGCGCACGAGTCGCA